>JBHHXE010000055.1:0-12827 GCA_046756865.1 Nitrospiria bacterium | reverse complement strand
CCAGCATACTCGGATTTTTCTTCAGGGCAAGGCTGAGGGGCGCAGAACCGCCACGCATGCTTCCATACGTGAAGATTCGAGCACCACAGCAACGCCGCCATGAAGGAAAAGAAGGGTTTGCTGAATTTTTAGCTATTGCAGGTTCTTTAATTTCGCCCATCGCGCATCAGGGAGCACTGCGGGACAGGAACAGGTCTTTCGGTTCAGGTTTTCTCCACAATGAGGACAAAGGCCGCGGCAATCCGTCTGGCAGAGCGGGCGCATCGGAACCGCCAGAAAAAGTTGACTCCGAATCTCATCATTCACATCGATTTGCCCCCCCTGATAATAACTGATCTCAAGCTCTTCGCGAGATAAGATGAGTTCTTCTTCCAGAGGGATCAAGGGCGTGGGGACATATTCTATATGAAAATCAGACCGAACATGCTCTACATAGCAGGTCAGGCAACGACCGCATTCGGAAGAAACCTCCGCCTCAACCGCCCCGCGAACGTAGACATTGTTCTCATTATGTCTAAGCGCTTTCAGCCGGACACGGATCTTACCTTTGATTGAGACATCTTCCTTCTTCAGTCCCCAAAGCGCGGGATCTTCCTCGTAGACTAAAGAAAGTCCCTCGCTTGGAATCTCTTGAACATTTATCTCCATGTCCATTCCGATGATCGAAACGAGTAATTATAGGGAACCTGCTCCAGGCCTGTCAAACAAATTTTCGCCTCAAATCCCGCGAGATCATCCAGAGAGATCAGACGACCCTCTCTTTTTCCACTTCGGTCAAGGCTTCTTCAAATACAGCGAGGGCGGCCTCCGCCTCTCTTTTGGAAATCAGAAGCGGAGGCATAAAGCGAACCACATTTTGACCGCAACCCAGGATCAGCAGGCCTTTTTCAAAACATCGCTGAACAATCCGATCCCGTTCCAAAATGGCCATCTCCTTTGTCTCCCGGTCCAGGACCAGCTCAATCCCGATCATGAGTCCTAGGCCGCGGACATCCCCCATCAGGCGATGCGCTTTCTGCATGACTTTGAGCCTACCCAGAAGAAAGGTCCCAATTTTTTCAGCATTTTGAATTAATCCCCTTTCCAGAAGATTGATAGTTGCCAAGGCTGATTCACATGCAATTGGATTTCCCCCGAAGGTATTGGCATGCGCGCCGGATTCCCAGACATCCATCAGAGGAGACCACGCCACCATTGCCCCCAAAGGGAGTCCGGAAGCGAGGCCTTTCGCCAGGGTCATCACGTCTGGCTGAAAATGTACATGGTCTGAGGCAAACATCTTTCCGGTCCGTCCCATCCCGGTCTGGATCTCATCGACAACCACCAGGATGCCGAATTCTTTCGCCAACCCAGAAAGCGCCTTTAAAAAGTGCTTTGGTGGGACAATATATCCCCCCTCGCCCTGGATAGCCTCCACAAAAACAGACGCCACTTCCTCCGGAGGCACGATATGCCTGAACGCGACCTCACGAATCCAGTAGAGGGTGTGCTCAACCACTTCCTCAGGTCCGCTCCCCTTATGAGGACGGTATGGATTTGGATAGGGCACATGAACGACCCCGGGAATCAAGGGCGCAAACCCTTTCCGGTGGCTTGATTTACTGGCGGTTAAAGAAAGCGCCCCCATACTTCGCCCATGGAATCCCCCTGAAAAAGCGAGATAGTAGGGACGACGGGACTGATAACGGGTCAATTTCATGGCCGCCTCAACCGACTCTGCTCCTGAATTGGTGAAAAAAACTTTCTTGGCTTCCGGGCCGGGCGAGATCTCGACAAGTTTCTCAGCAAGAACCACCTCGGACGGATAATAAAAATCTGTCCCCGACATATGAATAAGCCGCCTGGCCTGGGCGCTAATCGCCCGGATCACTTTTGGGTGGCAATGGCCGGTATTTGTTACAGCAATACCCGAAGTGAAATCAATAAAGCGATTTCCATCGACATCGGTCATAACACAGCCTTTTGCCGATTCAACAACAAAAGGATAACTGCGCGTGACCGAGGGTGAGATGACCGCGTGGTCCCGCATGACCCACTTTTTGGCTCGCGGGCCGGGCAGGACTGAAGGACTTCCCGGTGAAGATCTTTCTTGGATAGAAAGAACAGAACCCTCTCTTTTGTTCATCGCAGGCCTCCTTTCTTTATTGAAGAACCCTGCTCGGAGAATAAAGACCATAAACGCGATACATGCTCATTGCAGGGTGCTTCGTTTTCCAAGGACGCTCCGCCGTTTGACCAGGCCAAAGATCTCCATAATCAGACGAAGCGCTGCATAACTGGTGATATCAGAATGATCCAATGGTGGAGAAACCTCTACAAGATCCGCCCCGATAACCGGGAGAGGATGGAGCGCACGAATCAGGCTCATCATATCGCGGGTGCTCAGCCCCCCGCCATCCGGAATCCCGGTCCCTGGCGCAAACGCCGGATCGAGGGCATCAATATCAATTGAGAGATAGACATTAGAAAGCCCCTCAAGCTGCCCCGTAATCTCCTCGGCCACGACCTGCATCCCCCGCTCATCGACCTCATAGGCAGGAAATACGCGCATCCGCCTGTCCCGGATGAACTGAAGCCCTTCCATCTCAAAACAGCGGGTTCCCACCAAGACGGTCCATTCCGGAGAAAACTTTTCTTCCTCCATCGCACGCCTCAACGGACAGCCATTTGAGTAAGGGGAGTTGTGGAAACGATTGGAGAGATCTGTATGGGCATCGACATAGATCAGCCCGACCTTTTCATTTGCCTGATGACTGATTGCGCGCAAAACCGGAATGGAAACCGAATGGTCCCCGCCCAGCGTTAGGACAAATGATGAGGCGGCCCGCCTTGCGATCTCTTCCTGTATATCGGGGTGGGCGGAAACAAAATCACCCTCCCATTTAAGATTGCCATTGTCCCTAACCACAAATCCATTGAGAATTTCCCCGGTTTCGAGGATAGGTGGAATTTCAGAGGAGAGCATCCGGATGCGATCCGGCGCCACCGCGGCACCGGTCCGGGAGCAGGCCGCCCCGTCATAAGGGATACCGACGATTGAAATGTCCGGGGTCTCCGCATCCGTCTGATTCAGTCCGGCCCAAATCCGCCCTGATTTCCATCCTCCCGGGTGATCCATTTTAGACCTCCCTTGTCTCCGGTGATTATACTATTTTTTAAGAAGGATTGGACATCAAATTTTGGTGCAGTTCGGACCAGTATTTTTCCAAACTGTAGAATAAATAAGAAGAAATTTTGGTTTCAGAAAATCCCGAAACCCCTTTTTCCAAAGGAGAAGGCATCAACTGCAGCGGTGATAAAAAGGAGGATATTAAACATCACACTTTTTGGAGAATAACTGGAAATCATATAGGCAAAAATCCCTGCCAGTAAAAAGAGTACTGCCCTTACATATTCCCTCACATAGAGGTGTCCTATCCCTGCAAAGGCCAGGGATAAAAACCCCGCAATGGTTCCGCCCTTCAAACCCTTGAGGTCCGGAAGAACGACAAAGAAGAGAAGGATCAAAAAAATAATAAGCCCCCTTCCGGAGACGGGCATGATATGTGTCAGTCTCCAGTAAAATATCGAAAGAAACAGGGCAATGATCCCTCTCCAGATACGATCCGAACGGCTTCCCTTACTCATCCCCTCCCCGTTTCCAATCTATTGACTGCCAATCGATTTGCCGCCTCGGAACTCGAAATCGAAGCTTCTTTTGCAAGTAAAAACACCCGCTCTAAGCGTGCCTGTATTTCGGAAATCTTTCGATAAGCCCGTTCTTTAGAATATTCTGTCAGCTCTTCTGCAATATTAATCAGACCGCCTGCATTGATCACATAATCCGGGGCATAAAGAATATGAGAGGCGTCCAGCATGGCGGCCACTTCCGAACCCTCCAGCTGATTGTTGGCCGCGCCGGCAACAATCCGGCAGGAGAGGCGTGGAACTGTCCGCTCATTGATGCTTCCCCCCAAGGCGCAAGGGGCGTAAATGTCGCAGTCCACCCGGTAGATTTCGTGCCCCAATAAGGGGTCGGCCCCGAAATCCCGGCTCGCCATCGCAACCCGCTCAGGATCCATATCAGAGACAAATAGACGCGCACCTTCCTGATGAAGCAAAGCGGCCAGCGCGTAGCCGACCTTCCCGACCCCCTGAATGGCAACCCGCTTCCCCTCAAAAGAATCTTCTCCACTCACCTCCTTGAGACAGGCGCGCATCCCGCAAAAAACCCCGTAAGCCGTTGCGGGAGAAGGGTCGCCACTTCCCCCCTCTTCAAGAGAATATCCGGTAACATGGGGGGTAATCTCCCTCATTTTCTCAATATCGTCAAGGCTGACGCCGACATCTTCAGCAACCAGATAGCGCCCCCCCAGTGCCGCAACTTGTCTGGCAAAAGCGGCCAGGCGCTCCGGCGTCTTGTCCTTTTTCGGGTCTCCCCAGATCACGCTTTTCCCGCCACCCAGGGGAAGGCCGCTTACGGCGGCCTTGTAGGTCATCGCCTTTGAAAGACGCAGGACATCGGAAAGCGCCTCCTCGAATGAGGGATAGGGCCACATACGGCATCCGCCGAGAGCAGGGCCCAGACGGGTGTCATGGATGGCGATAATTGCCTGAAGTCCGGCAGCAGGATCAGAACAGAACAGAACCTGCTCATGGCCTTCACCCTTCATCTGTTCAAACAGATTCATGGTCACCATCGATTCGTTATTTTGGTAAAGGGGCCACCGCTGTTTCAGCCTCCAACTGGATTGCGGCATGGCCGATCTTAAAGCGCTGGCAGAGGAGGAAATTTATTTTTTTCAATAGATCCGCAGTGTCTTTCAAGGGCATATCTCTTACTGCGACATGCGCCGAGAGGGCATACATCCCGGAGGTGAGTGTCCAGACATGCACATCATGGACATCCCGGACCTCATCGATCACCTGTACCGCTTCGACAACACGATCGGGGTCAATCTCCTTCGGTGTTGCCTCCAGTAGAATATCGATTGAGTCCAGGATGAGCCGAAAAGACCAATAGAGAATCAGGAGGGAAATGGCAACACTGACAAGGGGGTCGAGAAGCCACCACTCTGTAAAATAAATGACCACCGCCGTCAGCACAACGCCTCCCGAAGAAAGGGTATCCCCCATGACGTGGAGAAAGGCGGATTTAAAATTAATACTGGTCTTTGTCGAGTTGCTCAGGAGAAAGGCCGTCACCAGGTTCGTGACCAGACCAATCAAGGCGACGGCCATCATCTCACTTGAAGCGACCGGCTCAGGTTGATGGAATCGCTGATAGGCATGGTAGAAAATCCAGACCGTCACCGCCAGGAGCAAGAAACCGTTTAACAGGGCAGCCAGGATCTCGATACGATAAAAGCCAAATGTTTTTTTCCGCGTCGCAGGTTGGGATGAGAAAATAACTGCCAGAAAGCTGATGGATAGGGCCAGGAGGTGGGTCAGCATGTGGCCGGCGTCAGAAAGAAGGGCCAGGCTGTTGGAGAGCACTCCCCCGACAACCTCAAGGATCATTACAGCCCCGGTCAGAAGGATCGCCCATAGAAGTTTTTTTCGCTCGACTGCCCCGAAAACGGAAGAAGGACTGCTTTTTAAAACCGTCGGTTCCGCTGTATGGCAGAGATCTATCTCACAACTCGGCGCATGGGGATGGAGCGTATCCTGTCCGCCAACAATGTAATTGCTACTCATTATGATTAACCCTGTGGTTTAATCCAGAGTGCCCTGATCCCCTTCCAGGCAAAGTGAAAAATTCCGGCGGCAAGCATGAAAACGACGACCTTGGTCATGAGCGGGTCAGACTCGTAGAAGAGCACGGCAACATAGACCAGGACAACGGCCAGGACCTGGCTGATTAACAAATTTTTCACGCCGCTTCCTTTTTCTTTTGCCATAAGAGGTATTTTCCTCCAAGTATTCAGCTTGTTTGTAGGATAACAAAGGGGCCTAAGGGTGTCAACAAAAGGGGCTTATCATAACAAGCTAAAGGAGGTCAGAAGAAGGCTCTAAACTCAAGGCACAGCAGGTTTTACTGAAAAAACCTTGGATAGTGAACTGTGATCAGGTTGTTGGATTAAAGCCCTTACAATTTTTGAATATCGACATTGAATCTTTTCCTTGATTAATGCGCCGGAAACAGGTACAATTTTGCTGTTTGTCTTGCACATACAGGCCTCGTTCAGTTCACCTTAGATTTTACTTTTTGTTATCATATTCAGCCTCTCCGCAAGCTAAGGACCATACGGCACGTTGCGCGTGTCCCTCAAGGAGAATAAATGAGAATATCACATAATCGACAGGTGGCTGGGGTTGATGCAGCCCAAACCAAAGGATTACTGCTCGGGGAAGATTCACAAATCTGCTGGACCACAAGCACCCCTTTTATTATCGTCCATCTCATGCCTCTGGCAGCCTTCTGGACAGGGGTCACCTGGTTTGATCTCGGAATCTGCCTTGCCCTCTATTACATCCGGATGTTCTTCATCACCGCGGGATACCATCGGTACTTCGCACACCGGAGTTACAGGCTCGGACGGGTTATGCAGTTTCTCATGGCTGTGGGCGGCTCAATGGCCGGGCAGAAGGGCGTCCTTTGGTGGGCCGCTCATCATCGGCACCATCATCGTTATTCAGACCAACTGGAGGATGCTCACTCCCCTCTCCGGGGGGTTTGGTGGAGCCATCTCGGCTGGATTTTGTGCGACCGTTATAACCCCACGCGTTTTGACCTGATCAAGGACTTTGCAAAATTCCCTGAACTGAGGTGGATCAACAGACATTGGTATATCCCGGCCACCCTCCTGGGATTCACCTGCTGGGTTCTGGGGAGTTGGCCGACGCTAATTGTTGGTTATTTTCTCTCTACAGTGCTCCTTTACCATGGGACCTTTCTTGTGAATTCCGCAACACATTTATTTGGCCGGCGTCGATTTGCAACAGATGATACAAGCCGCAATTCGATGATCATCGCTCTGCTCACTTGCGGTGAGGGATGGCACAACAATCACCACCATTATCAGTCTACAGCCAACCAGGGCTTCTACTGGTGGGAAATTGATTTCAGCTATTATGTACTCATTGTCATGTCCTGGCTGGGTCTCGCCAAGGATCTCCGTAAGCCCTCTAAGAATGTCCTTATCAATGATCTTCTCATCGCGGGCCAACCTGATAGAGGGATGGAACGCGTCGCCAGACTTGTTGCCCAGATCCGCCAGGCCCGCAAACCGAAGGTTCAGGCTCCCGCAGAAGAAGCCTCGGTCGATACACCACCTCCCGGATCGGAACCCGCACAGGTCATGAAGAAATGAGTCCCGCCGCTCGTAAGGGACCTGAAAATAAGTCTCCGGAGTGCCTTGTAAAGTGATAAAGCATATTGTTTTATGGAAATTGAAAGAAGAAGCAGATGGCCATCACAAAGATGAAAATGCCAGGAAAGTCAAAGAAATCCTGGAAGGCCTTAATGGGAAAATAGAAGGGCTTCTCCACCTGGAAGTCGGTATAGACCTCTCCAAAGCTGAAAGCTCTTCAGATCTGTCTCTCTATTCTGAATTCGGGAACCGTGAGAACCTGGAATTCTACCGGAACCACCCGGAACACAAGGCCGTCCTGCCCTTTCTTCAGTCAATCTGCATAGAACGAAGAGTTGTTGACTATGAAGTTTAACCCCCTCAAGCCTGGAAAACACTCGCTTTTGGGTCCGAATCTCCTCGCCGTCGGCCTTTTCCTCCTCGCAGGATGCGCCAATCCTCCGCCAGCAAGGACAAACCTTGATTTTCGGGTTCATGAAGGTCGGCTTCAACAGACCGACCATACAATGGATTCCGCAGAAGATTCCGCAGATTCTGCCAACAATCTGATTTTCGGCGGAAGAGTTATTGGCACAAAAGTCCTTTCCGTCGAGGGAGAAATCATCACCGAGCAGTGGCGCATAAGACGCGGAGGCCGTGAGGCAAGTTATATTGTGAAACTGACCCCGCTTCCGGAAGGCGGCACACATATTCAAGTTACATCCCCTTAAGGAAGCACTCAATCAGGAATCATTTTCTCCCCTCTCCAAGCCGAAAGCATGGAAATATCGTGATTCCAGGCAGTTTCATCATGTACAAATCCTATAGCTCATTGACAAACGGCAAGCTCCGGTTATCATTAAAGGGATGCGAACTCTACGGAAAACAGCCTGGATTTCAGTCTTCTTAATCGCTCTTACGGCTTGCGGCGGGACACCCCGGGCGATCGCTTTCCCCCGGACGACTTCAGGGCAAAAACTTCCACGAACACAAGCCAGTGAAAAGGTCGTTCAAACGGCCCACACCCTACTTGGCACACCCTATCTTTTTGGCGGTACAACCCCAAAAGGATTCGACTGCAGCGGACTGATCAACTACGTTTTCCGTCAAGCAGCCAGAATGGCCCTTCCTCGAACAACGCGCCAGCTCATTCGTGTCGGAGAACCGGTTCACAGGAGCCAACTTTCTAAGGGAGATCTCGTTTTTTTCAGAATCGGCCATAAGAAATCTATTCATATCGGAATCTACATCGGGGAGGGAAAGTTCATCCATTCACCCAGCACTGGGGGAAAGGTTAACATCCAACACCTCTCCACCCGCTACTGGAAAAGAAGGTATCGCGGGGCGCGACGCATCCTTTAAAAGGATCTCACCCTTTATCAGACCAGTCTAATCCGCACGGCCCTTCCTTCCAGAATTAAATACCAGTTTATCCTCAATATCCAAGCATATTCCGGTATACCAAGAATTTCTTGAATTCTAACACATAAATAGGGTATAAAAACACGAATCAAATTCTATGACGATGGGGGAACTGATGGAAAATGAATTGGCAACAAAGCTCGACCCGGATAAGGCCTCTGACGAATCCAGGAAATCAACAATAGAAAAACTTGTCTACACCTCGGCTGTCCCGGACCCCGAACTTTGGCGCCTCTTAATTCCGGTTATCCAGAAGGAACCCGTAATATGGATCAGACAACTGGAAGTACGCCTTCTGAATAAAGTTCCTTTCAACGCCAACATGGCCGATGGAATTCTCTCACTTTTATCTTGTCCTTTTAAAGATCTTCATATCGAAGCAGCCGTTTTGCTGCGAAGTTCCATCGTCAGGCTGGTTGCAGAAAAAAAGTCCGATGAACGGAAGGCCTTTGAAGAAAAGTTGTTGGACCCGATCATTTCTCAACTATACAACAAGGAGATTATTGCCAAACACCAGGTCTGGCTCGAACTTTACAAAACCCTCTCCAATTTCACCCAGAGTGATCGTGTTACAAAAGCCATTATTGAGATGGCCCCAACTGCAGGAGAAGACGGGCTTTATGTGCTTTCACAATATGTTCAGGGGAAATATCCTCCTGAGGCCCTCGAACTGCTTCTCTCCGGTTTCAGTCATGTTAAATCAGACGAGACGGCCATACATCTTTTGCGGGCACTCCGCATGGACATCCCGGGAGAGGGGCCGCCGATCGGATTTCCGAGTACAGAACCGGTCATTCAAGTCCTGCTGAGGGGAGCCGGGAATCATAGCGAAAACATACGAGTGGAGGCTGCAGCTGCTCTCACATCACGCGCAAAAGCGGCAAAGAAACAAAAGACGCCTCTCCTGCTTGAGAATGAGATATGGGAGGGCATGTTCAATCTATACGTTCAAAGGCTTCCATCAGCGACGGCTATTGATAAGGACAGGGCACGGGAAGCAATCCAGGCGCTTCCGGCCACCGCGGAACGGCTTTCCCGCATGTTTGACCTCCTCCACCAAGTGGAGGATCAACTCCAAAAACAGAATATTGTGGGTCTGATCGGAACATTTAAGGCACAGGAGACCCGTGAAGAACTGATCAAGCTGCTCAAGACCAATTTTGCAGCGCTCCACCTTGTTACACAAAAAACCACCATTGACAGCGTTTCCTCCTACATTCCGAATGATGAAGTCGAGGCGGAACTGGAGAAGCTCCTGGAAGGGAAGGGGCTTCATGCGGAAGTCCAGGCAAAGCTGGCAGACAAACTCTTTGCACCGCTTCCCAGTCTGAACGCGCGTTTAAAGCGCTGGCTCGCGCTCAATGAAAAAACAAAGCGTCCAATGTTAGAACGTTTTGATCTTCCGATTATGTATACCAAGGTCATCCAATCAGCGCGTAAGCATCTCAGTGACCCCGAAATTCAGGCCCAGCTGAAGGCCCTGGAGCCCTTGGTGGTGATGAATGATGTCAAGCTCAAGCTTCATGAGACAATCAAGTCAATCCCCAAGACCTGAACCTGGATCGGAGCCGAAAATACTCACAATTGAACAAGTTGCAAAAGAACTTCGCGCCCTCATCACCCCTCTTTCCGAGGCCAGGATTGTTTTTTCAGGCTTTTGTCTGCCGGAAGAATTTGGAGGGGCCAGCGAACTTGAGTATGGCAATGCCGAACAGATGAAGGCCCAGGGACTTGCAGGCGCTGCAACAGAGATGGGGAAAGGATTTGTTCTGAACACGATTGAGGAACTTTTTTCAGGCGATCTCGAAATGCCTTTTTCTGAGGGTGACCTGTTCCAACTGGTACAGGAAAAAGGAGGGCTTATCACCGTGACCTTATTACCACCAGAGTCAGCATCAAGCAAGGATTGAGAGAAAGCCGTTCCGTCACACGTCATTTTAAAAATAAAAAAGGCTCAGAGGATTGAGCCTTTTTTATTTTTAAACAGCAGACCTCCCCATGTTCGGGTCTAAAGGGCGGCGATGGGGAACCGAAGAGGAGAAGGTGGATGAAGAGTTTGTGGTCAGATCGTGAAGCAAAGAAGAGATCGGGGGTTAATCTCGTGGTTTACACCTCAAGATTAATCGGCGTTGATCCAAACCTGGTACTCTGGGGAGGCGGAAACTCTTCAATAAAAGTCGAGGGCTTAGATCACAAAGGCCAGCCCACACGGATTCTCTGGGTTAAAGGAAGCGGATCGGACATGCGGACCATCACGCCGGAGAACTTCACACCGCTTCGTCTTGACGACCTCCTCCCCCTGAAAAAGCGAGAAGCGATGACCGACGAAGAGATGGTAGACTACCAGTTAAAATCCGTCCTCAACCCTAAGGCCCCGAAACCCTCCATTGAAACCCTTTTGCACGCCTTTCTGCCGGCAAAGCACATTTATCACACACATGCAGATGCAATATGCGCCCTGACAGATACCACCGACAGCAAAAAGATTGTTGAAAAAGTCTACGGGAAGGAGGTCGCCCTCGTTCATTACACCCGTCCCGGCTTTCTCCTCTCAAAAAGAGTTGCTGAAGCTTATCGTAAACATCCCGGACTGCGCGCAATCATCCTCGACAAACATGGCCTGATCACTTGGGGGAAAAGCGCCAAAGACGCTTATGATCAAACCATCCGTATGGTCTCTGAGGCGGAACGTTACACCGCGCAAAAAAAGCGTGGAAAACAGGCCATGGGCCTCATCCAGGTCAAGCCTCTCGCGCGGAAAGAGCGGCAGGCACTCGCCGCAGCGCTCCTTCCGGTATTACGCGGAGAAGTCAGCCAAAACAAGCGGATGATCCTACAGTTTGATGATTCTAAACAAGTCCTGAATTTTATTGGATCAGCGAAGGCACGGCGGCTGACACAGATCGGCCCCTTTACGCCGGATCACCTTCTCCACACGAAACCATGGCCCCTGTTTGTCAAAACCAAAAACCCCGGAGACATCAAACGGCTCATTTCAGAAATCGGGAAGGCCTGTGAAGGCTACAGAGAACGCTCCGTAAAATACTTCAATCGTTACAAAACGGAGGGGGTCACCATGCTCGACCCGAACCCGCGCATCATCCTGATTCCGGGCATCGGAATGTTCACCACCGGAAAAGATCAACGCGCAGCCGGCATTACACGCGACCTCTACCTTCACACAATGAGTGTGATAGAGGCCGCCGAGGCGATTGACGGATACCGGTCTATTTCGACGCGGGAGATCTGCAACTTCGAATATTGGCCGATGGAAAACTATAAACTGACCCTACTCCCAGCTGAGAAGGAGTTTTCCAGAAAAATTGTCCTGGTGACCGGTGGCGCCGGAGCGATCGGCCGCGCAATTGCTGAATCCTTTGTGGAAGCGGGCGCCTCCGTGATCCTGGCAGATATTCAGAAAGACAAGGCAGAAGACGCTGCCGCGAAAATAAATGCCAAGGCAGCAGGAGGAGGAGAGGCCATCGCCTTAGAGATGGATGTTACCAGCGAGAAAAGTGTCCGTTGCGGCTTCGAAACTGCCGCCCTTTACTTCGGGGGACTTGATATCTTTGTCTCAAATGCGGGAATTGCCCGCTGTGCTGCGGTCGATCAACTCAGCCGTTCGGATTGGGACGCCTCCCTTGCTGTCAATGCAACAGGGCATTTTCTGACATCAAAAGCAGCATTACAAATCATGAGGGCACAAAGGTTAGGCGGCGCCGTGGTTGTCGTTGCAACCAAGAACGTCCTTGCCCCCGGAAAAGATTTCGGAGCCTACTCTGCATCTAAGGCCGCGCAGGCACAACTCGCCCGGATTATGGCTATTGAGAATGCTGAGGCTGGAATTCGCGTGAACATGGTAAATCCAGACGGGGTTTTTGAAGCATCCGGTCTCTGGTCAAAGAAAATCCGGGAAGATCGCGCCCAGGCGCACAAGGTTGCGCTCGAAGACCTGGAGGGTTTCTACGCCAAGCGGAATCTCCTGAAAACCAGAATAAGCGCAAGGGATGTCGCCCAATCCGTCCTCTTCTTCTCCTCTGAGCGTGCAGCTAAAACAACAGGGGCCATTCTGCCGGTTGATGGGGGTGTCAAGGAAGCCTTCCCGCGCTAGAAAAATAGGAGCCCTCTAGGAGC
>JBHHXE010000054.1:0-12922 GCA_046756865.1 Nitrospiria bacterium | reverse complement strand
TCATCCCGCCCGACAGTTCACGGGGATAGGCCTCTTCAAAGCCGTCCAGGCCGACCTTGTCTATAAAATGGACTGCTCTTTCCCTGCGATCACTTTCCGAAAGCCCACGGGCTTCGAGGCCAAGCTCTATGTTTTCCTGGACGCTTAACCACGGGAAAAGTCCAAAAGACTGAAAAACCATGGCTGATTCGAGATTCACGGCTTGCAGTCGCTTTCCTTTGTAGCGGATGTCTCCTTCTGTCGGGGCGATTAGCCCTGTTAAGAGGCGCAGCAGGGTGCTTTTCCCGCACCCGGACGGACCGACCAATGCGATAAACTCCCCCTCTTGCACATGGAAAGAAATCTCTTTGAGAACCGGCATCAGGATACGATCCTGATGAAAGGATTTGAAAACCTTTTGAAGCTCCAGCAGGTCCATAGTTGATCAATCCTGATAATTGCAGCAGGCGTGATAATCGTCATCCCGGGAAAAATTGGATTCCGGCTTTCGCCGGAATGACGGAAATCTCCAATTCTTAGATTTAAAGCTTGACGGTTAATACTCAAATTTATAGCGGGTTATGGCGTAAAGATAAAGCTTTCTCCAGAATAAACGATTTAATAAGGCAATCGAGATGATCATGGCCAAAAGTGTAAAGAGGATCATCTTTGAATCTCCGGACTCATAGATGGCGCGGTCCAGCATCGAACCGATGCCTGTGACAGAATAGGTTTTTTGCTGGTAGACGATGTATTCGGAAACAATCAGGGCATTCCATCCTCCACCCCAGGCGGTAATGCTCCCGGTGATCAGGGAAGGAAATACGGCTGGAATATAAAGCCGTTTCCAGTACTGCCATTTTGTCAACCGGAAGGACTTTGCGGCTTCCTTCAGATCACCGGGAATATTTCGCACACCGCCGATCAGATTAAAAAAAAGATACCATTGCATTCCCGTTAAGATCAAGAGGATGGCGGCGCCGTTCATCCCTCCAAAAATATGGATGGCAAAAAAGACAAAGAAGGGAAAGAGCGCGGGCGCCGGGATAGAAGCCCCGATTTCCGCCAGGGGTGTGATGATGCGATAGGCCCTTGGGTTTTCCCCCACCCAGATTGCGGCAGGCAGTGTCCATGCTAGGGCGATGAAATAGGCGATGGTCAGCCTGCCAAATGAAGCGAGTGTGGCCATTGGGATCATGGCGGCTTCAGAAGGCAGCGGTGGCGTGAGACCCTCGATGAGGAGGAGAATGCTTCTTCCGGCACCGTAGGTGATCAGACCAAGAGCAACTATCCCAACTCCTTTTAGAAGGCCCAGGCCGATCTTCCCCCCATTTTTTGAAAGCGTAAGGCTTTGGTCCCGCGGAGAAAGTCCGGGGCGTTTTGATCTACCTTCGTTTCTTAGGGTCGAAGAAAATATCTTCATGGAGAGAAGTTTTCGGTACCACTGCAGGGCGAATGAAGCGGAGGAAGTGCTTGAGGCAGAAGATTCATAGCGAAACTTTTCTCCCCAGACGGAAAGCGGTTTCCAGATGAAAAGGTGGAAGAAGATAATAATGAAAACAAGGGCTGCCAATCCGTATCCGGTGTGGCTGAGTTGTCCGTTTTCAGTCGATTGGATCAGGAAACTCCCCAATCCGGGGAGGCCATGTTTTACCGGGCCGATGGCGATGATCTCCGCCGCGATTAAGAAATACCAGCCCCCGGCCCAAGAGAGCATGCTGCTGTAGACCAATTTGGGAATGCAGACGGGGAAGATATTTTTCCTGAATCGGAGCCATCCATGGATAGAGAAGGCATCGGAAGCCTCGGTCAGATCCTTTGGGATGGTCTTGAGCGATTCATAAACGCTAAAGGCCATGTTCCAGGACATCGAAGTAAATATTAAAAAGACGCTCGCCGCTTCAATTCCCCATCGGCTTCCCTGAAACAGATTGATGAAAAACAAGACGGCTACCGGAAAAAACCCCAGGATGGGCACAGACTGAAGTAGGTCCAGTAAGGCAATCATGGGTCCTTCGGCCTTAGGAACTCTTGCGGCAAGATATCCATAGGAAATCGAAAAAACGAAGGAGACAAGATAGGCAATAGACATCCTCAGGAGAGAGCAGGTCGCGTAGTAGGGGAGCCGTGAAATCTTCGTATCCAGGACGATGCCGTCTTCCGGGAATGTGATCTGTTGGCTGAGTGCGTAGAGTAATGCGGCAAGGATCAGAATGCCCACGCCAAAAACCGCCTTGCGGATAATTTCTTTTTTGAACTGTTTTTTCTTCATTTGACCAAAAACCCTAGCAGAATTAATAGATAAGTTCAAACGGAACAAGGTGCATCAGAACGTATTTGGAGGTACCCTTAGTCCAATCAGCCTGGGTATTTTTGACATCACTTTTCGGGGGATGATAAGATCGGAAAAAATTATACAATTTTAAAATAATTTTTCGGGGGGGTATTGTGGGATTAACAGTCGGACCTGAGAAGCCTCTTATTGCGATCACGATGGGTGATCCATGCGGGATCGGACCCGAAGTGATCGTAAAAGGCGTCTTGGGTGGGAAGATACATGAGCTCTGCTGTCCTTTTGTTATCGGGGATGCCGGCTGGATGAAAGAAACTGCTGCTCGTTTTGCCCCTGCGTTGGAGATCTGTCCAATCCAAGATCTCAAAGATGCAAGTTTTAAGGGCGGAAAGCTGACCGTCCTTGATGTCGCCCCCAAAGCCCGTCCATTTTCATTCCAATATGGAAAACCTCACCCTGCGGCAGCTTCCCTGGCACTGAGCGCGATTACCCGTGCGGCTCAGATGGCCCTCGGAAAAGAAATTGACGGGATCGCAACAGGACCGATCCATAAAGAGCAGATGCAGAGAACTGGTTTTTCCTTTCCGGGACACACGGAATTTTTTGCGGACATCTCGAAGACAGACCAATACGGTATGATGATGGTTGGAGGCGGGTTGCGGATCATGCTCACGACCATTCATCTTTCTTTAAAAGAAATGATTGAGCAGATCAGGAAAGACCGCATCTATGAGGCGATTCGGCTGACTGCGGCGAGCCTAAAAAGAGATTTCGGTTTGCCGGCGCCGCGCGTCGCGGTCGCGGCCTTGAACCCGCATGCGGGTGAGCGAGGTATCTTTGGCGATGAAGAAAAAAGGGAGGTCCTCCCGGCGATTGATATGGCCCTTTCGGAAGGGATTAAGGTCAGCGGACCCCATCCGGCGGATACCCTTTTTTATCAACTCAAAATAGGGCGCTTCGATGCCGCGGTTGCACTTTATCATGATCAAGCCTTGATCCCGATCAAACTGCTTGCCTTTGGCAATGCGGTGAATGTGACGGTGGGTCTACCCTTTATCCGGACCTCTGTGGACCACGGGACTGCCTACGACATCGCGGGTCAGGGTGCGGCGGACGAAGGCAGTCTTCAGGAAGCCGTCCGACTGGCCGTTCAGATGGCCCGTCATCGGAAAACCGGTTCCCAAAGGTGTCCAGGTTGATATTCGAATCATGAATATACCGAGCCGCCCCAGAAAATCCTGGGGACAAAATTTCCTGATTGATTTCAACATCCAGAGAAAGATTCTCGATCTTGCAGAAATAGAGCAGGGGGAGCGGGTTGTCGAAATCGGTCCCGGGAGAGGGATGCTGACCAGGGGATTAATCGAACGAAGGGCGCGCGTGACGGCGATTGAGATTGATCCACTCCTGGTTGAGCGCCTGAAAAAGGAGATCCCCTCTCTCGGAGCTCCGGATTGTGAGCTAGTCCCGGGAGATGCCCTGCGATATCCCTATGAGACAATTCAAGTGCCTTATAAGGTTGTGGCCAACCTTCCTTACTATCTCTCAACACCAATTCTATTTCGCCTTCTTGAAGAACACCGACAGATCAGAGCAATGGTTCTGATGCTCCAGCGGGAGGTGGCCGAAAGGTTGGTGGCCGAAGTTGGAACAAAGCGCTATGGGTCACTGACGGTCACTGTAAAATATTGCGCGGATGTCCGTGCCGCATTTGATGTCCCGCCCAATTGTTTCCGGCCCCGCCCGAGGGTCCATTCGACCGTCATTCTTCTCAGGCCCCGGTCTGAAGGCCGGATGTCGCTTGAGGACGAGGCGCTCTTCATGAAAGTTGTCAAAGGGGCATTCGCCTATCGGAGAAAACGGGTTGTAAATTCCCTGGTTGAAAGCGGATTTTCAAAAGAGGCCGTTGTGGCGTCCTTTGATCATACTGGTCTTGATCCGGGGAGAAGAGGGGAAACCTTCACCTTGACCGAGTTTGCCGCCCTGGCCGAAGAAATCGGCCGCCTCATTTGACATGAAACCGCCAATTCCCCTGCTATAAGGCCTATTCACTCATAAATTTCGTGATTAGGTGATCGGGTTAAATTAATTGTCATTCACCGTTCTTTGCAGGGGGAGTACGTCTGGGCTGCCAAAGATACTTCTGGCCTTGTCCGGCAGGCGACTTGAGGGTCTCAAAATGGGGACCCCTTTTGTTTGATTCTGAGACCGATCTATGATAAATTTTAGTCATTTTTGTGAATGGTGAGACACTGTTTTGGCCTCAAAAAAAGCTGATTTTGACTACATGGATGAAGTTTCAGGGACGCTCCTCGTTGCCCTTGGGCTTCTTATCGGCGTGAGCCTTCTGACCTACCATCCGGAAGACCCCTCATTTCTTTCAATTTCTTCCTCATCCAAGGTTCAAAATGCTGTGGGTAAGGTCGGTGCGCAAATATCGGCCTTGTTTTTTCAACTGTTTGGGATAGGGTCCTATTTCTTTCCTCTTTTTTTGACGGCATTGGGCGTTCGCTTCTTTAAGAAGCTTGAAGGGTTCTTCCATAAAAAAACGATTGCAGGGGGATTACTTTGGGTTTTGACCCTTTCCGCGTTGGCGCATTTGGAATGGCTTGGTTTTTCCCGCCTGGATTCCCTTGAGCAAAAGGGAGGCATTTTGGGGCGGATTTTGTCTCAATTTCTACTGGGAAACCTTGCTTCATTTGGAACAGCAGTTGTCTTATTTTCCTTGTTTATGATGGGGGGAATCCTACTCTTCTCTTTTTCTCCTCAGATGGTGTTGAAACAATGCAACACCGGTTTCCAAAGGATCAGGAGATGGGGTGTGGGCGCTGTCTCAAAATCCGGGATGAAAAGAGGCCGGAAGTCGATGCCATCCATCCTGAATGGAGACCGTGAAAAGGATTCGGGAGATCCACCGGAGATCACCAACCCCCCGCCCCGAATTGCTGTTCCCCCAAAGCAGGAGACCTTCACCTTTGCGACTGAAGACGCAGGAGACTACCGCCTCCCGCCGATTTCTCTTCTTTCCGAGCCCTCGAGGCTCCCTAATGCGACCTCGAAGCAGGAGTTGATTGTCCAGTCTCAGATACTGGAGAGGAAGCTACGCGATTTTGATGTAGAAGGACGGGTTACACAAGTTCATCCCGGTCCGGTCATTACGATGTTTGAGTTTGAGCCGGCCCCTGGTGTAAAGCTAAACCGGATTATCAACTTGTCCGACGATTTGGCCTTGGCCATGCGGGCGCTTCATGTCCGGATCGTTGCGCCCCTCCCCGGCAAAGCGGCTGTCGGGATTGAAATTCCAAATCACAAAAGGGAGGAAGTGGGTTTAAAAGAGATCTTTTCATCACCTTCCTTTAACCGGATTCAATCGAAGCTCCGGCTTGCCCTGGGGAAAGATATCTTTGGAAGTCCCCTGGCCACTGACCTGGCGACCATGCCGCATCTCTTGATTGCAGGCTCAACCGGGTCCGGAAAGAGTGTTGGATTGAACAGTATGGTTCTTTCCATCCTGTTCTCCGCGACACCGGCGGAGGTCAAGATGGTGATGATTGATCCGAAAATGCTTGAGTTTTCACTTTACGACGGGATTCCCCATCTTGTTACACCGGTGATCGTCCGGCCAAAAGCGGCCGCAGACGCGCTCAAGCGCATGGTTGCTGAAATGCAACACCGTTATCAGCTCCTTGCTGAAAAGGGTGTGCGTAATATCGATGCATACAATAAACGCCTTCTTAAGGAGAAGAGCAAAAAAAAGAAGTCCATGCTGAATACGGATGACGATGAATCGGGTGACAAGGAGTCTCCATTGCCCTACATTGTGATTTTTATCGATGAACTTGCCGACCTCATGATGGTGGCTTCACGGGATGTAGAAGATTCAATCGCCCGGCTTGCCCAGATGGCCCGTGCTGCCGGAATTCACCTGATATTGGCAACCCAGCGCCCTTCTGTTGATGTCTTAACTGGGCTGATCAAGGCCAATTTCCCAGCCAGGATCGCATTTTGCGTTTCGTCAAAGACCGATTCCCGGACCATTCTGGATGCCAACGGCGCAGAACAGCTGCTTGGAAAAGGGGATATGCTCTACCTCTCAGCGGGCACAGGAAAACTTGTCCGGGTCCATGGATCTTACGTCTCTGAAGAAGAGGTCAAGAAGGTTGTCGGCTTTATCAAGGAGCAGGGTTCTCCCTTATATGATGCGTCATTTACAGCACCGTTGCCTTCCGAGGACCCTGCCATAGAGGATGACAGGGACGAATTCTACGAGCGGGCCCGGGAACTGGTGATTGGAACAGGGCACGCATCAGCTTCATTTATTCAGAGAAGGATGCGTGTGGGATATCCCAGAGCCGCGCGTATCATTGAGATGATGGAAGAAGATGGGCTCATCGGTCCGGCCGTGGGGGCAAAACCCAGAGAGATTCTAATCCGAAGAGAAGAACAGCCTCTTTAAGTTTTATCAAGTTATCTCTGGAACATGCCGATTTAAAGTGTAGAATCGTTTTTTCGCACAGATAAGGGTGCATTGTGAGTCTTCCCCGTCCTGCCAGGGCGGGTTTTTCAATAGGAGTCTTTGTGGATACAGATAAAAAGTACAATTCCCTATTCCGTTGTTTTTCGACGCAGGCCCTTAAAAACACATTGTTCTTATTAACCATCGTGGCCTTCATCTCCACTCCTTTTAATGTGTCAGGTGAAGTTGCCGCCGGGGAGAGCAGAAACATTGGTGAAATCGTGGCCCAGATTCATGAAACATATGATAAAATAATAGACCTAAAGGCTCAATTTGTTCAAACTGTTGAGATTTTTGATTTTAATATTCCCTATGTCTCCAATGGAGATCTTTATATCAAGAAAGGAAAGATGCGCTGGGACTACCATGAACCCAGCCGACAGCAGATATTTGTCGATGGCGGTGGTTTCCATTATTATGTCCCGGAGCACAAGCAGGTCATTCGGAGCCGTGTAGGCGGACAGTCCGATGTCCACCTTCCGCTTCAACTTCTTTCGGGACGGGGGCAACTAAACGAAGACTTTGATATTTCAATTGAAGGAGAAGAGGCTTCAACAAAAGATCATATTTCTTTGAGGCTGGTGCCAAAGAAGAAGATGGGCCTCATCAAGATTGTTATTCGGGTTTCACCTTCTCCGGAAATTGGAGGATTGATGATATCCGAAGCTGTACTGCACGAAGAAAATGGTAACGTATCAACCTCTACTTTTGAAGGCATTGAGATAAACAAAGGTCTGAAGGACGACCTTTTTGTCTTTAAAGTTCCGAAAGGGATCGAGGTGCTTGACGCCCCTTAGGGGTTTAGACACCTTTTTTGTTTCAATTGTTTGTAATGTTTTCTCTAAAACCCGTTTGCCTGGTGCATTTCAGGAGAATATGATGAAGCTCACACATTGATTATGAGGCATTCCAATTGGCTATGAGTAAAAGCGCCATCATCGATAAAGCCCAGAAGTTGGCCTCAAAAGGGAATATTAAGCAAGCCATAAAAGAGTGGCAGAAACTTCTCTCCGAGTCCCAGGACAATGGTAACATCTACAATGCCATCGGGGATCTCCAGTTAAAAGCAAATATGAAAAATGATGCCATTACGGCTTATCTTGAGGCGGCCGACGCCTTTAAAGAAGCTGGTTTTGAATTGAAAAGCATCGCTCTCTACAAGAAAACCATCAAAGTTGACGATTCCCGACATGATATTTATGAAAAACTGGCCGATGTCCATGCGGAACGCGGGTTGGTTGGAAACGCAATCGGGGATTACCTGAAAGCGGCCAAGTACTATGTGAAGAAGGGTGATGTTCAAGCTTCGCTGGATGTATACAGGAAGATGGCCGACCTGGATCCTGAGAACGCCGACATTCGTTTCAAGATTGCTGAGATGTGCCAGAAGGAAGGATTTGAAAAGGAGGCCGTTGAAGAGTTTGGCAAGGTGCTTACCCTATATGAAGAAAAAGGAATGAGATCAGAAGCTGAAGAGATGCGGGAGAAGATTCTGGGTCTCGATCCCGAGTACTTTAAGAATCTGAGTGCTTCTGCGATTGCCGCGCCTTCTCTTGATGAATCGAATGCAATGGATGGGGAGATGTTTCCGGATGATGGCTCTCAATCACCCGAGCTTCTGGGAACTGATTTTTTGAAGGGGTCTTCCGGGGTGGAGGAGGTTCCTGAACTTGCGATGCCGGGAGAGAGTTCCCAGTTGACCGCAGAGGGCTTGTCTCAGTTTGAGATTTCCTCCCCAGAAAGAGGACCTGCAGAAGAGGTCGCATCCCCCGAAATCGCGGTCTCCCCAGAGGAAGAGGGGGATGCAATCGTCGATGCCATCCCTTCACCGGATCCGGAGAATTTTTCTCCAAAAAAGATTACGGAGTCTGCATTTAAAGGATATTTGACGGAAGCAGAAGTTTATTTCAAGTATGGTTTAAACAGCAAGGCCATAGATCAACTCCTCCTGGTTTCAAAGCTATGTCCGGACCGTGAAGAGCCCCACCTGAAGTTAAAGGAGATCTATATTCAGGAAGGGATTACTGAAAAGGCAATTGGGACATGTTGTGCCCTCGCCCGTATTTATTATGCGAAGGGAGACGAAGAAAATGTCAAAGAAACCCTGAATGAACTTTCCCTGCTCGATCAGGATGGGAATTACCGCAGGGAGCTTGATGAAGAGATTCTCGCCTTTGAAAATATGGAAATGTCTTCAGAAGTGGAGATCGGGGAAGATCCCGCTTCCGTTACGGACCTTGAATCTAACGCGCCTGAGGGTGAGGACGTTTATGGTTTTGAAGCTGAAGCATCTCCAGTCGAGGCAAAGGAAGATATAAACGCGGAGATAAATAACGAGATCAGTGGAGAGATTCCGGAGGGGACCCCGGAGGAGGTCTCAGAGGAGATCAGGGACGAAAAGGAGGAGAGCCTCGGGTGGGATTTGGATCCGGTCGATCAGGAAATCGGGGAAGACCTTGCGGAAGACGCAATTGAGCCGGTGGAGGCGGAAAGTTCCTTGTCTGAAGTTGAAGCTTCTCCTCCGGAAATCGAGGGCCAAGCCATGGAGGACCTTGTACCCGAGGAAGGGAACGCTTTATCGGAAAAGCTTGAGGCCCATCCCATGGGTAGCGTGGAGGAAGCTTTTGCAGAAGAGGCTTCCGGTAATGAGAGTTCTTTTGAAGGGCTCTCAGATAGTGGGGGAGGGGCTGACTTTACATCCGGGGAAGATTCGATGTATGAAGCTGTCGAGGAAGCTGGGGAGGAAGCCGTTTCGAAAGCTGAACTGAAAGAGGACTATGTAAATCTTGCGTCGATCCTGAGTGAGGAGCTTGGAGAGGGGCTGGAAGACTCATCGGGTCACGATGATACCCTCCTGGAGGGGGCCTTTGAGGAACTGAAGAAAGAAGTGGAGTCCACGAAGAATGAGAAAGATCTTGAAACGCACTATGATCTGGGAATAGCGTATAAAGAGATGGGTATGATCCCGGAGGCTATAACGGAGTTTGAATTGGCGTCGCAGGGTGGACGGTTCCAGGATTCCATTATCATGCTGGCGAATTGCTACCGTATGAGAGGTGCTACAAAAACAGCAATCAAGACTATTCAAGATGCCCTTGAAGATTCACGCTGCGAAGATGATATGCGTGTGCCGCTCTTATATGAAATGGCAATTATGGTGGATCTTTCCGGAGATAAAAAGAAGGCGGGCATACTCTACGATGAAGTCTATCAGGCTGAACCGGAATTCCGCGACGTCGCGAAAAGAAAGCGACTGAATGAAGCGGAGCAAAATGAACTCTCAGTTTCTGAATCGAAATCAGACACGGAATTCAAGAAGAAAAACAGAATTTCATATATATAGGACGCGCTGTCATGAACTACCTGGAATACTATAAATTAAAAAATCAGCCTTTTAATATCGCTGTTGACAGCCGGTTTTATTTCAGCACCAACGAGCATTCCCAAGCTCTTGTGAAGTTGAAATACGCTGCTTCGGAAAGAAAAGGCCTCGCTGTTCTGGTGGGAGAGATTGGGACTGGGAAGACCACGCTGGCCCATCGACTGCTTGAAGAACTCGACGAAAAAGAATTTGAGTCCGCCCTTCTCGTCGTCATTCACAGTGCAATCTCTTCTGAGTGGCTTCTGCGTAAAATTGCGATCCAACTGGGTGTGAATGACCCCCTTGAGGGGAAAACGGATCTCTTGAGTCAACTGTACAATCGCCTGGTAGAGATTTATGATTCTGGAAAAAAGGCTGTCGTGTTGATAGACGAAGCGCAAATGCTTCAAAGCAGAGAGCTCATGGAAGAGTTCCGGGGCATTCTGAATATTGAGTTGGACAACCAGAAACTGATCACCTTTGTTTTTTTTGGGCTGGTCGAACTGACGTCTAATCTTGCGCTCGACAAACCGCTTCAGCAACGTATTGCTGTTCGGTATGAGCTCAAATCTTTCCCGAAAAAGGTTACAGAGGAATACGTTAGGTATCGTTTGAATGTGGCCGGGGTCAACGATGGACTTTTTACAAAAGGGGCCTTGTCTGCTGTTCATGAATATTCAAAGGGCTTCCCCCGCTTGATCAATATCATCTGCGACAATGCCCTTTTTGAAGGGTTTCTACGCCGAAATTCCGTGATTGATCAGAAGATAATCGAGGAGGTGAGTTCTGACCTTGACCTTGTTCATCCAGTATGATGTAAGTATAGGAAATATTTCTTTTCCCCTCTTAATCCTCCTGCCCCCATGGAAATCGTTTTATGAACACGCCTGACACGCGTAATTTTCTTCGCTCTGCAGTGGGGAACTTCAAATCTTTTCGAACTTTGTTTCACGGCGTGCTCTTTGCCAGCGCAATGCTTGTTCTTGTTACTTTGGCCTCCTGTTCTTTATTCCAGGGGCGAAGGGCATCCATTGATTTGGAAGCCAAGATCTCCGAGAGGACGATCCGGATATCCAATACTACGATCGGTTCTGGCATTACCCTGAATCCCCAGGTACTTCACCTCGTCTCGGGAGAGCGTGTGGCCTGGATCAATCAGACTTCATATGACATCCGGATTCGTTTTGCTCCGGATGCCGGGATATATGAAGCGCCATCGTTTGTCCCGCGTCACTCGGTGGTTCGGCTGAAAGTTAATGAAACGGGCTCATACCCTTACACTCTTTTATTTTCATCGTCAAAGACCTTCGGAAGGGTTAATGGGGAAATTATCGTGAACGAAACAGACCCGAAACGTCAAGGCCCTTTAAAGATCCCGGATAATGGTGATTCACCGGATGTGCCCTCTATTGGATTACCGGAAATTATTTAGTTTATAGAAACGCGTGCTGGGAGAATGAGGATTGCGCTTGCCACGCGCCTTCAATATATATGATTTCGTTCGTCAGAATAAGGTCATCGTCCGTTTACAGATCGTGACGCTTTTTTTTCTTCTCTTGTTTCCCTTTCCCTCTTTAGCCCTGACCCCCGAGGAACAGAAAACGATCAGCATTTACGAGCGTGTGAATGCCAGTGTCGTCAATATTACCAATATTGCAGTTACCTACGACTTTTTTCTGAATCCGATTCCATCTCAAGCCTCCGGTTCCGGAGTGATCATCAGTAAAAAGGGATACATTCTGACGAACAACCATGTGGTTCGGAACTCAGACCGTTTGATCGTTACGCTCTCCGATGGAAGTAAATGGCGGGCTGAAATGTTGGGTGCTGATCCTGTGACCGATCTGGCAGTGATTAGGATCGAAGCGCCGCGCAATCTGTTAACGGTAATTCCTTTCGGGCGATCTGACCGTCTCCAGCCGGGGCAGAAGGTCTATGCGATCGGAAACCCTTTTGGATTGGAACGAACCTTGACGACAGGTATCATCAGTTCTATCAGGAAAAGGATTAAGACGGACGAACTTGAGATGGAGGAAGTGATACAGATTGATGCCGCAATCAATCCGGGAAATTCGGGAGGACCTCTCCTTGATTCAGATGGAATGATGATTGGCATAAACACAGCCATTTTTACCCCTTCCGGCGGAAGCGTAGGAATTGGTTTTGCGGTTCCCGTCGATACAGCCAGGAATGTACTTAAAGAATTGATTTCAAAGGGCTACGTTGCCTATGCCTGGTTGGGGGTGGAGACTCAGACCTTGATCCCCGAGATAGCCGAGGCGCTTTCCCTCCCGGTAAAGCGCGGAGCTATTGTGGCACGCATCGTCAGGGGAGGGCCGGCTCATCGGGCCGGGATACAGGGCGGTCGGCGTCGGGTGGAGATTGGTAACGCGATTTTAATCGTGGGTGGGGATGTTCTTACGGCAGTCGATGGGGATGTTTTTGAATCCTCACAGGCCTTCCACGAGATATTAAAAAAAAAGCGCCCTGGAGACGCAGTTAAATTGACCCTATGGCGGGGAAAGGTCAAAAAGGTTGTGGAGGTTCGTTTGGGAGAGCGGCCCAGGAGGAGACAATAAAAGGTGAGGACGATGCACTACAGGGGCGTATCTCATGAGGGCTCTTCCCGTCTTTCCCAGAAGGATCTTCTCAAGTGAGAAAGCCTGGAGAAGTGCTCTTTTTGCCAGGTACTCCAATATGAGCAAGGCCGATTCTGAAGCAGTATATTCTAATCCAAGAATGAGTCTGAAAAGGAGTTTTGGGATCTGAGATT
>JBHHXE010000053.1:0-13348 GCA_046756865.1 Nitrospiria bacterium | reverse complement strand
ATCGAAACATTTTATCTCCTGAAAAATTCAACCCAGACTTAATCAGGGCTTCCTTAACCCATCCGCATACCTAACCATAAGGCTAAAAATCGCGCCGAGCTGTAACTTTGTCTCCGACTGTTGCGATTTTGCCGTATAATTTATATCGTTTGGAATGGCAATTGCGGCAAGCATACCCACGGAGACGACGACCACTCACTCCATTAAAGTAAGCCCCTTTGAGTCTCTCATCAATGAATCGCATCACTGGGAATCGTCTGATTGGAAGTCCCGCTCTGGTCGGGTGCCTCCTCTGACATGATGTTGGCCCTTTGAAAACGGTCCTTAAGGACCGGGGCGCCGAATCCTGCTTTCTTAAAACGGGAGATCAACTCCAGGTTATCCGGGTTGAGCAACAAGGATTGCGCCCAAGCCTCACGGGCAAGATCTATCTTGTTCTCTCCAAGATAAACTTCTCCCAGGTGTTCATGGATAACCGGGTCATCCGGAACCAGAGACGCCGCCTTCTGAAGCACGATCAACGCATCTTTTGTCATGCCCTTTTTATAATAGGCCCATCCCAGAGTGTCGATAAAATATCCATCGTCCGGCCTGACAACAAGCGCCCGGTTCACCAATTCTATTGCCTCATTAAGCCGGATGCCCTTTTCGGCATACGTGTACCCAAGGTAGTTCAGGGCATTCGCATGGTTGGCATCAAGGGCGATCACTTTTTTCATCTCAAAAACCAGATCTTCAAATCGACCAAGCTTGTCATAAACCGCTCCGAGATGAAAGTGGAGATCCGCGGACTTCGGACTCACTTGAATTCCATCTTTGAATATCCGGGCTGCGCCTTCATACTTTTCAGCGTCAAAAAGAACAAGCCCGCGAAAAATATACGATTCCACCCGCCCGGGATCAATCTCCTGGGCCGTATCTCCCTGGAAAAGAGCCGCCTCAATATTATTCAAGCGGTAGTAATGGAGGGCCCCTAGCCGGATTCGTACAGCATAGGCGTCCGGTTTCTCGATAAGAACCTTCTGATAAACAGAAAGCGCCTCTTCAAACTGTTTGTTCTGCTCGTAGAGCGACGCCAGGTAGACCCGGAGAGAAATCTCCCCCGGAACGGTCCTCACAACGGACAATAATCTCCCAATCGCTCGGGCATAATCTTTCTTCTCAACCCAGGCCCGGACCATTTCAAGGGAAATATCCACATTTGAGGGATCGTTCCCGGCAAGCGTGTGCAGAAACTCAAGGGCTTCGTCTGCTGATCCCCCTTCGAGAAGCAAGGCAACGAACCGGTGCATGGCCTCCCGGTTTCTAGGATTGATCTCTTCAAGAATGTGGCGATAAATCCCAATCGCATCCCGCGGCCTCTTTTCCCGCTCATGAATCATTGCGATCTCAAGGTAGGCCGGCTCCAGAAATTTATTGAGCGCGACGGCCTTTTCCAGATATTCCAGGCCTTTTTCGGGACGGTCCCGGCTCATGGAAACTTTGCCAAGATAATAATAACCCAGAGAAGAGGCAACCCCGGTCTCGATCCCCTGAATAATCCTTTTCTCCGCAAGGTCAAACTCCTTGCGATTCGCATGTATGAGGCCAACACGGTAGTAGGCATCGCTCCGCTCGGGCGCAATTCGGATAATCTCCGTGAAGGCTTTCAGCGCCTTATCGGCCTTACCCGAGGTCAGATAGATGTCCCCTAAAAGGTCCAGTATCTCAGTATCTCCGGGATGAAGTTTCACTGCGCGTTTTGCAAAATGTACAGCCCTCTCATGCTTCCCCATCCGATTCAGTAAAATAGCAACCCGCTTAAGCAGAAAGAAGGCTTCCGGGTCCTCCTGAAGGGCTGTAAGGTATTCCTTGAGGGCAAGGCGGAGATTCCCCACCCCGGCATTGGAAAACTGGTCCTGCTCATATTTCAGCCCACGGAGCGTATGGAAATAGGAAGACGAGGTCGGTGTGCTTGATCGGGACGCTTTTTTTACCGTTGGGCGAAGAACCTTTGATTCTTTTTTTGAGTCGACGCCTTTTTTTGAATCAAGGGAAAGATGCGACTGATCGGGCACGAGGGCAGATCTTCTCGCCGGGAGCGTTGTACACGAGACAAGGACCGTACAGAGGATGAAATAACAGAGAGACCTCTTCAAGATGTCCACAATGGGATAGTCAGCACAGCCCTCCTCCTTCGAACCCAGGCCTGGGACCAGGATCGCAAACCTACCTTCATGAGCCATGCTCTTCCACTCCCTTTTTTTCTTCGTCTTTCTTTTTGGGGGTGATATCTATTTCATCAGGTTCCGATACGCCTTTTTTAAAACCACGTATGGCTTTTCCAAGGCCGGTCCCGATCTCTGGCAACTTGCCTGCCCCGAAAATAACGAGGACAATGAGTAGGAGTATGAGCAGTTCCGGCATCCCTATTCCAAACATGTGCATCCTCTTTTGTAACTATTTGAGAACCCTGCGGCAACGCGACGGGAACGCTCCGACCTGAGAGGAAAAATGACCTCATTCTTCATTCGCTCGCCAACCCCGCCCCGGAAGGATGAGGGCTGCGCTCGCTATCTGTGTTCAGTCAACACAAGCACATGCCGGGGGGCACCTCTGAGAAATGTCCCTCTTCAGTGTTGAATTATAAGGCCTTTTTCAGATCCTGTCAAATTGATACCGTTGAAAAATCTCCACGGGAAACATCCCTGTCTTCAAAGCGGGTATAACGATCAATGAAGGTCATTGGAATATCATCTATCGGCCCGTTACGTTGTTTTCCGATAATAATTTCCGCTTTTCCTTTTTTCCCACAGACACACTCTCCCTCCCGGGGACACTTGCATGGATCATAAACTTCCTCCCGGTATATAAAGAGGACGACATCGGCATCCTGCTCGATGGCCCCCGATTCTCGAAGATCAGCCAGAATAGGCCTCTTTTTCTTTTCCGGTCTTGACTCAACGGCTCGTGAAAGCTGTGAAAGCGCGATAACGGGGATACGAAGTTCTTTTGCCAATCCCTTGAGTGAGCGCGAGATGTCGGATATCTCCTGTTCGCGGCTTCCGGCATCTCCACGGCCCCTCATCAGTTGGAGGTAATCCACGATTAAAAGATCAAGGTTGTGTTCTGCCTTTAAGCGTCGGGCCTTTGCCCGCATCTCCAAGATTGTCATTGCAGGGGTATCATCAATAAAAATCTGCGCATCGTTTAACCTTGAAGCCGCATTGATCAACTGCTTCCAGTTGTCATTTCCGGGCCGTCCCAGATATCCGGAGCGGAGCTTATGCGCGTCGACACGCGCCTCTGAGCAGAGCATCCGGAGAACCAACTGCTCCTTCGACATCTCCAGGCTGAAAATACCGACGGTCCCTGCATTTTGTATCGCAATATTCTGTGCAATGCCTAGTGCAAACGCCGTTTTCCCCATCGATGGCCGTCCGGCAACAATAATAAGGTCTGAGGGCTGAAGTCCGGACGTCAATTTATCCAGATCTTTATAAAAGGTGGGCAGCCCCGTCAGCTTCTTCTCGGCCAGGCGCTCGATAATTTCAAAACTCTGATGCACCAAATCCTTCATCGGAGAGAAAGACGTACGCATCGTTTTATCTGAAATAGAAAATATAGACCGCTCGGCCCGGTCCAGAAGGTCATCAACCTTTCCCTCTTCCTCGTAGCCTTCTGTCACAATGTTGGTTGCAATGCCAATGAGATGTCTTAAGAGGGCCTTTTCGTGAACAATCTTTGCGTGGAGACGGACATTTGCCGCAGTCGGGATGCTGTTCAGAAGTTCGGTTAGATAGGCGCTCCCCCCCACCTTCTCCAGTTGATCTTGTTTTCTGAGTTGTTCTGATAAAGTGATGAGGTCAATCGCCTCCCCCACACTATCAAGGCCCTGTAAAGCAGAAAATATTTTCCGATGGCTCTCCCTGTAAAAATCTTCAGGACTGAGCATCTCAACAACTTTGTTGAAGGCTTGGTTATCAAGCAGAATAGCGGCCAAAACCGCTTGTTCTGCTTCCAGGTTTTGAGGGGGTAATTTTTGGATAGAGACATCGCTTGGTGACATTGCAAAGCCGCCTTTTTGGTTACGTTAAAATACTCTTTCTACCCGGTGGGAATGACCGGGCACAGGGTTGAGAGCAGGTTCTCAACGAGAAAAATTAACCCGGAAGTCTCTGCTGCCAATATATCCCCGATTCTTTTCCTCTTAGTATTTCACATCCACGGAAGGAATATGACCTCGGAACCGTCCTTATTCAGGACAAGACTTTATTCTTTTGCTACCGCGCATCTGAGGCAAAAGACCTTATTTGCTCTTTTGTCTACTCTCTCCCTTAGTGGAGAACATTCTTGCTGATAAGCCTGAAACCCGGCTGCCCCAGTCAAAAGGAGCAAAAGGAAATCAAGAGGAATAAAGTTTCGATCCAGGCCCGGAGGTAGATTCAAGCGCCGTTTGCAGTCGTTCTATGTGCAGGGCAAAACCAGTCGAGGGAGCAGAAGCACCAAATTTTTCAAGAAGCTGATCGTATCGCCCTCCGCCGCCCAGCTCTGATCCAAGCCCGTTGGCAAAAATCTCGAAAATCGTTCCAGTATAATAATCAAAACCCCGGACCTCACCCAGATCAATGAGGAGATGATCCTGATATCCGGCAGACTTCAAAATTTTATAGACCGCTTCCAGTCTCTTTAATGCAGATCGACAGGGAGGATAGTCGGTCAAAAGAGACGCCTTCCTAAACACCTCTTCTCCCCCAAAAAGGTCAAGTAAAGCAAGAATATGCTTTCTCTTCTCGGGCTCCACCTTTCCCTTCCTGAGCAGTTCTTCGAGTTGAGAGGCTTCTTTTTTGGCGACAGAATGCAGGACTTTTTGAAAAAACTCCGGAGTTGATTTGAAGGATTCAAGAATACCTCGAGTATAGGCCATCTGGCCCAAAGAAATCTTGAATGATTGCAAGCCCACCTTTTTCAAGACTTCAATCGCAAGCATAATCATTTCAGCATCGGCCTCGGCATCGGACAGGCCGATGAGCTCTCCGCCGACTTGAAAGATCTCCCGTTCCCGTCCGGCATGTTCTTCTTCATGTCGAAATACGTTGGCAGCGTAACACAGGCGAAGGGGCTTCGGCTGATTTTCTAGAAGTGTCGCGGCTATGCGGGCGATCTGAGGCGTCACGTCCGGTCGGAGGACCATCATCCGACCGGTTGCACGGTCAACAAACTTATAGGCAAGATCGAGGATGTTTTCACCCACGCCGAGTGAAAAAACATCCAGATATTCAAAGATCGGGGTGATCACTTCCTGATAGCCCCGTTGAGAGAAAAGATCCAGGATCACACGCTCGATCTCGCGCCGCCTCGCGGCACCCTCCGGAAGAAAGGTGGCCACCCCTTTCGGGATCATGGTCTTTGGTTTTCCTGAAAGTTTCATGTACATGCACCGCGAGCCCATTCCTCCTCCCTCCTGGAAGGAGAATGCGCACATATAAGAATGGAGAGTTTTTTATTCCTCTCTCGCCGAGGCATCTTCGCTGCAACGCGGAGAAGATGCCTCAAAAAGACCAGAATGAGGGGTCGGGAATTCGGATACCAGGAAGTGGCATAGGGGCAGAGCATCGGTTCTCTCTGTAAGGCATGCCTCCCCACAGGAAAGCGGCCCCATTTCAGCCGGATTCCGGTTTTACAACTTGACTTGCTTCACAGAAAGAACATGCGGAATTGATTTAATTTCCTCTAAGGCTTCCGGTGTAAGGAGTGCATCGATGCCAACGATTGAAATGGCCTTTCCACCCGGTTTCTCCCGGCCTAGCTGCATCCGGGAAATGTTAATCTTTTTCTCAGCCAGCAAGTGCCCGAGCCCGCCGATCACACCCGGCTTGTCTTCATTCAACAAGTAGATCATCACCCCTTCAGGGATCACTTCCAAAGACATCTGGTCGATTTCGACGATCCTCGGCTCGTTCTTATTAAAGATTGCTCCGGAAACCGTTTTAACTTGGTCCCCTGCCTTTACCCGGATACGCACCAAGCTCGAAAAGTTCCCCGACTCAGAGCTTTTTGCCTCATCCACCTTAATGCCCCGCTCCCTGGCAATACTCGGAGCATTGACAGAATTGACCGGCTCCTCCAAGACCGGACTTAAGAGTCCCTTGAGGGCTGCAACCGTCATTGAAGCAGGCTCCAGATCCGCCGCTTCACCGTGATATTCAATGGTTGCCTCTTCAATACCGCCTTCAACCGTCTGGCCGATCAACGATCCGAGTTTCTCCGCCAGTTCAACATAGGGCCTCATCTTCGGGAGAAGGTCCGGGGGGACCGAGGGCAGATTAACCGCGAAGCGGACCACTTGACGAACCAATAAGTCTGCAACCTGCTCTGCAACCGCAACAGCAACATTCTCCTGGGCCTCTTTCGTGGCCGCGCCGAGATGGGGGGTGCAGATAAAGTTCTCCAAACCAATTAGCGGATTTTCTGGATCAACGGGTTCCTTTTCAAAAACATCAAAGGCGGCCGCCGCGACTTTTCCGCTTTTCATCGCTTCAAAGAGGTCTTCTTCATTCACGACCCCTCCCCTGGCGCAGTTCACAATCCGAACACCCTCTTTCATCTTCTCAATAGATGCCGCATTGATCAGGTGCTTCGTTTCAGGCGTAAGGGGCGTGTGAACCGTAATAATATCAGAGCGCTCATACAGGGTCTCGAGATCAACGACCTCCACGCCTAAATCCCGTGCATTCTCAGGAGAGAGGTAAGCATCATGAGCCAACACCGTCATCATCATTCCCTGGGCCATTTTTGCGACATGGGTTCCGATCTGCCCCAAGCCAATGATCCCGATTGTCTTGTGAAAGAGCTCGATCCCCATAAATTTTTTCTTTTCCCACTTCCCGGACTTGATTGAAGCATCCGCCTGAGGAACCCGACGCGCCATGGAAATGATCATGGCCATGGTATGTTCTGCTGTGGTGACGGTATTGCCACCCGGCGTATTCATCACAACAATGCCCCGCTTGGTTGCTGCAGGGATATCCACATTATCCAGTCCGGATCCGGCACGGCCGATCACTTTCAGGTTTTTGGCAGCGTCAACCACCTCTTTCGTCACCTTTGTTCCGCTCCGGATCACGATACCGTCATATTCCGGGATAGCCTCAACCAGTTCTGCCGGGGTCATTCCCGTCTTAACGTCAACGGTCAAACCCGCTTTTTTTAAAATTTCAATCCCGCTTCCCGAAAGGGAATCACTGACTAAAACCTTCATCAATATCTCCTGTTCCTGGCTCATGTCTTACTTCGCTACCCTACTGGGGAAAAGGACGCGAAGGACAAATTAACTATTTCTTAAGAAGGATCTCCTGGGCAATCCCGACACCGGTTCCCAACTTGAGCGGGTGCCCCATCCCTTTCAGAACCATCTCCACTGCTGCGACGGCCATAACTGCATCAAAGGTATCCAGGTACCCGATATTGGCAATACGGAAAACTTTCCCTTTCAACTGATCCTGCCCCCCAGCCGCCGTAATACCATATTTCACGCGAAGATCTTTGTAAATCTGCTGGCCATCGTAGCCTTCCGGCGCAAGAATGGCTGTAACGGCAGTACTCGGAGACTCTTTCGGAAAGAGGGACATCCCGATGCCCTTCATGGCCTCACCGGTTGCTTTGGCCAGAAGTTGATGGCGCGCAAAAACATTCTCAAGGCCTTCCTCCTTAAACATCTGAAGGGAGCGTTCCAATCCAACAATAAGGGAAACCGGCGCAGTAAATGCCGTCGTATTCTTGATAATCGACTCTCTCTCTTTTTTGAAATTGAAATAAAACTTCGCGTTCGTGCACTTCTCTGCCTGGCGCCAGCCTTTCTCCGACACAGACACGAAAGCCAGTCCAGGTGGAAGCGCCAGGGCCTTTTGTGAACCGGTCACAACAACATCCAGTCCCCAGGCATCGGTCTGAATATCAAAAACGCCCATGGCAGAGACAGCATCCACCACCATTAAACAATCATCAAATTCACGGACAACGGCGGCAATCTCCTTGATCGGATGTGCAACCCCGGTTGAGGTCTCCGATCCCTGCGTAAAGACCCCTTTGATCGATGGATCGCGCTGAAGGGCTTCCCGGATCTGTTCCGGTTTGACCGCGTAACCCCACTCAACCTTGATTTCTTCGGTCTTAACGCCATAACCTGCACAGATCTTCAGCCAGCGCTCCCCGAACTTTCCACCATTGACAACCAGGGCTTTGTCCCCCGGAGAGAGAAAGTTTGAAACGGCCCCCTCCATCCCGCCCGTACCCGTAGACGCCAGAATAAAAACATCATTTTTTGTCTGAAATAACCACTTGAGATCATTTTTGACCCGCTCCAGCAGCTTTGAAAATTCCGGGGACCGGTGGTGAAGTATCGGCTGCGCCATCGCCAGAAGAACCTCTGACGAGACATTGGTTGGACCAGGGGCCAACAGGTATCTTTTCATCTTTATTCAACTCCTTAATTATGCGGGTTGGAACGTGCAGAAAGCCTCTAAAAATAGCTCGCTGAAACTAACATAGGGTTGTTGAACTTGTCAAGAAATCCATTTGCTCCTGAAGCGCCAGATTTCCGGACGCGGGTAGGCTTATTTCCCTTTAAACTCAATATGTTCTGTCAGGGAATCAGGCGCTGACCTGCCTTAAGCCTTCTTCATCCAAGACAACAATTTGCTTCCCGTTTAGACGGATCAGCTTTTCATTCTTCATCTTTGTCAGGAGACGGACGGTTGTTTCCAGTGTCACGCCAACCATCTCCGCCAGTTCATGACGTTTTAAGCCCAGATTGATTGCAACACCCTCCGATTGCCTGGCTCCGTGATGATGGCTGAGGTCAACCAGGATACATGCCAGGCGTTTTTTGGCGCTCTCAAACAGCAGGCGACGGATTCGCTCCCGCCCGCGTTCAACTTCCTTTGTTAAGACCAGGATCAGGCTCAGTGCGAGATGTGCATGAGATTTTAACAACTCGAAAAAGTCTTCCGGGTGAAAGAGACAGACCTCAGACCGTTCAAGGGCCTGCGCAGAAACTGTGTGTGGCCCTTCGCAAAAAACCGCGCTCTTTTCGATTAAATCACCAGGCAGAATAATCTCCAGGGTATGCTGGTCCCCCTTGAGGGAAGATTGCATCAGCTTGATACTCCCAGAGCGGAGGAGGTAAACCCCCTCACATGAATTCCCTTCATAGAATACGGCCTGTCCTTTCTCGTACAAATGACTCTTCTTGATCTTCATGAAGAGCTCAACCTCCTTTGCGTTTAAGTTGCCGCAGAAGGGAGAACACGCCCTTGCCTCGCACCTGCGACAATCCGGGGAGGAAAAAATACCCTGTCGCGCCATCACTTACCTCAAAAATGAATCGTATATACAGATATTTCAGTTATGGCTTTCCACAATCTCCGCCCTTCCCTTTCATCTTTTCAATGGCATGGGGGAGCGCCGGGAGAAGAATTTCAAAATTTTCCCTGACGGCCCGGGGGCTTCCGGGGAGGTTTACAATAAGCGTATTATTCCGAATCCCGGCAATTCCGCGGGAAAGAATCGACCTTGGGTTCTTTCGATATCCTTCAATCCGCATGACTTCACCCATACCGGGAATCAGCCGGTCGATAACCTCCTCTGTTGCCTCCGGAGTCACATCCCGAGGAGAGACTCCCGTACCGCCCGTCGTCAGGACAAGATCGACCTTCAAAGTGTCACAATAGGAAATCAATTGATTGCGAATCTCTTCCACTTCGTCAGGAACGATCTTGTATACGCAGACTTTGCCCGGAAGGGCCTCGGTCAATTGGTGGAGAAGTTGGCCACTGCCGTCTTCTCTTTTTCCAATGGCACCCTTATCACTCACCGTAAGAATCCCAACAGAAAACATAAAGTCCTCTTTTTAAAACACATGTTCCTGAAAGGTCGTGTTGCACGCGTAAGAAGTATTCACTTCCAGAGACGGGGTTGAGCCTCTGGCCGCTCGAGCTTAAAATGCGCATAGGCCGCATCCGTCGCCATCCGCCCTCTCGGGGTTCGATCCAGAAAACCGCTTTGGATCATATAGGGCTCGTAGATATCCTCCAGGGTCTCTTTTTCCTCTCCGACGGCTGTCGCCAGGGTCTCGATCCCGACCGGTCCGCCCCCAAATTTCCGTATGATCAGGAGAAGCAGTTTTCGGTCCATCCCGTCGAAGCCTGAGGCGTCAATCTCCATCTGCGTCAGGGCCTGCGCGGCCACATTCCTGTCGATATGGCCGTCGGCCTTCACTTCGGCATAATCCCGCACTCGCCGTAAAACCCGGTTGGCAATCCGAGGCGTCCCGCGTGTTCGCATTGCAATTTCAAGCGCCGCTTCTTCATCAATCGTCACATTTAGTATCTTTGCCGAACGTGTAACAATCCGGCACAATTCTTCGGGCTGGTAAAACTCGAGCCGGCTGATCACACCGAAGCGGTCACGAAGAGGAGAGGTCAGGAGACCCGCCCGCGTCGTCGCGCCGATCAGGGTAAAATTCGGAAGGCTTAATTTCAGGGTTCGCGCTGCGGGCCCCTGACCAACAATAATATCGAGCTGAAAATCTTCCATCGCCGGGTACAGAATTTCCTCAACAGTGGGATGAAGACGGTGGATCTCATCAATGAAAAAAATATCCCCCTCAGAGAGATTGCTCAGGATCGCGGCCAAATCCCCCGGATGCTCCACCGCCGGCCCGGAGGTTGACTTAATATTCACTCCCATTTCCCGGGCAATGATATTGGCAAGGGTGGTTTTTCCCAGTCCGGGAGGCCCATAAAAAATGGCATGGTCCAGAACATCTCCCCGGTTCTTCGCCGCCTGGATGTAAACCTTCAAATTTTCTTTGATCTTCTCCTGGCCAACATAGTCTACGAGTGAAGTCGGCCTGAGACTGGAATCAACCTGCCGTTCTTCATCCATCGCCTGACTTGTCACGATGCGATCATCCACTTAACAATCCATTTTTAGTCATTACTTTAATTTTGCCAGCCTTTTTAACGCCAGCTTAATCAAGCCTTCCACTGAATCGATTTCTGCATTGCTTTGCGCTTCTTCTCCCTGAACGAGCTGTTCAATCACCTGTCTGGCTTCGGTCCGATGATATCCGAGATTCATCAGGGCCGAAAGGGCATCATCACTCACCGTGCTCTCCGGGGCGGAAACCCCCGCTGCAAATCCGGAATGCTCCGGATGCAGAGTGCTGACCTTGTCTTTTAACTCTAGCGCCAGCCGTCCGGCCATTTTGGGACCCACCCCCGGAATGGCCTTTAAGCGTTGAACATTCCCTTCCCGGATCGCATCAATCAACTCCCCAGTTTCCATTCCGGACAGAATATTCAAACCCAACTTCGGACCCACGCCTGAAACCGATATCAAAAGCAGGAAAAGCGCCTTCTCAGGGAGAGAAAGAAAACCATACAATTGAAACGCATCTTCTCGAACATAGGTAAAAACTTGAAGCGTGACCACCTCTTTAATTTCAGGAAGACGATAGTAGGTTGTTAAGGGAACATAGACTTCATAGCCGATCCCCTGAACTTCTACGATGACAGCGGATGAGGTCTTCTGCATAATAAGACCTTTTATTGAGGCGATCATCTCTGCCCCAATCTTTTACCCACCGCGGCCTCTTCAGAACGCGCGATGCATGACTGAAATTTTGCCATATGTGCGTGACAAATCGCAATCGCCACGGCATCAGCCTCGTGTTCTGACTTGATGTGTTTTGGAACCTCAAGGAGCTGGCTCACCATCCGTTGCACCTGATCCTTTGTCGCCCGGCCATACCCAACCACAGCCGTCTTTATGGCCGTCGGGGCATATTCAAATATGGGAAGAGCATGTGTCTCCGCAGCCAGAAGGGCAACGCCTTTCGCCTGACCCAGCTTTAGCGCTGATTTGAAATTTCTTGCGTGAAAGGTGTCTTCAAGGGCGACTGCCCCCGGACGGGAGATAATGATGACCTGTAGAAGCCGGTCAAAAATACACTTCAGGCGCGCAGGGAAAGGTGCACGGGCGACCGTCTTAATTTCACCCGACTGGACCAGGGTAAACTGCCCTCCCTCACCCTCATCAAGCACCGCATAGCCCGTTGCGCCGATCCCCGGGTCGATTCCCAGAATACGGTGAGGGGATAACGGCAATGCCTGAGAAGCCAAGCCCTCTTTTTGCCCCTCATCTTCACCCATGATGCTGCTCGCGGTTAGGAGTTCACCTTTTCCATGACCTCATCCGGGATATCAAAATTGGCATAGACATTCTGGACATCATCCTGGTCTTCCAACATCCCCATCAAGTGCAGCATCCGTTCCGCCTGTTTCCCTTCAAGGCGCGTGGAATTTTTAGGGAGAAAAGTGACTTCAGAAAAGGTGGTGGAGAGATCCGCATCGGAAAGGGCCTGTTTCACATTTTCAAAGTCTGCCGGGAGCGTAATGACTTCATAGTGGGCCGGGTCATCAGAGCGGAGATCTTCTGCACCGGCATCCAGGGTAATCGACATCAATCTCTCTTCATCAACAGAGGTTTTATCCAGAACAAGGCAGCCCTTCTTTTCAAACATCCAGGCAACGCTTCCGGTTTCGCCTAGGTTGCCACCATGCTTGGAGAGGAGATGCCGAATTTCTGAGACCGTCCGATTTTTATTATCGGTTGTAATCTCCATGATAATCGCGACACCCCCCGGGCCGTAGCCCTCATAGATAAATTCTTCATACTGGACGCCCGGAAGTTCACCCGTCCCCTTCAGGATGGCCTTCTTGATATTGTCAGCCGGCATATTGGCTTCTTTAGCCTTGCTGATGGCCGTCCGGAGGCGCGGATTGCCTTGGGGGTCCCCTCCACCTATTTTTGCCGCGATGGTAATTTCACGAATGATCTTCGTAAAAACCTTCCCGCGCTTTGCGTCAGTAACCGCTTTTTGATGTTTGGTCGTCGCCCACTTTGAATGTCCGGACATGCAACCTCCCCAAGCTGATCTATGAAGAAATCTTTATAAAATATGACGTCTTTTTCTAACATAATCACGCCGGAAGTGTCAATTTGGATTGAGAGTTTCTCCCTCCGCAATCACGTGATTTTGGAGAAAATTGAGCGCTAACCGCTCCTGTTACATACACCGCGCCGTCATTGCTATTACATCCGCCATCACATTGGTGCACCGGGACACGAAAGTCAATAATTTACCCATCTGAAAAGGTATAAATTCCCACTGGAAATCAATAGACGCCTAGCCAATTGATTAAAGCTGGATAGACTTGGACATCGTAATCGTTAGATCACTGTGGGAATACCCCAAGATCAGCGATTGATCTTGGGGTAAAGCGCATAAGTTGTCTAAAAGACA
>JBHHXE010000052.1:0-13401 GCA_046756865.1 Nitrospiria bacterium | reverse complement strand
CGCTGGGCATCTCCCGCCGGATTCTAAAATACAAAATGAACGCGCTGGGCATCCCTAGCCGGGACTGAATCGCAGATTCCGGGATGCACCGGATAGCCCCCAGGGCTTGATGAGGTTCATCGGTCGTCGATTGAAACCCTAATCCCCCCGCAACAGCTTTTCAACATATTTTCCGATGAGGTCACTCTCCAGATTGACAACCGCTCCCAGGGCTTTCTCTCCCAAGGTTGTTACCCGAGCCGTGTGCGGAATGATAGAGACCGTCAATGTGCGTTCGCTCAGGGCATTGACCGTCATACTGACACCATCGATGGTAATCGACCCTTTCTGAATTGTATACTTCAGAATCTCGGGAGGGGCTTCGACCGACAGAATCAAGGCGTTTTCCTCTTTTCTTTTTTCGCAAATTATGCCGACCGCATCAATGTGCCCGGAAACCAGATGACCATTCAGGCGGTCGCTTAATCTCATGGCCCGCTCCAGGTTGACAGCTTCTCCAAGCTTCAAAGTCCCAAGGTTTGTCACACGCGCTGTTTCCGGAGAAATATCGACTGAAAAAAATTCCGACTGGAGGTCCAACGCCGTCAGGCAGGCCCCATTTACAGCAATGCTCTCCCCTTTAGAGATTCCTTCCATCACCTTCTCCGCGCGGAGGGTCATGAATATAGATTGACCACTCCGCGTGATCCGATGGATCGACCCCATTTCTTCTACAATTCCTGAAAACATGCCCCCCTCTCTCTAACTATTCCGGTTCAGACAAGTCAATCGTAATTCCGGCGGTGTACAGGGCTCCGCGGTCTCTGCGGCGTTTGGCCTCATTCAGTAAAAAGTGGACATCCTCTGAAAGCATTCCTTCAAACCGTTTCCTTCCATTGCTGATCACAATAATCGGCTTTGAAAAATCAACGAGGTGTCGGTTAAAAAAAAGAGTATATCTCTGCACGCGATTGCTGTGCACCTCAACGCGATTGTGATCAACCTGCGCCGTCAAGCTTGCAAAAAATCCTTTCTTGACCCGCTCGATCTCATCCCTTTCCACCATCGACCCTTGAACATCGGCAACCTCTCCACGGGTTTCATCAATCTCCGTCCAGTAGAAGGGGGCAAGGTGAATGCTATCCCGGACAGAAACAACACGACTGGGGTAGGGATTTCGATCCTGCCTCTTGAACCAGCTTACAAGCGCAGGAAGTTCCTCCCGGGGGAAAAAATGTCCGCCGGCCATCGGATGCTCCCGGTTATGCTCCCGATATATATGGGGAATCTTCTCCCTCTTCAGGTAACTGCTAACATCCCTCGAAAGCGCGACCGGCATGACCTGGTCCTTCGACCCGTGAATAATATAAATACCAGTTGAGCTCAGGTTCTTTAGAAAAGGAAATATTTCCTCCGGGATGCCCCCTGCCATCGGAGAGACGGCTGAAAAGCGGGACGCGTTAAAGATCCCGACCAGGTAGGTCCCGATCCCTCCGTTCGACATACCCGTCAAAGAAATCCGATTTGGATCAATATTGTACTTTGATTGGACGGCATCAATCACGGCCAGGACAAGTTCTTCACCCTGCGAAGACCACCAGCCACCCATTTCAATGGTTGGACACACCAAAAGGGATTCTTCCCCCAGCCGTGTCTTCCATCGATCCAAATAGGAATCTCCAACAAAACCGGCACCGTGCAGGCAGACAATCAAGGGGTAGGCATGCTCCGGATTATACTTTTCCGGAACATAGAGGGCATAGCTCATTTTCTTCCCGCCAATATGGATAGAGCGATGAAGCGATCCCACAGCAGGATTAGGAGGATAAAGCACCCCGCTTTCAATCAATTTCTCCAATTTCTCGACCGTAGCCCCATCAAAAGCCTTGATCTCTTTCAAGAGGCCTTCAGACTGAAGCGCATCCTGGGAGGCCATAAACTGCTGCAACAAGAGATTTAGTTTTTCTTCCGAATCGACCTTCCCGCCCTCGTCCTCTCCAGCCAAAACAGGTGATCCGGAGACCCCCCCCCAGAAAAAAATAAATAAGAACAAGGCTGAAAAGATCCTCATGATCTCCTGCTTTGAATACCTCAAGGCTTCCCTCCCGGAATCTGATCCTGCAACCCCACCCTTTTATGAAGATATCCCTCTATCCTGAGATCTTCCCCAACACGCCCAATCTTAAACTGATCGAGTCCAATTGCATTGGAAAGCAGCGGAATGGACCTTCCGGAAACCACCCCTCTGGCATCTTCTCCGCACAAAAGCTTGGGCGCCACATAAAAAATCACCCGGTCAACCTCCCCGGAGCGGAGTGCAATCCCATTCACCTGACCTCCACCCTCTACAAGGACACTTATGATCCCCCGCTTCCCCAGAGCCTTCAATATAGATCGGAAGGGGATCTCTCTCTTTCGCGAAGGGAGAGAGCAGATGCTCAGCCCCATCGCACTCAGTTTTTCCGCCTTCTTTACAGGAGCTTTCGATGTTGTGATTAGAAGCGTTTCGGCCTCCGCAAGTGAGGTGACCAGCTTGGATTTTAACGGTATTTTTAAATCAGAATCAATCACAACACGCAAGGGATTCCTCACGCGCCGATGGCGCACGGTCAACATCGGGTCATCCGCCAGGACCGTCCCGATACCCACCATCACGGCATCCACACCGGCTCTGAGACGATGTACTTCCTTGCGTGCGGCCTCCCCCGTGATCCACCGGGACTTCCCTTTTCCCGTTGCAATCCGCCCGTCAAGCGTCATCGCCGCCTTTAAGATAACAAGAGGTTTTTGCGTCGTCATAAACTTGATAAAGGCCTCATTGAGCCCTTCGGCCTCAAGACGCATCAGCCCTTCGCGGACTTCAATCCCGGATTGACGAAGGGTCGCGAAACCTTTTCCGGAAACAAGCGGGTTGGGATCAGCCATCGAGGACACCACCTTCTGAACACCGCTTTGAATGATGGCATGGCTACAGGGCGGTGTCCTTTTCTGCGTATGGCAGCAGGGTTCCAGGTTGGTATAAAGTGTCGCGCCTTTTGATCGTCTCCCGGCCTGCTCCAGGGCCAGGGCCTCCGCATGTGGCCGTCCCGGCCCCAAATGAAAGCCCTTTCCGATAACGGCACCCCTTTTTACAAGTACCGCACCCACCATCGGATTCGGAGAGGCCTTCCCGTAGCCCCGTCGCGCAAGAGCCAAGGCTTGCTTGATATAAACGAGATCCTGCTCATGTGACATGGACCCACTATATAAACGGGGCACAGAGATGTCAAACTCCCGATGCTTTACATCGGGTCAAATTGACCCCGCCTCAAACCCCATGCTATGATTACCTCCAGGTCAAGCAGCATTTCTTTTCAGCATTCTTAAACTAATAATATTGAGTCGCAGGGAGATCACCGGACATGATTCAGATCACTGATATCGCAAGAAAAAGAATCAACTCCCTGATCAAGGATCAGGCAACCCAGTTTCAAAAAAAGATCAAGGGGGTACGACTGACAACAAAAGGGGTTCTCCCAAATGTGGAATATGCCCTGGCCTTTGTCGAAGAAGGGAAAGAAGAGGCGGGAGATACTTCGGTTGATGCAGGCGGGATGCAGATCTACATGGAATCGAGGAATGCCTCCTTTCTCGATAGTGTAAAGATCGATTTTATCAACAACCTTGATAAAACCGGATTCAAGGTAGACAACCCCAAGGTTGTCATGCCAGAACCCACCCTGCCCGACACCCCCGCAGACCTAAGCTCTCCCGAGGCGAAAGCCGTTCAGGAAGTTCTCGACAAGGAAGTCAATCCAGCGGTTGCTTCACATGGCGGACTCATCAGCCTGGTCGATGTCAAGGACAACATCGCCTATATCCGGCTCGGCGGTGGCTGCCAAGGCTGTGGCATGGCCAATGTCACCTTAAAACAAGGCGTGGTCGTTGCCATCAAGAAGGCCATCCCCGAGATCCGGGAAGTGCTGGATGTCACAGATCATGCCGGGGGCAGCAACCCCTACTACTCACCCGGGAAGTAGTCAATATTCCTCAAAGAAAGCCGATGGACCGTCTCCTCCTTCTCATTCCAAGCCATTCCTACCGGGCAGAAGACTTTCTGAAGGCTGCCGAGCAGATCGGTATCGAAATCATTTCAGCCTGCAACAAACGGCAGACCCTGGAAGAGATCGTGCCCGGTAAAATGCTCACCCTCGACTTTTTAGATCTTGAAGCATCTGTCGAGAAAGCCGTCCTTTTTTCCAAAAAATATCCTTTTCGAGCCGTTGTTTCTGCCGATGAAGAGGCGACCGTTCTGGCCGCTATGATTTCAGAGGCGCTTGCACTCCCGCACAACCCCGTCTCTGCAACTGCAATGGCCAAAGACAAGGCACTCCTTAGAAAAGTCCTTTCGTCCAACGCCGTCCCAACACCCTCATTTCAGGTCTGCCCTATTCACACAGCGCCGGAAGAGATGGCACAACAGGCCGACTACCCGCTTGTTATAAAACCCACTTTTCTCTCTGCCAGCCGGGGGGTGATCCGAGTCAATAACCAGGACGAGTTTCACAAGGCCTTTCTCTTTTTAAAAAAGTTTCTGAAAAAACCCGAAATAAAAAAACAGGGAGGCCCATCCGCCGAATATATCCTTGTTGAAGAATATATCCCCGGGAGAGAAATCGCCCTTGAGGGGCTGTTGCAGGATAAAAAACTTTCCTGCCTCGCTCTCTTCGATAAACCCGATCCTTTGGACGGGCCTTATTTTGAGGAAACCCTCTACATCACCCCTTCCCGCCTTCCCACCCATACTCAGGCAGAAATCATCGACTGCACACGAAGGGGATGCGAGACGATCGGCCTGCGGGAAGGGCCAATCCATGCCGAGATACGGGTCAATGAGAAAGGTCCAGTAATCATCGAGATCGCCGCGAGATCCATCGGAGGGCTTTGCGCCCGCACCCTGCGCTTCGGCACAGGCCTTTCCCTGGAGGAAATCATCCTCCGTCACACATTAGGACGACCCATCCAGTCCCTCAAACAAAGCGAGAAGGCCACCGGCGTAATGATGATTCCAATTCCAAAAGCCGGTATTTTGGAGGGAGTTTACGGCCTCGACGCGGGAAAACAGGTCAAGGGCATCGAGGAAATCACAATTACCCTTCTCAAGGGTCAAAAAGTCATCCCGCTGCCCGAGGGGAGAAGCTATCTGGGCTTTATCTTTGCTCAAGCGGATACACCGGATCGGGTTGAAGCAGCTCTACGCGAAGCGCATCAGAAACTTAAATTTGATATCGCGCCTCTGATTTAATCAAATCCCGGGAGGAAGGGCGGATTATACGCCTTCTTCCCTTGCCTTGTGAAAGGCTTGTCACTATAATCACCACATTTAAAAGGAGGAACAAAATGGAACTTTATGAACGCTCAAAAACAGAAACAGATGTTCAGGATGACCCGGCGGCAAAGGCCCTTTTGCGGCAGGCCTTTGAGAAGACCTCCCGTTGGGGAAAAGCGTTTCCCGGGTTTACCGCAGACCTCATCTGCAATGACAACGGGACCGAGTATAAGGGAAAGGTCACCATAAAATCACCGAAAGAAGTCGAAGTCAGCATCGAAGTACCTTCTGATAAAGAGGATCTGGGAAAGTGGACAAAGAACCAGATCGGCATGATGGCAGTCCATCGCGCCTCCCGTTCCTTTGAAGAATCCGACGGAAGATACACCCTGACTTTTGCGGAGGAAGACGCGCACCCGCTTGGACGCCAGATCATGATTCATGGCGATGGCATGAACTCACGCTACCGGATCAAGAACGACCGAATCCAGCAGATTCAGCGAAAAATGAAGCATGTTCAGTTTACGATAAACGTCCAGGAAGTCATGGAAACCAAAGACGGGAAATTTCTCACCACCCAGTATGCCGTCTATTATTTCTCAGCCGACGGAAAGCTTACCGATACGGAATGCTTCACTGACCGGCCCTTTGAACTGGACGGCGCCTATCTCCCCGGCACACGAAGAATCATTTCCTGCGAAGAGGGAGAGGTGGTCGTCCGTCTTCTGGAATTTAAAAACCACCAGTTGCTGTAAAATGAAAGAGCCCCGCCCGTTCAGGGCGGGGCTCTTGAAGTCAAAAGAAGTCATTCGGAAGCTGAGATTTCTTTTTCGGCCTGAACAATCATCGCCTTAAGCTCTTCCACATAAGTCCATTCATCCGGAGCCGCCCCCTCCCGCACAGATTTAAAATAAAGCTCACCCCAAAGCCCACCAATCCGGTGTACCGCCTCGTGGTGAGATATCCCTCGTTTGAGAAGGGCTTGTAGTGCCAGAGTGGCTTCCTCCGGGTCCAGGCTGGAAAGCTGCTTTTCCACCGCCACGTGAATGCCGGTGTGTACCAGGGGGTTCACGACATAGCCCTCAATCTCCTGCGGGTGGAAGGCCAACTCTCCCTGAGGCCAAAAGGGGTTAAACTCCGGATGATCTTTCATCGCATGGGCTATCAGCGCACGATCTCCGGAGAGCGCCTCTCCTTGACTCATAAGTTTCCAGACCTCGGCATAGACCGAGACGGCCTGTTTTGAAAAAAGTTCTTCCATGGTTATTCTCCCCTCCCTCCGTGAATATGCGTAACCCTGTGCTTGGATCATACTAACAGTGATATTCTTTCGTAATCAAGCACCTGTTGACTTCGCAAGACTCCGTTAGAAGTAGAAATCACCAGTCATTTCCCGTTTTTTTTTGGGGGGGGGGGGAGGAGAAGTGACGCTGCATAAGCGTCCATCCCCCCATGTTCATGAAGCAAACAACTTTATTTATTGGAATGTCGTTTATAGGAAAATAATAATCCAGTTTAATACGATTGCTGTCCCGATAAGTCCGGCGAGCGATACCCACATCCCCATATCTCTCCTGGGCCGCTCCTGCCATTCCACGGGATAGAGTGTTTGATCAGGGAGATAGTATCCCGACTCAAAAAAATGAAGCCCATTTTCCAGGGTGATGAGCTGCCGTTTCGCTTTCTCATGGCGGCATTTTTCCTGGATGATCTGGGAAACCAGGAAAGTCGTGACCACAGAAATCCCTAAGACGAGAAGTGATTTGAGGTGAGGTGAAAAAATAAGTCTCGATGGAAGAAAAAGGATTACGACAGAAAAAGAAATAAATAAAAGACTTCCTCGCTGTGAAGTCCGGGCGATCTCAGCCCGGCGGCGATAGACCTCTTCTTTGAAGATCGGATAAAGGGTGCGGAGTGTAAGAATCGACTCCTTGCTGATCATCGGCTCCATGATGTTTTCCTTATATAGTTGAGCATTCTATCCCCTGGAGGGGGAGAGGGCAGGATGGCAACTTCACGCGCCATGTGATTAAAAAGACCTGCTAAAGCCTCTTTTTTGATTTGACCCGAAACGAGAGGCGGTTGGTGATGATCGTTCCGGTCCAGGTCTCCGGACCTTTTATCTTCTCCTGATTGGAATAGGTAATCCGTAAGCCATAGAGTCCTTCTTCAAGGGGAAGCGGGTTCTGTAAGATTTTCCAAAGATTTGGATAGGCCTCGCCGATCTCCTCATCCGGATTCAGATGAGCAAAATCGTCAGGAGTAAGCGGTTTGGACGTTTTGGCTTTGAGCGGAACATGACCGAAGCCTTCACGGAACAACTCCCATTCCACCTGTAGGGAGGGGTCAATTCTCCGGCTAACAAATAAGGGCTCGCTTGTCCCATTGTAGACAGTCAAATTAAGGACAATCGGCTCCCCGAACTCATAAATCGATTTATCCGATTTAACCAGTATATAAAGATTGCCTCTCCGCCCATACTGATCACCATAGCCCATCTTATCCAGATAAAGGATGAGGCTGAAAACGATCACGAGCACGGTCAACAAGCGCTTCAAAAACACCTCCCCCTTCCGGAAATAAGACCTGGCCGACCCCAGCATTGTAATCTAATCGCCTACATTATCTCGAATCATGAGGGAAGGTGTCAAGCGACGAAGGGCCTTCGGCCCTCTATTTGCTGAGACCCCTTTTCGGGAAAGGACAAGTCAGGCTTCGTATTGCTCTGTCATAGCCCGTGAACTCGTTTAAAAATCTGAGAAAGAGTGTATTATGATGAATCTTGCCACATCTTTATCTTTTTCCTGTTAAGGGGATCTTTATGAATCAGATAAATATTCAATACTATAAAACATCCTATGGAGAGCTGGTCATAGGTTCTTTTGATGAAAAACTTTGCATGTGCGATTGGCGATATCGGAAAATACGCCCCAGGATAGATGCGAGACTCCGAAAGGGTCTTCAAGCAACTTTTATAGAAAAAGAGGATGAACTTATGAAAGATACTCGGCAACAATTGAGCGAGTATTTTGATCATAAAAGGAAACACTTTGATATCCCACTTCTGATGATAGGAACTGAATTTCAAAAAAATGTCTGGAAGGCACTACTGAAGATTCCCTTTGGGGAAACGTCAAGCTACCTGAATCTTGCACAAAAGATGGGTAATAAAAAATCCGTCAGAGCCGTGGCAAATGCGAACGGGGCGAATGCAATTTCATTTTTTATTCCCTGTCATCGCATCATTGGCAGTAAAGGTGAACTTGTGGGCTATGCAGGTGGATTACAAACAAAGAAAAAGTTGCTTTTACTGGAACAAAACGTATTGAGTCTTTAAAACGAAGTGGCCATTATCAGACACAGAAAGAGGCCTGGGCAGGAACCCCGGTTTCCCGCATCCGCTGGAGGAAAAGTATTCGTAAAGAACTAAAAAGATTGGTAGGCGATGCTGGGATCGAACCAGCGACCTCTTCCGTGTGAAACAAAAGAGGCTGATTTTCATAACGGCTTGATTTCAGGCTGGTTTCCCCGTTTTCTTTATGAAATCAAGCGGTTATCCGAATTACATTGAGACAATTGAGTACGCCGAATTATATCGATTTCGACCATTTCTATCACAAATCTATCACAATTTTATCACAATTCCGTTTCGGGATTCTTCATGAAGAAACCAGATCCCAGCCTCCGGCTCGTTTCTTCCTTTGCTTTTACTTAAGTCGTATTATATCCTATTAACCATGAGAGTGGTCACAAGGAATCCAGAAATTATCAGTGGAACGCCTGTCTTCAAGGGGACAAGAGTGCCCGTTCAAAATCTTATCGATTACTTGGAAGCCGGAGATTCTATCGACGAATTTTTAAAAGGGTTCTCAACGGTCTCCAAAGATCAGACGATTTCCTTTTTAGAAGAAGCCAAAGAAAGAGTTTTTGCCTCGATTGAAGATTCTCATTGATGAATGTATTGACTCTCGTTTTAGGCGTTCTTCCGTGGTCATGATGTAAAGTCTGTTCCTCTTCAGTAAAATCTTTCCAAATTCTGGATCGCGGTTCTTATCTTGAAAGCGCATTCTGCCCAGCTATCGGATTTAAAACCCCTTGTTCCAAAAATAGAAAATATCATGCCTCATTTGGAACCAGGTAAGCAAAAACAATCAGAATATAACCGTCTGTTTAACCCCTTTAACTTCAAAGAAGCCCCGCCCCTAACGAAAGACATTCTCGATATTGGAAAGGGTTGACTTAATAGGAAGCAAAAGCTACTTTCTGGAAAGTGAACTGCTTGGAGGATGAGGGGAAGGGACACGGACTCATCAGAATACGGAGGCAGGGAATGTCTAGCTGCAGAGATAAACACATTCACGTTACTTGCGCAATTATTGAAATGAACGGCCTTGTCCTTGCGACTCAACGTAGCGCCATCATGGATCTGGCCCTGAAATGGGAGTTTCCCGGAGGAAAGATTAAACCGGGTGAAAGCCCGGAAATATGCCTGAGACGGGAAATACTTGAAGAATTAGACGTGAGAATATCAGTACTCCAGTCACTGAAACAAACAACACATAATTACCCTGAGGTTATAGTGACCCTCTATCCTTTTGTTTGTGAGATTGATTCCGGGGAGATCAATCTCACCGAACATACGGCCATGACTTGGCTGCCACCGGATAAACTGTACGAACTTGATTGGGCAGAAGCAGACATCCCGATTCTTGCCGCCTACTGTCACCAGCTTAAGAAGTGAGACGATGAAACCCAAGCTCCACTACGGCATTTACGATATTCTGCTTGATGAAGCTCTGCGGGACATACTGGCGCGCTCCCCAGAGTTGCGTGCAGTTTTTGGAAAGATCGATCCAGAAGAACAGCCTAAACGTTACGCATCTTTTTTGGCAAAGGTCGTTGAACGGGTCCTTCGGGAAGAATCAGATCCGAAAAAACGCTTATTGCTTTGCAACGGGATCGTTGATCTTCTTATCGGTGCCTCCGAAAACGACCATTTGGAAAAAGAAAAACTGGTCCCTGCACAAAAACCGTTACTCCTTGAAATCACTCCGCTCCATTATGGTACTTCTGGAATTCCCCGTCCCCATACCCCGATAGCCGAGAGCAGTCTTTTTACCGGATCTCCAAGGGAACCACAACTTGCCCATGAGTTAATGGAGGAAATGCGCTCAGCTGATTCGGTGGACATCCTGGTCTCGTTTATTAAATGGTCTGGCCTACGTCTGCTTATGCCAGCCTTTGAAGATTTGCGGGACAGAAACGTGCCGGTGAGAGTCATCACCACCTCATACATGGGGGCATCAGACGCTCCTGCTGTAGAATGGCTGGCCGGGATGCCGAATGTCAAAATCAGGATATCTTACGATACAAACCGGACACGACTCCATGCCAAGGCATATCATTTCATGCGTCAGTCTGGCTTTTCAACTGCTTATATTGGTTCAGCCAACATGTCTCATGCCGCTATTACCAGCGGCTTGGAGTGGAATCTCAAGGTAACCGCCCAAGACATGGGGCACATTCTTGAAAAGTTCACAGCTGAATTTGAAACGTATTGGAATAGTCTTGAGTTTATCCCGTTTGATCCCAACAACCCTGCTCCTCTCCGTAAAGCCATAGATCGAGCCAGTAACCGAGGTACGGGACACCTTACTGTTTTTTTCGATCTCAGTCCTCATCCCTTTCAAGAGGGAATACTTGATGCTCTGAAACGAGAACGTACACTGCATCGTAATAAGCGTAATCTGATCATTGCTGCAACGGGAACCGGCAAGACAGTCATTTCAGCGTTTGATTACAAGCGCTTCCGTGAACAGAAAAACAATCAGGCCAAGCTACTTTTTATTGCCCATCGGCAAGAAATTCTGCAACAGGCATTGGACACGTTCAGAAACGTATTGCGGGATCACAACTTTGGAGAACTGTTGGTCGGCCAGTTCCAAGCCAAGCGCTTAGAGCATTTGTTCTGTTCAGTCAGCATGCTTGCCAACCGAAGATTGTGGGAACAAGTAAACAAGACGTTTTATGACTATATTGTTATCGACGAAGCACACCATGGAACTGCGGCCAGCTACCGGCCAATCTTTGAACATTTTGAACCAGAAATTCTACTGGGGCTGACCGCAACACCGGAACGAATGGATGGTGGCAATGTGGCCGCTGATTTTGGCAACCGATTTGCTGCGGAGATTAGACTTCCCGAAGCTTTGGAAGAAAAACTCCTGTGTCCCTTTCACTATTTTGGTGTGGCCGACCCCGTGTCCCTTGATCTGGATCTCTTCTGGAGAAATGGCCGATATGACTCGAGGGAATTAGAGAAGGTTTACACTGGCCACCACATTCAGGCAAAAAAACGCCTTGATGTCATTTATACTGCCCTAAAACGCTATGAACCGAACTTTGAACAAATCAAGGGAGTTGGCTTCTGTGTCACCATCAAACACGCTCAATTTATGGCTGAAATGTTCACAAAACAGGGTATCCCCTCTGAGGCTTTTGTGTCGGGGATTGATGGAAACCGCTGTGCCGACATGCTAGAGGACCTAAAATCCGGTCGCATTTCCTTCCTTTTCACGGTTGACAAACTGAGCGAAGGGATCGATTTACCGGACATGAATGTCGTATTGTTTTTACGGCCCACGGAAAGTCTGACCGTGTTTCTCCAGCAACTGGGGCGGGGATTGCGCCATGCGCCCGGAAAGGATTGTCTTACCGTGCTTGATTTTGTCGGTCAGGCCCATCATCGGTATCGAATAGACACCAAGCTCAAGGCCCTGCTGCCAAAGCATCGTTTTTCAATTGATAGCGAGGTTGAAAGGAATTTCCCCCATCTGCCAGCAGGTTGCTCAATCCAGTTGGATCGTCTTTCCCACCAGTATGTCCTAGAAAATATCAGGATAAATCTGCGCAATTTATCGGTACAGGTCCCGGACCGCTTGCAGACCTTTGTTGCAGAGACAGGACAGGACCTCACCTTTGCGAATTTTGTGCGTTATCACGACTACAAACCTGCACGCTTACTGGTGAAAGAAACCTGGACCGGGTGGAAATCAAAGGTACAATTGGCGTCAATTCCGGCAGACCCTGACTTGTCCCGGCTGAAGAAAGCCCTGGTAAGGATGACCTTTGTTAACGGACTAGGTGAGATCGCCCTTCTACGAAAGGTTGTCAGCCTGCTTGCAAACGGGAATGTTGCCAAGGCTCTGACTTTGGCAGGGGATACCGCCATCGCTGTTCACTACCGAATTTGGGCAGAAACTGGTCCTCAGATTAGGGTTCATTCAATAGAAGAATCCTTCCGACGGCTTTCGAAAAATCCTTCGATACTCAGCGACTTGGATGAAATTCTAATGTGGGCACAAGAGGAAACCCAAGTCAGTGGAGTCGTCCCGAAACTGCCCTTTGCCTCCTCACTTGAATTGCATGCCCAATATGGAATCAAGGACATTCAGGCTGAGTTTAGACGGGCAACTATTGTCACCGCTGGGCAGAGAGGCATCGGGGTTCTGCATTTTAAAGAGATCAAGGCCTATGCGCTTTTGATCACTTACCAGAAGACAGAAAAGGAGTTTTCTCCGAGTACGATGTATGCCGATTACCCCATCAGCCGGAAGCTTTTACACTGGGAGACTCAATCCAACACAACACAACAGTCAATTACAGGGCTGAACCTTATTGAACATGTGCAGCGTGGGTATACCATTCTTCTTTTTGCTCGTGATCAGAAAAAACGCAACGGTTGTACAATTCCATTCATCTACCTCGGAGACGCAAAACGGGTTAGCTACACAGACGAACGGCCAATCAAAATGGTTTGGCTATTGAAACATCCGATGCCAGCGGAGATGTTCGAACAAAATCGCAGGGGAGGTTAGCCTTTGGCATCCAAAATCAATTTTACTCCGAATAAGCTCCGCCCCTAGGGCGGTTGGGACCTTCACTTAGCCTGCCAGATTAACCGGGGTCGGGGAAGAAACCCGTCCCGGATTTTTATTCCCTCCCTAAAATTAAATCTGCGGCCTTTTGGGCCTGCGTTTCGGCGTTGACGACCATAAGAGGTTTGTCTTTAAACTTTCTCACCCATCCCCTGATATAGGCGGCGGAATTGTCGA
>JBHHXE010000051.1:0-13471 GCA_046756865.1 Nitrospiria bacterium | reverse complement strand
GTCGGCCTGGACGGCTTTGAAGAGGCCTATCCCCGTGAACTGTCGGGCGGGATGAAACAGCGGGTTGGCTTGGCACGCGCCCTCGCGGTTGAACCCAAACTTCTTTGTATGGATGAACCCTTCTCCGCCCTCGACGCCCTAACATCACTTACCCTGCGGGAAGAAGTCCTGATGCTATGGGAAGACAAGTCCATGGCAATGGATACCATCGTTATGGTCACTCATATCATTGAAGAGGCCGTCCTGATGGCAGACCGGGTCCTGGTGCTGTCACCTCATCCCGGAACCTTGATTGCCGACATTCCGGTTAAACTTGCCCGGCCGCGGGACAAAAACGACCCGGTGGTCAGTGAATTGACAGATCACATCTTTTCCTTAATGGCATAGGATTAGAAGCATAATTTACTCATTATTACATAGGAGTCTCCATGCAAATTAAACCTCTACCTGAAGTTTCTGCCAGTGAAGTCATCGGATTATTAGAATATCTGGATGACGAACACGGGAAAGAAGACATCTATAAATTGGCGGAGGCCATCCAGTACGAATCCGGAGAATTACTTTCAGTCATCAAAATGGCTGAAATGCTCGGTTTTGCCGAAACACCCGGAGGCGATGTTGTCATTCTTGATCTGGGGAAAAAGCTGATAAAAAGCAAGATCGGACAGCGCAAGCTGATGATTCGGGATCAGTTCAAAAATCTGGGCCTCATTCAGCGTCTTGTTGGCGCATTAAAAAAATCTGAAGCGGGCCGCCTGGATCGGGAATCGACACTGGAAGCACTCTCTCATTTTCTTCCGCATGAGAATACTGAGGGACTCTTTAAAACCATCGTTAATTGGGGAAGGTACGCCGAACTGCTCGGGTACAACGACGACACCCAGACACTCTACCTGGACGAAGAATCCTTCCCTTCTTGTGCATGACAATCGAGTCCACCGGGAAGATCCAATAAACGGATCACCCAAACGGGGATTCAACGAATATACCGGTCATTTTCCTCTTGAAAATCAAGATGTTGAGAAATTAAGAACAATTTTGGGTGTTGAGAGACACATAAAGAGACCTTAAACTCATAACCAATTGATATTATTAAAATAATTTAAAAATAACGCGTTTTAATCCTCGATTTATTATCCACAGTTTCTGTGGACACAGTGTGGATATACTCCCCGAATCAAGACTTTCCCCTTATCATTCAGGCCGATCTACAGTTTGCCCAAATTTTGACCATTCCGACAGTCCTTGTTTCCATACAAGATATTGTGTCAAGAGAAAAATATGAGGAACGGAGATCAAATATGAACTGGTGTTATTGTAGCTGGACATTGAGTTTGAGAAAAGTGTTCCACGGAGAGACACTCCGATTTTTTTCCAGGTAACCCCTCCCCCATTACAAGTGAGTGGCGGAGAATCTTTCTCATCCCAAGGCGTTTCTCCGTCAAATCGGCTAAAAAATGAAGAATTCCTTCATCGCAAGCCCTAATTTATTGATTCATGTCAACATGTTGAGAAAGTCACGATATATTATGTAAATTCGGTGAGATAAATGTAATTTAACATCACAACCTACTGATTTTACTGACCTAAAATAATATTTACCTTCTAAAGATGCAGGATTTATTTATCCACATTTACTGTGCATACACTGTGGATATTCCTGCCTGATCGACATTTTTCCCTTACCATTCAGGATGATCAGCACTTTGCCCAAATAATAATCATTGTGACCTTCTTTGTTCCCACACAAGATCTTGTGTCAAGAATAATAAGGTCTAAAAGTGATAAAATAATGAGGCCTGGAGGAAGTCATCATCCCCTTGGGAACTTAACAACTCACCCGGAGATTGTTGGTTGAAGATCAGCGCTTCGACCTCGATCTTCCAATGTTCCGTCAGGCGGCGGCTTGCTTCCAAACTGAAAATCCGCGCCGAGTGATCAAGATCCTGGATCATGCCGAATAGCAGTTCTGTACTCGCCATATCATTTAAGGCCAGCCGGGCTCCTGCCATGAGGTCCTCTTCAAAGGGTGTGGTCGCTGCATTTCCCCTCGAATCATGAAGCCATTCTCCAATGATGCCAAGATCTATCTTCGTTCGGAAGATTGCACTGAATGTATATTCAAAACCGCCGGTCCAGGCCTCGAAAGAATCACCCTGGCCGACACGGTGGATCAACTCAAGTTTCCAGAGCCATGCTTCAGCGACCTTTTGGAGCTCCAGACCGGTTTGGCCAATCTGTTCATAGCGTGGGATCAGGACAGGGCTTCCTGAAGCATCCCTCCCAGGAACCAGGCTAGGCTCTCGCCCGGTTCCCTGAAAATGGGAAAGACCGACATCCCAATCGCCGAAGGTTTGACCGTAGCGTGCCGCAACATCGAAGTGATGTTGTTTCGCTCCACTTTCATATTGAGTCTGATCAGTATCCACAACCAAAGGAAAGCGAAGCCTTCCTTTAAGGCCGGGAAAGGTTCGTTCCCGGAAATACGGGAGGAGATACACATCGAGTATTCCCCAGTCTCTCAGGATGGAGAGATTAATCATCGGCTGACCGAGCTTTTCTTCTCCGTCAGGAAGTTCCACAAGGTCGGTCTGGTTGATGATATCCACGAGGTGTTGCGACTCTGTGACACCCCAGAAAACTTTCCGGATACCGACCCCAAGCTCAAAGGATTCCGGATACCAGAGAAAAAAGAACTCTCTGATATCGACATGGCTCCGCCTTGAATCGGCGCTGTCGAGACGAAAAAAGGGAACGGCCGTAAAGCTGCTCTCTTTCCACTCATGGAAGTATTCCGGCTGGGCGGCGATAGAGCCTTGCTGTTCTCTTTGACCGGGATGCCGCTGATCGTAAAAAAATAACCGCCCCTCTACAGCCGCATAACCGCTCAGCTCATTTGCCACCCCCTCAGGGATGAAGGCAAAAACAGATAGGATAAGAAGGACAATAAACCCTATTGGAGATAACAATCTCACCGGACACGCTTCAGGCTGTTTTTATTAAAATTCCGGTCTGTCAGCCCGGTCTTGAACTTAAAATCCTTCCAGTTTAAGACCGTACCCTTTCCGGTCTGGTGATTGACCATCTCCATCCGGTCCGGCCTCCAGAACTTTCCAAGGTATTGTTGATAGCCGTGATAGGTTAAGGTTTTAAGGAGGTCCTTTTTCCGGTCAAAATAATCGACCTTCAGAGGTCGATACTCAGCCTGGTCAATCCAGACCACCTGGCGTGTATAACCGGAGTTCGGATCAACTGGATATCGCTCAATCACAAAAGTTGATTGCCCTTCATAATCTTCGTCCCGAAGCCAGCGGTAGGTATATTTTTCGACCTCTTGACTCGTGATATCCTCATAGGCAAACTCGCTCCCCATGAAAGAACCCGACTTGTTGGAAGAACTAATGCGTTTGACCCGCTTCAGCGCGGGGAGAAAAATCCACTGATCATCATTTTTGATTTTATGAGTAAAGCTGAGAAAGGCCGTCCCCTTTACGTCCCTCGGGTTGTCAAAAATAATAAGAGACTTGTCTCCATCTCCCTCAACCTCCAGGGTTCTGTTTCGAATCACACGCGTACTCGATTCTCCTTGCTTGTTCCTTAATACCATTTTGAGCCTGGATGTAAAATCTCCAAAGCCGTTATCCCTTCGATCAGCCTCAACGGCAATGGACAGGCCTTTCTCCTCCGGAGTTTCAGAGAATGAAGTGACCGGAAATAACAACAACAAGGCAAGAAAAAAGATATAAGGCTTCATCATTCGCTCCTTTATATACAAGCTTTTATGGTTGACCGATGCACTCACACAACACCTTCAGTTCCGGGTTTCGTCATTGGACTTCTCGCCTCCTTCGGCTGAGCCCCTTCCATGGTCATCAACAATGGCGGGAGAAGTAAAAAGTCAGCCGCTAGAGCGAACGCGATTGTGATAGCAGTCAGAAGTCCCATCTCGGCATTCATAGAAAATCCGGAAAAAGTCAGCACAGAAAACCCCACCCCCAATACGAAGGAGGTAACCCATAGGGCACTCCCCACATTATGAAATGCATAGCGGACCGCGTCCTGACTGTTCATCCCATGCTCCCGTTTCGCACGGAGATATTTACTCAGGAAATGGACGGTATCGTCAACCACGATACCGAGACTCATTCCGACCACAATCGAGGTTCCGACGCCGATCTCTCCCACCATCAATCCCCAAAAGCCAAAAGCCATCCCGGCCGGAACCAGATTCGGGATAATGCTCAAGAAACCAATCTTAATATTCCTCAGGGAAACGATTAATATCCCCGAGATGAGTAGCAGAGCAAGAGCTGTTCCAAACATCATACTGTTGATATTCCGTTCGGAAATATGTGAGAACATAATCGTCGTGCTGGCTCCAGGAACCTGCATCGAGGGAGAAGCATTTTCCTGGAGCCACTGCTGTGCCCTTTCCTCGAGGGCCAACATTTCAGTGGTTGAAACATTTTCCAGGGTTACACTGAAACGCGTTGCCGACTTTTTGACATTAATCTGGTTATTTAGGTCCAGGCCATAAGGGAGAGACATCTCATACAGGAGAAGGTACTGGGCAGAGAGTTCCCGATTCTCCGGGATTCGATAGTAGGCCGGATCATCGCCATGCATGTTTTGGTTGAGTCGCTTCATGACCACCGTCAGGCTACTGACGTGAAGCACATTTGTCTGTTGCTTGTACCATTCGCCAAAAGCCTCCAGTGTCTTCAAATATTCCGGATTGCTGACGCCCCCTTCCTCTCCGGAATCGAGTGAATACTCAATCAGGTAGATTCCCGTAAGATGATCAACGATGAAGTCCGTATCTGTTCGAAAGGAATAGCGATCATCAAAATAATTTACAAATTGATCATTAAAGCGATTTAAGGGAACGGAGGAAATAAAGAGAAAGGTAATGGCCAACATCCCCCAGAATAGGGGTTGACGGCGATTCACCACAAAGTCTCCCAAATGATCCATAAAAAATTTAGAATTTTTCTTGTGATTCTTTGCCCAAACAGGTAGTACCGACATCATGGCCGGCAGAAAGAAGATTGAATAGAAAAAAGCGGCTATAACACCCATCGCGACCATGTTGCCAAGATCATGAAAAGGCGGCGAGTCGCTTGTGTTCATGCTTAAGAAGCCTATCGTAGTCGTCAAAGAGGTTAGAAAAATCGGCAACAGGTTGATCCGCATCGATTCGATGATCGCATCTCGTTTGCTTTTACCGCGCCGCATCTCCTGAAACATCGTTACCAGGAAGTGGACACTGTCTGCCACAGCCAGGGTCAAGATAATTGTTGGGGCGCTGGCGGAGGGAGGGGTAAAGAGAATACCGGACCACCCGGCCAGTCCGATCGCAGTCAAAGCTGAAAGGCCGATGACCATGACCGCGGCGAAGGCACCGGAAAATGACCGAAGCATTATACCCAGCGAGATAATAAGGACCAGGTACATCAGTGGCATCAGGGTAGACATATCGTCCTGACTTGCTTCCGAAAAAGAATTATTCATCATCACCATGCCGCTTAAATAAACTTTTATTTCCGGGTGTTCAGTCTCTATCTTCCGGGCCATTTCACGGACAAATGCAACGACCTCCGGAACCTCGTCCATCGATTTTCCCGGCAGGCTGATCGTCACATTGACGCCGGTCACATCACCTGAGGGAGAGATATTTCGATTGAGCAAAAGCGGCTCTGAAAGGGCAACGGTCTTGATCCGATCCAAATCAAAACTGGAAAGGGAGGCTGCATTTTTCACCAGGTCTTCCACGATCAACTCATCCCCATCCGCCCAGGTATGCTGAAAATTGGTAATCGAATCAACGCGCAGAGAGTAAGGAATCTGCCAGGCATCTTTCGTCAAATCTTCGACAAGCGACAAAGTTTCGCGGGTAAAGACCTTGCCATCATCCGGTGCAATGGCAAAGAGGACATTGTCATTTTTTGTATAGGTATCCTGAAGTCTTTCAAAGGCCTGCAACTGGGGATTATCCTTTCCGAAGAAAACACGGTAGTCTGTCGAAAACCCGAGAAACCGTCCACCGCTTCCCGCCGCCAACGCCAGCCCAAGCGTACTCACAATAATCAACCACCTGAAGCGAATGACCCATTCACCCAGACGTTTTCCGTTCATGGCGTTCTCCCCTTTGTTTTCAAGCAGGTCATTCTATGCTTATATCATCCAGATAATAATAAACAATAAATTTATTAGATACTATTCACAAATAAACAAAAAAATTAGTGTCTCTTAAGGCCTCGAATAATGAGCGCGATCACCTCTTTTCCAGCCTCCTTCAGGTCTTCCAGTGAGAGGGTTTTCATCGCAACGAGGGGTGGATAATAAAAATGAACCGTTGCAAATAAGAGCGACTCTGCGGTCGCAACGATATCGGGGACATCGAACTCTCCCGTCCGGTTTCCTTCTGCAAGAATTTCGGCAACAAAAGAACGAAGAGACGCTTGATGCCTCAAGACCAGGTCAGGATGTTCTCTTGAAATAAAAGCAACAAGTTCAAAAAGATGAGGATCATCAGCGCAAAGCGTATGTGTATACTCGAGTATTTCCAGGAAAAAGACCTCCAGACGTGCACTTGCACTCAGCTTGTCTCTCAGAAGCACGTCCCTGCCCACCTTTTCCTTATGACACATACACTTTAAGGCGATTTCGACCCCGATCCTCTGTTTATTCTCAAAATATCGATACAGATTAGCCGCAGACATACTGCAATCTTTGGCGATCTCAGCCATTGTGGTTTTGCCGAAACCATAGCGGCGAAACCGGGTATCGGCCACATCAATAATTTGCTGTTTTATGTCCACGCTTGTCTGCATAAGACTAACTATAGATCACTGAATAGTGAACTGTCAACATATTATTTATTATTTAATGGTTGCCGTATGAGATTTGTGGATCCTTGTGATCCGGTATTGACTGTAGGCATAAAATCGCTATGATTGATGTCAGGTCTAAAACCTGGGGCTAGATATTGAATATTATTTTTTTCCTTCTCATCCTGGTCGCTTTCTTCACAAGCGGGTATCATCAATTGATATGGGTCCCCTCAGGGACTGATGCTGTTTCTCCGATGCAGGCCTTAACGGAAGGGATGATTCTTTCCGCCAAAGGCTCCGTTGAACTTGCTCTTGGACTCGTCGGGGTAATGGCCTTTTTTCTCGGTTTGATGAAGGTTGCGGAGGAAGGCGGACTGCTGCGTATTATTGCACGCGTGGTCCGGCCCCTGATGGTGCGGCTTTTTCCGGATGTTCCAGCAGACCATCCGGCGATGGGAGCAATGATCATGAACATTTCGGCCAACGCGCTGGGGCTGGGCAATGCGGCAACACCTTTCGGCATTCGCGCTATGCAGGAGTTGGAGAAACTGAATCATCATAAAGGAACGGCAACCGACGCCATGGCCCTCTTTCTTGCGATCAATACCTCCAGTGTCACATTGCTGCCCACCGGAGTCATCGCATTGCGGGCCTCCGCGGGCTCCACTGATCCTGCAGGCATTCTGGCCACCACACTTTTTGCGACGCTCTGCTCAACAACGGTTGCCATTATTGCGGCGAAAACCTATCAGCGGTTTTGCCCTATATCCACCTTACCTGAGACCACTGTCCTGGAAGAAGATTCAGACCCAAACCGCCCCGTAAAAACAAAGGAACACTCTCAGATCACCTCCGGCGCATACCCGGCCTGGGTCTCTTATCTTGCCCTGGGTGGACTGATGACCCTGATTCCCCTTGCAATCATTTACGGCAGGGAAATCGGTCCCTGGATTGTACCGGGTCTGGCCGTGAGTTTATTGTCATTTGGCTTCGTGCGCGGTGTAAACATCTACGAGGTTTTTGTTGAAGGAGCGAAAGAGGGGTTTAATGTGGCGATAAAAATAATTCCTTTTTTGGTCGCCATCCTGGTCGCCGTTGGCATGTTTCGCCAAAGTGGGTCAATGGACCTTCTCATCGGGACCCTCAGTCATATCACGACAATGATAGGACTGCCCGCCGAAGCCCTGCCGATGGCGCTGATGCGGCCTCTTTCCGGCTCTGGCGCTTTTGGTCTTTTGGCGGAAACAATCAATAACCCGGCCATCGGTCCCGACAGCTACATCGGGTACCTCGTCAGCACATTACAGGGATCAACGGAGACAACATTTTATGTGCTGGCCGTGTATTTTGGCGCCGTCCAGGTTCGTCGATCCCGCCATGCCTTGTTCGCCGGACTGACCGCCGATGTTGCCGGAATCATCGGCGCGGTTGTCGCATGTTCTTATCTATATGGTTAATCTCATCTCAATGCATCTCACCTTTCTCCTCATCAGACCAATCTCTGACAATTGTTTCGGCGACGATGAAGTGCGCCTTCTCATGACCGGCAAAGCGTCCGTACTCATGAAAAATGCCCTGGACAATCACCCTCCGATTCAAAACATGGGAAACAGGCTTGATCGTAAAAACTTTAACGGTATGATCCCCTTCTCCGACGATAAGCTCCAGGTGCAGACTCCCTCGCCGTCCCGTCTTCACCTCAGTGGACTGGACCCATCCAAAAACAGTAACCCTCTTCCCGTCATGCGTTTCACCAAGATCGGAAAGTTCGACAAGCAGGGGTAGCTCTTTTGCGAAGCTGACGCCCAGACAAAATACCAGCGCAAGAACTGCACTGCCCCAGAAAAGAGCAACATCCTTCTGTAAATTCTTCTTACACTGCATCATACATGCTCACTGCAAGAACCACCCTCATACGGCAGAACAGATATGAACATTCCTGATGTTAAGACAGAATATTTTGTACATGACTATACTGAATAATGCTTTACACCTTCAATAGAATAAATGAACCCTGTCGAAAGCGCAGATCAGGCAAACCTTAAACCAAAAAACTTGAATCATCTTAGGCGACAATTTGTTAGACTGTTCCTGAGTGATAAAACCCTGAATCAGGTAACTGAGAACCCCTCAAGGCATCGGATTGTCTAATGAAAGAAGGCGGTAAAGAGATCGAGGAATCGGTTCGGCGCGTTCAGAAGGGAGACACCGAGGCCTTCGAGCAGATTATCCTTTACTATGAGAAGCCGATTTTCGGTCTCATGTGCCGCGTCCTGGGAAACGATACTGATGCCGAAGATACAGCTCAGGAGGTCTTTATCGCTGCCTTTCGCTCAATCCGTAAATTCAGGGGCGAATCACGTTTCTCCACCTGGCTCTATCGCATCGCGGTCAACCACGCTTTAAACCGCCGCAAACGGATTTCTATAGAGGAAAAGCGTCAGGCTTCCGCATACTTCACACCCGCCTCGATTGACGGAAAGGATCAGGAGGGTGATAATGACGTGTTATCCCGGCTCCCGGATACACGCCCTAATCCGGAAACACGCGCTTCTCAAAAAGAGACCCGGGAACAGATCGAAAAGGGACTCCGACATCTAAAAGCAGACGATGCGCTCCTGATTCTGCTCCATGATCTCCAGGAGTTCCCTTATGGCGAGGTCGCACAGGTACTTGACATCCCCCTCGGAACGGTAAAATCCCGGCTTCACCGCGCCCGGAAAGCCCTTCGGAAACGATTGGCCCCTTATTTCACTGAAAAGGTCACAAGATGAACTGTAACGCGATTGAACCGCTCCTTTCACAATATATTGATGGGAACCTCAAAGACGCGCAAAAGAAGTTGGTCGAAGCACACTTGAGGACATGCGCGCATTGTAAAGCAGAAATGGACATGCTGGCCCTCTTGGTGAAAGACCTGAAAGAACTCCCATCCAGGACGCCTCCGGCCGGGTTTTCACAGCGGGTTATGTCCCGAATTCGCTTAGAAGAAATGAAGCCCGCCTCACCATGGAAGCGTTTCTTCCTCCCCTTCCACATCAAGGTTCCGATCCAGGCCATCGCCCTGGTACTCGTAACCTTTCTGGCAACATATCTGTATCGGAGCAATCCTGTCATTCAAGAAGACATGACACAACTATCATCTCCGGAATCTCGCATTTTCCGGGAAGACAGCAAGGTTCTGAAAAAAAATAACGCATCGCAAAATGCCCTTCGCATGGAAAAGGATGAAGCCCCTTCCGAAACAATGGCCTTACAGAACACAGACAAGACCCTGGAGAAGAAGCGTAAGTCTCCTGAAACAAGCTTCAAGCAAAAGGAAATGCTTTTTGTTGAAGCAGAAAAAAACCGGGAGGACTTGTCTCAAGAGCCCTCCTTACAAAGAAGAAGCGCCCTCTCGGAAAAAATGATGGTCATAGAAGAGGCCATTGCTCCCCGGAAAAAAGATACCCTGTCCACAGAAGAGGAGGCGGTCTTTTTTCTCGACGCATCTGCCGAACGGGGAATAATCCGAAAAAAGCTCGAGCCTCTCCTCCAAAATATGGGTGGAAAATATTTCAAACCCGGAAAGACATCCAGTGAATCCAAACAAGAGGAAGCTTCCTCCGAACAAATACTTTGGATACACCTGCCTCCATCCCATCTGGACCGGTTCAAGACCGCACTGGCTTCTCTGGGAGAAGTCTCAGAATCCAGAGAGAAAGCCGAAGCCCTTCAGAAACAAAAAAAACAAATAAGGACTCAGTTAAAAAAAGACCTCCCCCCCTCACTCAGGATTAAAGTCATCATCCGATCTCCCTCTCCCAAAAATCACCGCTAAATAAAGTTGGAACCTTTTTAGATCTTCCTCTGTCTAAAGAATCAGGAGGCATATTTCGACCTCTTGATTCGTAGGGATTCAGCACCCTCTTCTTTTATTCCATTGCGGCGTTGCTGTGGAACTCGAATCTTCAGGTATAAGGCGTATGTTGCGGTTCTGTGTTCCTCGCGACTGACCATGAAGAAAAAGAAGCAGTCTGAAACCCTTACTTTCTATCTTAGAAGCGAGGACGACAATGGAAAGAAAACCACAACGAAGGATAGACCCTCGCATTTATCAGGTGACGGTTCTATCCGCACTACTTCTTTACGGCATCGGCTTTCTTAGTTTTGATCTTTCCTTTTCCAGAATGGCCGCCATTGTCGGGACTGCACTCCTGACACAATGGATCTGTACCCGAATAAGCAGACTCCCGGGCTTTGATCCGCGCAGCCCAATGACCTCGGCACTTTCCCTCTGCCTTCTTCTCCGAACCGATCAGACCGCATTAGCCGTCCTTGCTGCCATACTCACCATTGCCAGCAAATTCATCCTCCGCTGGAATGGTAAGCATATCTTCAATCCAACTAACTTTGGAATCATGGTGATGATCTCCATGACGCACGGAGTCTGGGTCTCACCCGGTCAGTGGGGAAGCACCGCATTTTTCGGATTTTTTATGGCCTCTCTGGGAGGGTTTGTGATTTACCGTTCTTCACGAAGCGATATTACCTATGCCTTTATGGCATTCTATCTGGCTATTTTATTCAGCCGCACATTCTGGCTCGGAGAGCCGGTTTGGATTCCTCTCCACAGGCTTCAGAACGGAGGGTTTCTTCTTTTTTCATTCTTTATGATCTCTGACCCGAAAACAACACCCGACTCCAGAATTGGCCGGATACTGTTTGCCTTTCTAATTGCCGTGGGTGCCGGTTTTGTCCATTTTTATCTCTACCGGCCCAACGGGCTTCTCTGGTCCCTCGTCTTCTCTTCAATGACTACGCCCCTGATCGACCGGCTTTTTCCAGGGGGAAAATATACCTGGCCGGGTTTTACTGAAAACAAACAATTATCAACTCACAACATGAGGAGGGCAACATGAAAAAAATCTCGCTGTTCAGCTTCATACTCATCACCACATTTTTGGTCTCAACTGCCGTCTTCGCCTTTTGCGGGTTTTACGTGGCGAAGGCCGACACCAAAATCTTTAACAAGGCCTCTCAAGTCGTAATCGCCCGTCACGATGACAAGACCGTGATTACGATGAGCAACGATTTTAAGGGAGACCTGAAGGAATTCGCCATGGTCATCCCGGTTCCAACCGTTCTGAAAAAAGGACAGATCCATGTCGGAGACCGGAGAATCATCGATCATCTCGATGTTTACTCCTCTCCCCGACTCGTGGAATATTTTGACCAAAACCCATGTCTCAAGGAACGCTTTGAAGAATTAAGGTCAGACGTGAGAAGTAAGGCAGACATGCCATCGTCCGTTTTCAAGTCGCAAAAAAAACAAGAGGTCACCATTGAGGCCCGTTATACAGTTGGGGAATACGACATTCTCATCCTCTCCGCAGATGAAAGCAATGGGCTCGAACACTGGCTGGTCAGAAATGGCTACAAGGTTCCTGAAGGGGCGGCCAGCGTACTTGAAGCTTATATCAAACAGGGAATGAAATTTTTTGTCGCCAAAGTCAATCTCAAGGAACAGGCGCGGCTTGGGTTCGCGACACTTCGACCGCTTCAGGTTGCCTTTTCGTCTCTCAAGTTCATGCTCCCGATCCGCCTTGGCATGGTCAACGCCGACGGACCTCAGGAACTCTTTATCTATACCCTAACGAAGAATGGTCGGGTCGAAACAACAAATTACCGGACAGCCCAGCTCCCCTCAAATGTCGCTTTGCCGACCTTCGTCAAGAGTGAATTCGGAGACTTCTACAAAGATCTCTTCAGCCAACAGGTTAAAAAAGAACGGATGGAAACCCTCTTTCTGGAATATGCCTGGAATATGGCCTGGTGCGATCCCTGTGCCACAGATCCACTGTCACATGACGAGCTCAGAAAACTGGGTGTGTTTTGGTTGGATCACCCTCGGAACAAGGGCCGATTCAGGGGGATGCTTCCTAAGAAAAGAATCACGACCCCTCCCCAGGTTTACCTTACAAGGCTCCATGTTCGCTACGACGCGGCACACTTTCCTGAAGACCTGCGTTTTCAGGAAACAGGAAACCAGCAAAACTTTCAGGCCCGCTATATCCTGCGTCATCCCTGGGATGGAGATGCCAACTGCGCGTCGGCAGCATCTTACCGCAAAAATCTAAGCGAACGGCAGGAAAAAGAGGCTCAGCATCTCGCAAACCTCACCGGATGGGATATCGAAACAATCAGAGAGAAGATCGGGATCGACGCTGCCATTCAAGAAAAGCCATGGTATGAAAAACTTTGGGGATAATAAATCCTCATCCTTCTTTCCAAAACAGAAACAAGGCCCTTCATCCCCAGCCGCAAAGTAATATTGTGGTGGAGATAAGGGCCTTTCCTTCAATCGATCATAGCGAATTAAATTTTTAGGATGAGACTCCCGATAAAATAACAAGATTGTAAATATCTCTTGATAACAACACATTCCCATTTATGGCTCTTATGAAAATTAGAAACAGGTTGTTCCTGAGTTTAGTCGTGGCAACGCTTCGCCCGATTTACATGATTGGGGTCGTCTCTTATTCTAAAGCGAAAGTAGCTTTGGAGCAGGCTCATACAGAGACTTTGGAAACAATTGCCGATCTGAAAGTCGAAAAAATTGAAACCTTTTTTCTCGAGAGGAAAGGCGATGTTAAGAC
>JBHHXE010000050.1:0-13503 GCA_046756865.1 Nitrospiria bacterium | reverse complement strand
GTGTTCCCGCAACGCTCTCCGAATCCGTTGATCGTTCCCTGGACTTGGTTAGCGCCCATTTTCACTGCCGTCAAGGCATTGGCTACCGCCATTTCAGAATCGTTATGTGTATGAATGCCGAGGGGGCCACCGATTTCCCTAGAGACATGCTGGAGAATCTCTTTGACCTGCCAGGGCATCATTCCGCCATTTGTATCACAAAGGACGAGACATTCCGCCCCCGCCTCTCTCGCAACCTTGAGGGACTCCAGGGCATAGTCCGGCCGGGCACGGTAGCCGTCAAAGAAATGTTCCGCGTCATAGAAGACCCGTTTTCCCTTGGACTTCAAATATTTAATCGAATCCGAGATAATTTCCAGGTTTTTCTTCAGGGAGATCCCGAGCGCCTCGGTCACATGGAAGTCCCAGCTTTTGCCAAATAGGGTAATGTATTCTGTCCCGGCATTAAGAAGGGATTTGATGTTCGGATCTTCCTGGACCTTGTTTCGAGGCCTTCGGGTGGCGCCGAAGGCGACCAGTCTCGCTGATTTCAGGCGGACCTTTTTCATCTCTTTGAAAAAGAGGATGTCTTTAGGGTTCGCACCCGGCCACCCGCCCTCGATATAGTGAATCCCAAGTTCATCGAGTTTCTGAGCGATGCGCAGCTTGTCTTCAACGGAGAATGAAGCATCCTCGGACTGCGCGCCGTCCCGCAGGGTTGTGTCATAGATCTCTACCTGCCGCATAAAGTTAATTCCTTCTTGTGGTCTGGTTTTTCTCTTATTTTGAGCCGGGCACTTCTCCTAACTCAAATGTTTCATGAAGCGTTCGGACCGCCAACTCGGTATACTTTGAGTGTATCACACAAGAAACCTTGATCTCGGAAGTAGAAATCATCATAATGTTGATTCCTTCGGCGGCAAGCCGGGAGAACATCTTTGCCGCCACGCCGGAGTGGGAACGCATCCCAACGCCCACGATTGAGACCTTGGCAATACGCTCTGTCAGCTCAATGTCCTTTATCCCTACCTCTTCAGCCAACTTCAAAAGGATTTCTTTTGCCTGATCTGCATCGCCGCGTGGGACGGTGAACGATAGATCGGTCAGACCTTCCTGTCCGACATTTTGGATGATCATATCGACGTTCATGTTTTCCCGGGAAAGCGCCTCAAAGATTTTCGATGCGATTCCAGGCTGGTCAGGTATCCCGATCAATGTGATCTTTGCCTGATTCTTATCGCAGGTTATCCCTGAGACAGGTTCTTGCTCCATTGCACTGTCCTCCTCTGTGACTAAGGTTCCCTCTCCGTCACTGAAGCTTGAACGGACACGGACTGGGATCTGATATTTCATGGCAAAAGCGACCGAACGGGCATGCAGGACTTTGGCGCCTAAACTGGCCATCTCAAGCATCTCTTCATATGAAATCCTTTGAAGCCTCCGCGCGGAAGAAACGACGTTCGGGTCAGTCGTGTAGACCCCTTCCACGTCGGTATAGATTTCGCAGAGGTCTGCTTCCAGAGCTGCCGCGAGGGCCACGGCGGTTGTGTCCGAGCCGCCGCGTCCCAATGTGGTGACATCAGACACCTCATTAATACCTTGAAACCCTGCCACCACAGGCACGACTCCTTCTGCCAGGGCGCCTTTCAGTCGCTCTGCTGAAATCTGTTCAATCCGCGCCCGGGTATGCGCGTTGTCGGTCAGGATACCGACCTGCCTTCCGGTTAAAGACCGTGCCGGTATTCCACTGCCCTGAAGCGCCATCGCGAGGAGAGATATTGTGACCCGCTCCCCGGATGAGATGAGCATATCCGTTTCCCGTTGGTCGGGAGAAGGGGTGACCTGTCTGGCCAGGTTGAGCAGGCGGTCAGTCTCCCCCGTCATCGCGGAGACAACAACAACCAGGTGGTTTCCGGACTGATAAGTTGCGGCGATTCTTTCCGCGACATGTTTAATCCGATCGATACTGCCAATGGAAGTGCCACCATATTTTTGAATAATCAAAGGCATCGGTCAAATTTTATTGGCTTGTGATTTTTCCCATCATTCAGAGAGCTCAAGCCCGCAGCTTTCCCGAGTTTAGTGAGGAGGTCGTGCTTTAGAACCCCAGGGCATAAATGAGGTCGTCCAGTCCTCCCTTTATCGTTTCCGGTTTTTGTGAGATGCCGATTGAAAAATCCGGATCTTTCAGGCCGTGACCGGTGAGCGTGCAGACGACAACGTCTCCTTTTTTGAAGAAACCGCGTTTATTCAACTTGATGACACCTGCAACGCCTGCCGCAGAGGCTGGTTCGCAAAAGACCCCTTCACATTTTGCGATCTTGCGATAGGCCTCAGTAATTTCTTCATCGGTGACGAGATTGATTTCCCCTTTTGATTCGGCTGCAGCCTCCAGGGCGGGTCTCCAACTGGCCGGATTTCCGATCCGGATTGCTGTTGCGATGGTATGGGGTTCTTTAACCACCTCGCCATGTACAATGGGCGCCGAGCCTGCGGCCTGAAAGCCGATCATTTTTGGTCGGGACCTTGTTTTGCCGCGTTTGAAATATTCCTTGTAGCCCATCCAATGGGCGGTGATGTTTCCCGCATTTCCGACAGGCATAAAATGGTAATCCGGCGCGGCTCTCAGAACGTCGCAGACCTCGAAAGCGGCTGTTTTCTGGCCTTCCAGCCGGTAAGGATTGATGGAATTGACAACGGTAATCGGGTACTTTTCAGCCACCTGCTTGACCAGAGAAAGCGCTTCATCAAAATTTCCTTTGACTTGAAGGATAGTGGCCTGATGGATCATCGCCTGCGACATTTTTCCCAGGGCAATTTTCCCTTCCGGGATGAGGACATAGGCTTTCAAGCCACATCGGGCGCTATAGGCCGCCGTGGACGCAGAGGTATTTCCTGTGGAGGCGCAAATGACAGCCTTGGCCCCTTCTTCTTTTGCCTTTGTGATGGCAAGGGTCATGCCCCTGTCTTTGAAGGAGCCGGTTGGGTTTTCGCCCTCAAACTTGAGAAAGAGGTCGATGTATCCTCCCATCATTTCTGAAAGTCGGGGTGCCGGAATCAAAGGGGTTCCGCCTTCAAGCAGGGTCACGACGGGGGTCTGTTCATTGACGGGGAGAAAATCCCGGTATGCTTCAATGATACCGGGCCATCTGTCCGTTCTGCCGAGTTTACTCATCGTCCCCTTCCACGCGAATCACGATTGTTTGCTCAGAGACATAATCCATTTTGTCAATGTTTGACAATGCCTGTCGGACATTTTTTTCTCTGGCGCGATGGGTCATCATGACAAGAGGAACATGACCGCCGATTTTTCTTCCCTGCTGGATGACTGCCGAGATGCCGATATGATTTTCTCCCAGTATCCCGGATATCCTGGAGAGAACCCCAGGATGATCCTCGGCCATAAATCTCAGGTAGTAAAGGCTTTCAATTTCTTCGATGGCCTTAATGCGAAGCTGCTTCCGGGAAAGCGCCGTGTAGGCTGTTGCTGGAACCCGACCGCTGGCCCCTTTGATGATATTCCTTGCCAGGGCGACAATGTCGCTGACCACGGCGCTGCCGGTAGGAAGGGACCCGGCTCCTTTACCGTAAAAAAGGACTTCTCCCGACGAATCGCCGACAAGATAGACTGCGTTAAAGACTCCGTCGACCCTGGAGAGGAGGGTTTCTTTTCGAATCATTGTGGGATGCACTCGTGTCTCAATTTCCCCATTGGCCGATTTGGCGATGGCCAGGAGCTTGATTTTGTATCCGAATTCTTCGGCAAAGTCGATATCAATTGAGGAGATGCGTTCCAGTCCCTCGGTGTAAATTTCTTTTAGGGAGACCGGTGTTCCAAAAGCAAGGTTGGCCAGAATGGCGAGCTTGTGGGCAGAGTCGGCGCCATCGATATCGAGCGTTGGATCGGCTTCAGCATAGCCGAGGTCCTGAGCTTCCTTAAGAATGGCAGCAAAGGTTTTTCCCTCTTCACGCATTTTTGTCAGGATGTAATTGCAGGTTCCGTTTACAATACCGTAGATGGATGAGATTTCCTCGGCCACAAGCCCTTCTCTCATGGAGCGTAGGATAGGAATAGCTCCGCAGACACTGGCTTCAAAACCAACATCCACTCCTTTGTTTGCCGCAGACTGAAAAATTTCCTCTCCATGTGTTGCAATAAGGGCTTTATTGGCCGTGACAACATGCTTACCGCTTTCAATTGCATCAAGGATATATTGCTTCGCCGGGCCGGTTCCGCCGATCAATTCGGCGACGATGTCGATTTCAGGGTTTTGGATGATCTTTTCCGCATCGGTGGTCAGAACACCGGGAGGAAGTGAAACTCCACGGTCACTTTCGATATCGCGATCAGCAATCGCAGCGATCTCCAAGGGAAGACCGAGCCTCCTCAAGAGGAGGTCCTTCTGCTCCAGCAATATATTGACCAGTCCGCATCCGACAGTTCCGAAACCGATGATCCCGATTTTAATCGATTTTTTAATCAGAGCATCCTCATTTTAAAATGATCAGCATTCTGTTATTTCAGGGTACGCTTGATGCCCTGCAGAGCCTGCCGTGTTCGATGTTCATTCTCAACCAGGGCAAAACGTACATAATCGTCTCCGTATTCCCCAAATCCGATGCCGGGAGAGACGGCGACCTTTGCTTCAGATAAAAGAAGTTTAGTAAACTCCAAAGACCCTTTCGCGCGGAAGGCTTCCGGAATTTGCGCCCAGACAAACATGGTGGCCGAAGGCTTCTCGGTTTTCCATCCGATCCGGTTCAAGCCGTCAATGAGTACATCCCGGCGGTTCTGATAGGTCTTGACCACCTCTTGCACGCAGTCCTGTGGGCCGTTCAGGGCAATGATTCCGGCAATTTGAAGCGGCTGAAAGATACCATAGTCGAGATAGCTTTTAATTTTGGTCAGGGCGGCGATCATTTCCGGATTCCCGACGCAAAATCCGAGTCGCCATCCCGGCATATTATAGCTCTTTGAGAGGGAGAAAAACTCGACGCCGACTTCTTTTGCGCCGGGAACCTGTAGAAAACTCGGGGCTTTGTAGCCGTCGAAAACAAGGTCAGCATAGGCTAGGTCGTGTATGACCAGAAGATTATTTTCCTTTGCAAAGTCAACAATTTTTTCAAAAAAATCCTGCTCAACGACACGCGTGGTCGGGTTATGCGGAAAGTTGATAATCAGCATCTTGGGGCGGGGCCAGGCCTGCTTGGTTGCAGCTGCCAGATCTTCCAGGAAATCCCGATCGGAGCGGAGGGGAATGGAGCGCAGTTCCCCGCCGGCGATAATAACACTGTAGGGATGAATCGGGTAGGTCGGACTCGGAGCCATCACGATATCACCGGGTCCGACGACGGCCAGCACTAGGTGCGAAATCCCTTCCTTAACACCGATGGTGACAATGGCCTCGCTTTCCGGGTCGAGGTCAACATCATACCTTCTCTTATACCAATTGGTGATGGCCAGCCTCAGCTTGGTGATGCCCTTTGAAGCAGAATAACGGTGATTTCTTGAATTATGAATGGCTTCGACGGCTTTATCGACGATGTGATTGGGGGTCGAAAGGTCTGGATTTCCCATCCCGAAATCAATGATATCCTCCCCCCGGTGCCGGGCGTCAATTTTCATGGCATTGACATCGTTAAAAACGTAGGGCGGAAGGCGTTTGATCCGTCTGAATTCGCGCACAATATGCTCCAACTCTTCAAAAATAAAGGAAATCAGATCATTCTATTGAAAAATCAATGTGTTGTCAAATAAAGGGGGAACCCAGGATTTATGGTAATCTGCCAGTTTACTGGAGGTCTTTTTCTGTGGTGTATTTGGTTAAAAAATGATTCCGGTTTAATCTTCCGGAACGGGCGGTTTGCGCATTCTTTTTTTCTTTTGGAGGAGATCTTTTTCTTTCAGGATTCTTTCACGCACGCTTTGGGACTTTCGAGTGGGGACGCGGGGTTTGGCCCGATGATTCATAGCCTTCAGACGCTGGGTCAATCGCTCATAGGCCTTGTCTTTGTTCCGATGTTGTGAACGGGACTCGGTTGCCGTTACCGTCACACCGGAGGGCCGATGTATAATGCGGACGCCGGAGTCGGTCACATTCCGGTGCTGTCCTCCGGGTCCGCTTGCCCGATAAGTGTGAATGACCACCTCTTTTTCCAGGTCTTCCCGATCTGTGGAATAGGGTTTATTCATGAGATGTTTGCTCAAGGTTGTGGGGTCATCGGGGCCAATACTTCTTCCTTGCGTCCACCCTTTTGTTTGTTCTCGGACTGCTCTGCTTCAAAAGCGGCCCATAATCCCGGCCCGTCTTGCCAGGGGGAAAGGGTCTGACCATAGAGTGCTCCGTTGAGCCGGTTGATTTCTTCGGTGAGTGTCTGACTAACCTGTTTGCCGAGTTCACCCAGACTGGGGGTTTGCGACGGACGGAGTGTTTGCGCCCAGGACAAGAGGGCCTCTTTTGCCGCCTGGGCCTCATTCTGCATGCAGGCTTTCTTAAGTTGTCGTTTGATCTGTCCGATTTTGGGCGAGGTCGAATTTGGAGGCTCCGGCACAGGATCCGCTGAAGGCTTTTGTCTGGAGCCCCACCACAAAATGGCTGTGACCGCCCATCCCAGGGCCAGAACCATGCTGACCAGTGACCAAAAATCTGAAGTCCTTGGAGGACCTTCCCGGGGCTTTTCCTCTGTGAGTGCCCCCCCTTTGTCGGCCTCGTTCAGGTGGGGAAGTGAAGGACCGGCCTGCGTACCCGGATCGGCCGGGGCAACCTCTATTCTTCGTTGGGGCAGGCGGGCAGTCTCCACCTGCTCTGTCCTGGTATTCCACCAGGGAATTTCGATGGCCGGAAGGAGAAACGAACCGGCCTGAGTCGCGATGAGCGCAATTTTTTCCTGGCGGATTCCGATCAGCCCATCCTGCGTTGTCTCGTTATTCAAGGTGGGTTGATCCGGGTAGGATTTAAAGCCCTTCGGGAAACGGGGAGAAATCTCAGGCAACTGGGCGGCTGTCAAGCCCTCTGAGATGAGGGTTAAGGTCCAGGTGACCGGATCTCCGACCTTTGACAGGGCCGCGCCGTCTTGACGTTCAGGCCATTCCTCTACGATGCGCAGGTTTTGGGCGGGAAGCCATCGCCCCCGGACTTTGTCCTGGGGAACGGGTTTGACCTCTAGGTCGAGGGCTTCCGACCGCAAACGCTTGACCGGGCCGCCGCCTGGAAAGGGGTTGAACCTTGACCTGGATCGGGTCGCAATCTGTCCGGCAAAGGTGATTGGGTCAATACGCAAACGTCCGCTTTCCTGAGGGAAAATTGCATAACGGCTTTCAATCACTTTGTAACGCTTGCCATCCCGGGTCGTTTCAAACTCCCGGTCTTTCCCAATTTTTTCAATGACGACGTCGGCATCATGCACACTCGGTTCTGAGAGCTTTCCGCTTAGGAGGACGACCGAGCGATAGAGCCGGACGGTATATATAACCTGGGATTGGATATAGGCTTCTTCCGGATTGACCGAAACCTCGATAAAGATTGGCTCTGAGCTTGCCCCCTTCGAGGATATTTTCGCTTTTTCAATATCGATCCGAAGCCCTGGACTTTTGTCTTTTCCGAATGAGATCGGTGGTATTGTAAAAAAACCTGTCTCCTTGCCCATCAGGGTCAGGGTCCACTGCCTTCTTTGTGAAAGCTGTCCATTTATGATCTGCATGGTGCTTCCCTGTCTTTCTTGCAGGATCTCAAAAAGTGCTGTAATTGGCGTGAAATCCGGATCCCCGTCCACAGTGCCGTCGGCCTCATAGACCAGTGTGAAAGATTCATTGATAGAGACTCGACTCCGGTCTACCTCCGCATGGATAGTCGCTGCCCATCCGGTGGAGAGGACGGAGAGCGACAAAAGCGCCAGGGTGAGACAAATTAAAGCCGTAGATCTTGTGCCCCTGCAGCGTCGTGTTTTGTAAGGTGTATTTTTCGGATGGCTTACCATGTCTTATCCTCAGGTCCGGTTCTTGTTTGTTGTTGTGACTGGTATAGAAATTTGCGACGCAGGAGACCGCCGGGATCATCCGGGATTCTGCGCAGCCACTGCGCAATGGCCTGCTGGGATTCATTCTCTTCACTTGATTCTTCCTTAGCGAGGGACGAAGCTCCTTCCTCCCCTGATTCATCCTGCTGCTCAGCGTGCTCTGTTTCCCGATCCTTTTCAGAATCATCTTTGTTTCCGGCTTCTTCGATCGGTTTTCCCTCTCTGTCCTCTTTTTGTTCATCTTCTTTGCGCGTTTCTTCATGGCCTTGATTATGGGCTGAGCTGTCCTGACCTTCCTGAGAATCCCGGGCTTGCTCTCCCGCTTGGTCATCGCCGGACTGGTTTTCTCCGGATTGATTTTGGGGATCTTCCTTTTTATTGTCTGACGGATCTCCCTGCGACTTGTTTTTCTCATTTTGATTTTGCTGGTTCATCTTCTCCAGTAACTTTTTTCTGTTGTATCCGGCGTCTTCATGTTTGGGGTCAAGCTTCAAGGCTTCATCATAGGACTGGACGGCTTCGGGCAGTCTGCCCATTTGTGCCAGGGCGTTTCCCTTGTTATAAAGGGCGTCCGGTGTTTGAATTCCTTCAAGGGATTCGATGCTTTTTTGATATTCCCCTGCGCGGTAATGTGCGGCCGCTTTCCACTCCGGATCGACGAAAAGTTTTGCCGCTGCTTCCTCTTCTCCTTGGGAAAAAACCCGTGCCGCCTGTTGGTCCTGACGTGACCAGAGCCCTTGCCAATCAAAGGCGGCAGCTTGATACGGGAAGGAGAGCAAGGTCAATGCCAGGGTTGATGCAAAAATGAAGACAAGACTTGCGAGATGTCCGCGTCGAAAGGCAAGCGCTGCAAAGGGGAGGAGAAGTAATAGGAGCCAGGGACCTTCTTCCCGCCAACGATCGGCCTTTAAAGTTGCCTGCTCTTCTTGTTCTTCAAATTTACCTGCGGTCGGGGCCTCAAAAAAAGGGCGGATATCCCGATCATCAAGGGACAGGCGATGGTAACTCCCTCCACCTTGTTTAGACATTTTGATTAATGCGCTTTCATCCAGCTTGGAAATGACGATGGCTTCCTTTTTATCTCGCAGAAAACCGCCCTGTGCCAGCTTGATCGGTGCGCCTTCCGTGCTTCCTACACCAAGTACAGAAACACGGACGCCTTGCTCTTTCAGCAATGCGAGTGACGTTGTTATACCTTCTTTTGGAACATTTTCAAGTCCGTCTGTGATCATCAGAAGCTGCCCCTTGGGAGATCCAGACTGTTTTAAAAGTTGCGCCGATTTCTTTAGTGCCAGGTCTAGACGGCTTCCTTGCCGGGGAAGTAATGTTGTATCAAGTGCCGAGACCTGAGAGATGATGGTTGCCGCATCTTGGGTCAAGGGGCTGACCACGAAGGCATCCGCTGCGTAGATCACAAGGGCGGTCTGGCCTTCACGGCGTCTTTTCAGAATATCGATCACCTTATGGCGGGCGCGGATCAGACGGCTTGGCGTGATGTCGGTGGCATTCATCGACCGGGATAAGTCAAGAACGAGGACTAGGGCAGATTGATCACGAAAGACTGGTTGCTCCAATTGTTTCCAGGCAGGTCCTGCTAAGGCAACAAGGACAAGCCCTCCGCAGATTGCCGTGAAGAACGAACCAGACCGGCTCTTCGGTCTCTCTGAGTCTCCGATGAGTAAATGGGGCAGCAGTGCAGGATCACAGGCCGCCTGCCAACTCCGGCTGGCCGCCTGGCGACGACTATATAACCACAACAGCCATACGAGGAGGGGGAGTAGCATAAACCAGGCCGGGCGGAGAAAATGGAAGTTATTCATCATGTTCTTGTCTCCGGCCTTGCTTCCGCACTCAACCCGGCCCTATTCAATACCGTTTCAAAATGTGCCTTCGGGAGACTTCTCTCCATGAATATCACAGCCGCGATGAACAGCGCGATACCCAGAGGCCAGGGGAAAAGCGCGGTTCGCGGACGAAATACCTGTTTTTCCTGTTCTATGGGTTCCAGGGTATCCAATAACTGGTAGATCTCTTCAAACTCCTTTGTATTCCGTGCACGAAAGTAGCGCCCGCCGGTCTCGTCGGCAATGGCTCTTAAGGTTTTCTCGTCGAGGTCGGCTGAGGGATTGACCTTACGTGTTCCAAAAAGAGAACGGACCATCATCTCGTCTGCGCCGATCCCGATCGTATAAATCTTCAAGCCCTCTTCTTTTGCCAGCGTTGCCGCCTTGATCGGCGCCACTTCTCCCGCGGTGTTGGCCCCATCCGTCAGGAGGATCAGGACCTGATCTTCAGTCTTGTTCTTTTTTAATCGTTTTACAGCAAGACCAATGGCGTCTCCGATGGCGGTTTCCTGCCCTGCCAGGCCAATGACGGCTTCCTGCAGCAGGGTTTTTACCGTTTTCCGGTCAAAGGTCAGGGGTGTCTGCAGATAGGCCTGTTTCCCGAAGAGGATCAGGCCGAGACGATCACCCACGCGGCGTTCGACAAACGCGCTCGCCACGGCCTGTGTTGCCAATAGACGGTTGACCCTCTGGCCATTCAGCTCGAAATCTTCTGCCTGCATACTCCCCGAGAGGTCTACAGCCAACATCAAGTTCCGCCCGCTGATCGGCAGGGCAAGCGGCTCACCCCACCATTGCGGGCGGGCGGCGGCAGTGATGAGTAAGAGCCAGGCCAGGAAGGCGAACCAAAAGACGCGGCGGCCCGTTTTAAGCTGTGCCGTATGGGATTGGGCTTCTTTAAAGGACTCCATAAAAGGCACGCGAAGCGCGGCTTCTTGAGAAGGGGCGACCGTGGGTAAACAATATCTAAAAAGCCAGGGCAGAGGGATGAAGAGAAAAAGCCAGGGCCATTCAAAGTGGATCATTTTATCCTCCCGGGCGGTAGATTTTCTAACGGCGGCAGGGCTGTAATCCATTCCTTGCAGAGTTGAACCAAGCCTTCTCCATCGATCTCCGCTTTGGCCTGGTAGGGGGCTGTGATCAATGTGCGTCCGAAGCCCTCACTGAAATGGACATGAGCTTTTTTTCCCTCCGGGTGTTTATCCAGGAAGGCGAGCCAGGCCTCTCCGGTGAGTCCGGCAACATTGAAACGGGGGTAATAGCTCAGGCAGATGCGCCGCAGAAGGACTGAAAGGGCTTTGACCAGACGGTGCGCGTCCTGCGTCTGATTGAAAACGACCGATAACGATTCCAATTCGTTCATGGCCGCGACCCGGACCCGCCGGGCCTTTTTCATCCTCAAGAATCCCCGAACAGAAAAAAATAAGAGTATGGACATGACGAGCAGCATCCACCAGCCTGGCGCGGGCGGCCACCAGGACACCGGGTCGGGGAGGTGGATGTCACGCAACTGCATTGCAGGGTCTTCTCCCATCATGCGGCTCCTTTACCTGGCTGAAGTCCCAGACCGTTTTGTAAAATAAGCTTCAGATTCTCTGATGTTGTGCATGGCAGAAAATAGATCCCCTCGCGCTGGCAGAGCCGTTTTAATTCTAACTGTCGTTTATGGAACTTTGCCTGATAGGCACGACGGCCTGAAGGGCTTGCGGTGTCCAAAGTCATTTCACCTGTGCCATCACTGACGCGGTAGATTCCCGGCGGCGGCAGGCTTTGCTCGAGAAGATCATGGATAAACAACATCACAACATCGTTATGACGGGCAAGCTGTACCAGATGAGATTCAAACTGTGTTCCCATTTCCCTGAAGTCACTGATTAAAAAAACGAGGCTGCCGGGGTGTGTAACACGTCGGAGTCGGATGAGGGCCGAAAGCGCCGCCGTTTCTCTGTCTATGTTCTTTCCTGATGGAGATCCCTGCCAGGCAGGGTGTTCTACCAGGCTCTGGATAAAATGAAGCACTCCTTTTTTCCCGCGTTGGGGGCGAACTTCTTCGTGCTGGTCTTCAGAAAAGGCCATGCCGCCGAGGCGGTCTCCATGATGAAAGGCACTCCAGGCAAGTAAGGCTGCGGCACGCGCCGCCATAACTGATTTAAACATGCCCCGCGTTCCGAAAAACATCGGGGCGCGGAAGTCAACCCAGAACAGAACGGCGCGCTCCCGCTCTTCACGGAATAGCTTGGTGTGCGGTTTACCTGTGCGGGCTGTGACACGCCAATCGATCGTCCGGAGATCATCTCCAGATTGGTAGGGACGAACTTCATCGAAGGCCATCCCCAGCCCTTTAAAAGGAGAGAGATAATGCCCTCCCTGTACGGAACGAATTTTACCCGCCTTTAAAGAGAGATGCTCCGCCTCCCGATGGAGAGATATCAAGCCTGCCTTGGTAACATGAACGGGACTATCGACTTGTCCGGACACATCAAGGTTCGATGAAGAAGGGGTTTCTTTCTGTTTTTTTCTAAACTGTTTCAAACTGAATGGCATGGCTATACCGGGGCTTATGGAACTGCAATCCGTGAAATAAGTTCTTTCACAAATCGATCCGGCGTGATACCGTCTGCCTCTGCTTCGTAGCTTAAGAGAACGCGATGCCGAAGCACATCAAAGGCGATCGACTGGATGTCCTCCGGGGCGACATAATCGCGCCCTTCCAGCCAGGCATGGGCACGGGCACAACGGTCGAGGGCGATTGTGGCGCGGGGACTGGCTCCATATTGTGCCCATTTTGCCAATGCTGTGTCATAAATCACCGGGTTGCGGGTTGCTAGGACGATTTGGAGCAGGTATTCTTCGATATTTTTAGCCATATGGAGCTCAAGGATCTCATTACGAGCTCCGAAAATGACATCCTGAGGCAAGGGGGACAAGCCCTCACCTTCAGCGCTGGATTGTTGCGCCTCGCCTCGGGCCAGTCGAAGTATAGCCTGTTCCGCTTCTTCATTGGGGTAGTCGATACGTACGTGCATCAGAAAGCGGTCGAGCTGGGCCTCCGGTAGTGGGTAGGTGCCTTCCTGCTCAATCGGGTTTTGGGTGGCCATTACCAGGAAGAGGTCCGGCAACCGGTAAGTGACGGACCCGACCGTGATCTGACGTTCGGCCATTGCTTCAAGGAGGGCAGACTGCACCTTGGCCGGGGCACGGTTGATCTCATCCGCGAGAATCAGGTTGTGAAAGAGCGGTCCTCGCTGAAACTTGAAGGAACCGTCCTGTGGCCGGAAGATTTCAGTTCCGGTTAAATCTGCAGGCAAGAGGTCGGGCGTAAACTGAATCCGATGGAAATCACCCTCGATCCCTTCACCGAGAACTTTTATTGCCCGGGTCTTGGCCAGTCCAGGCGCCCCCTCAACCAGAAGGTGTCCATCTGCCAGGAGTGCAATGAGAAGCCGATTGACAAGAATGGGTTGACCGATGATCTGCTTACTGAGATGTTGGTGTAGTTGCTGAATTGTGTCCTGATGGGCCATGATCCCTCTTTAATTATGGTTAAAATTAAGTCTAACCCTTCATTTTATAGATTCGTTGATTGATTGGCAAGGATGAATTGCTGCTCTGTAAAGCCAAAATAGAAATGTCCTAATGTGACCAAAGTAGAAATGTCCGGTTT
>JBHHXE010000049.1:0-13713 GCA_046756865.1 Nitrospiria bacterium | reverse complement strand
TGGGGAATGGTAGCAAAAATAGACACTGAAGAGGCTTTTGAGCCGATAGAGACACAGAAACAGTTTTTGATGCTTGTCAGCGCCGTGACTCTTTTTCTGGGGGGCGGCATTTTTATCGTCATCGCCAGGTCTATTACCCATCCGATCAACGAGATCCAGCACGGGATGGCGAAAGTCAAGCAAGGCCACCTGGATCATCGCTTAGAAATTAATTCAAAAGGGGAAGTCGCCCCTCTTATACATCTTTTTAACGAAATGGTAGACGAGATTAACCATCGGAACAAAGATCTCAATGACTTTAAATACGCCCTCAATGCCGCCGCCATTGTCTCCGTGACAGATCTGAACGGGAACATTCTTTTTGCCAATGACAATTTCTGTAGGATTTCCAAATATTCCCGGGAAGAGCTCCTTGGAAACAATGGCGAGATCCTTAGTACTCGCGATCAGTCAGAGGCCTTTGTTAAAGAAATGTGGATGACAGTCTCTGGTGGAGGGATCTGGCGCGGGAACTTTAAAAACAAGGCAAAAGACGGCGCTTTCTATTGGGTCGACATGACAATTATTCCTTTTCTAGATGAGCAGGGCAAGCCTTATCAATACCTCTCGATCCAGGTAGACATCACGCACCGAAAAATTTCTGAAGAAAAAGTCTTTCACATGGCTCACTATGACGACCTGACAGGGCTCCCCAACCGGGTCCTTTTTAAGAGGGAACTCGAAAATATCCTCGCAAAACGACGCGCGGATAAGCGCCCTTTTGCACTGATGTTTCTCGATCTGGACCAGTTTAAACTGGTTAATGATACCCTGGGGCACCCCTCTGGCGATCAACTCCTGCAGGAGATCTCCAGGCGTCTTAAAGTCTGCCTTCATGGGAAGGACATCGTTGCCAGAATGAGCGGAGATGAGTTTATCCTCCTCCTGCCCGGAATCGGCAAGAAAGAGGATGCTTCCATTCTGGCACAGAAAATTATTGCTGCGCTCAAGAAGCCGACTTATGTTGAAGGGGAAGAACTGTTTGTCACCTGCAGTATCGGAATTTCACTCTATCCGGATCACGGTGAAACAACTTTGACATTGATGAAAAATGCAGATAGTGCCATGTATCATGCCAAAAAAATCGGACGAGGTAAATTTCAGACCTACTCACCGAAAGCCCAGGTTATGGGAGGAAAGTCCCTGTCCCTGACCTCCGCCCTTTATCATGCAATTGAGCGAGATGAGTTTACACTCCACTATCAACCCATTGTTGATCTGAATCGAGGGAAAATAAGCGGGATGGAGGCGCTGATCCGTTGGTCCCGTGAGGGTCAGGGGGTCATTTCTCCCGCAGATTTTATCCCACTGGCGGAAAAGACCGGTCTCATTTTACCGATAGGAGAATGGGTACTGAAAACAGCAATGACACAGTTGAGAACTTGGCGGGAGGCCGGATTTCGTGGCCTTGCCATCTCCGTAAATGTCTCTGCACCGCAATTCCAGGAAAGCGACTTTGTTGAGAATACGACAAAAATCATGCGAGACAACGAAATTGGCCATGACGAATTAAAGCTTGAACTCACTGAATCCATCCTCATGGAAAACCAGGACCAGGTCGCCACGAGGCTCCAGGAGTTGAAGGAATCCGGCGTTCAACTTTCAATCGACGACTTCGGCACCGGCTTTTCCTCTTTGAGCTACCTGAAGTGTTTTCCGATTCATTCGCTCAAGATTGACCAGTCCTTTACCAGAGGGCTCCCGGACAACCCGGATAATGCGGCAATAACAAACATGATTATCGCCCTCGCAGACCAACTCAAAATCGATGTTATCGCGGAAGGCATCGAAACAAAGGAACAGCGCAACTACCTGCTGGCACAGGGCTGCGGTTTTGGACAAGGCTACCTTTTCAGCCGTCCCCTTCCCGCAGAAGCGTTTAGCTTACTACTCAAAGCCGATTCCCGAAGCGAAGGACCGCCGGTGGTGCTTAATGGGAAGGCGGAAATTCCGATTGCGCCAGAAAACCGGCGTAGCCCCACCTGAACGTAAAAAAAGGAAAACCCGACCAAACTCCCGTTGAAGGGCTCAATGAATCAAGGGAACATCCTCTTCAATAATAAGAGGATGGAGAAGATCCCGGACAGAGATCATCCCGACAACCTTTCCGTATCGACAAACGCCAAGGTGACGAATCCTCTCCTTTTCCATTAAAGCGTTGACATCCACCAGGGATTGGTCCGCTTCTACCGTAATCAGCGGGGCCGCCATGATCTCTTCTGCGGAAACCGTTGAAGGCTCCCGCCTCTTCGCAACAACTTTCCGCAGAATGTCTACCTCGGTGATGATACCGATATAGTCTCCATCTCTCTCAACCAGGAGACTTCCAATACCATCACGGGCCATCTCGATCGCGCAGGCTTCGACGCTTGTTTCTGGAGAAACTGAACGCGCCATTCTTGTCATTATTCCTTCTGCAACTGGAATCATCCTGAACCTCCTCTCCCATATGCTCCCACTTACTCAGCCCTTCCAAGCTGTTTCAGCACATCCGTTTCTATCCGTTTTACTTCCAGGACTGCAATGTGCAGGCGCTCCTTCCCCGCCTCGATCGCCTTATTTGTCTTAAACAACATATTGGCCTGTGCAAGAATGACCTGGCCAAGACGCTCTTCGCTCCGGCCAATTTCTTTTGAAGCCTTCATCAGAAACATGGCATGCTGACGAATCGCCAGGCCAAGACTTTCCTGGTCCCTTCCCAGCTCATTTGCCGCCCGACGTTGGAGGACAGCATTTTCCAGGATAACACTACCCAGTTGCTCCTGCGCAAGGCGGAATGCGGTGCTCCCTGCTGGAAATCTCTGGCTTGCCACAATCGCCCGCCCCATCTTCGTTTGACCTTCCCCGATCTGCCGTGCAAGCCTCAACTGCAAACTTGTACTCCTGATCGTCAGGATATCAAGTTCGGATCGAAGGGACTCAATCTTTTCGGCCATGCTGAGCTTCAACGCAGTATGGTCCCGAATGACCGCTGCCAATTCCTGCTGAATTTTTCCCAGGCGGTCCATTTGCTCAAAAAGATTTGAGGTATTCTCCTGAACGATTTCGACTATCCCATCCTGCCGCTCTTCGATCCGCGTGATGAAACCTTCCTGTTCGCGCTCTTCAGATGAACGCGCCACTTGAATCCGGCCACCCTCATCTAATCTCTCCTCTTCATGTAATATATTCCCCCAGACCCAGGGGACGGACACTAACAAAAACAGAATGAGACCCGTCCCCCAAACCATTCCTCTCATAAGTTGTTTCATGAGTTATCACCTCCTTACCCTTCCGTACGTTGCGGATACCTGAAAAAGCCCCGACCCTGACTTTTGGCCAAAATGGACTTTTTCTAACCTTAGGCCTTTATAACGCTTATCGTTCATTGACCTCCCATTTATCCCGCAAAAGCGCGAAAACCGGTCAGATCCTGTCCTACGATCAACTTCTGTATCTGGGAGGTTCCTTCGTAAATCGTTGCCGCCTTTGCATCACGATAGTAACGGGCAACCGGCGTTTCATCGAGATAGCCGGATGCGCCAAAAAGCTGAACGGCATCATTGGCCGCCCGAACAGCAGCCTCAGAGGCAAAATATTTCCCGATCGAGACTTCAAGCGTGTCCCTTATACCTTTATCCTTGAGAAGCGCTGCTCGATAGACCAGGAAGCGTGCAGCATCGGCATCCACCTTCATCCGTGCAAGCATGTCCTGGACCAGTTGAAAGCTTCCGATCGGTCGCTCAAACTGCTTTCTCTGCCTGGCATAGTCGACGGAGGCCTTAAGACATCCCTCCAAGGTGCCAACACAGCCAGCAGCGACACTGAAGCGCCCCTGGTCCAGCGCAGACATGGCCACCTCAAACCCCTCACCCACCTTGCCGAGAAGATTCTTTTCCGGAACATCCGTCCCCTCGAAAATAATCTCCGCCGTGTCGGAGGCCCGGAGACCCAACTTCCCCGTGATCGGCATCGAAGCAAACGCGCTTTCCTGACGCTCCACCAAAAAAGCGGCCAAGCCCCTATGTCCCATCAAGGGATCGGTCTGAGCAATGACCAGTGCAAGATCGGCAACGCCGCCGTTTGTGATAAATGTCTTGCTTCCCGATAAAACCCATCGCTCCCCCTCCCGGACAGCACGTGTCCTCACCCCGGCTGCATCACTTCCTGCCCCGGACTCCGTCAGGCCAAAACATCCAAGCATCTCACCCCGACAGAGGCGGGGGAGATATTTCTCTATCTGCTCGGCGGTCCCCCACTTTAAGATCGAGAGAGCCACCAGGGAAACCTGAACAGAAACTGCGGAACGGAAAGAGGAAGAAGCCCGTCCAATCTCCTCAAGGAGGAGGGCGTACGCGATGTAGTCGAGCCCTCCCCCACCATACTTTATCGGAATGGGTCCTCCCAATAGACCCTCTCGCCCAAAGCGGACAAAGACCTCCTTGGGAAATGTTTCCGTGCGGTCATATTCCCCAATGACCGGCATAATCTCCCGATCAACGAAGCGGCGTACCGCCGCTTTGACCACCCTTTGCTCATGAGATAACTCAAAATCCATCACTCACCTGAAAATAATCCGCCTTCTATTCTGACCTTCAGGCAACCTTGGCACTCAGTCTTCGCTCGCTGATCGACTTCAGGGCTTCGATCAGGCCGGACGCTTCCCTCCGACTCAAAGTACGCATCCCCTTCTCAGAGTACATTTTTTTTGCCAGGCCGCTGATTCGGCTCTCGCTCCATCCGATCATTTCACCCAAGGCACCGATCCACATCTCCTGCGCTGACGTCATTCGATGGGCCGAATACAGCGGCGCCCTTCCGGCCATCACCTCAAGGAGTTCGCTAATCAAGAGGGAGGCCTCCCTCTTGCTCAGGGCTCGGATCGACCGCTTCCCCACTCGCGCCGCAACCCAGCCCCTCACTTCATGCTCCGGGATTCGAACACGACCTGAAAGAGTCCACAAGGCCCTGATCTGTTTTGGTGTAACTTTACCCATTCCTCACCGTGTCAGAGGACGGAGGCAATCCGAGAGTCGATTCCACATAACAGGCCAAAATATCCTTTCTCTCCACGATCCCAATAACCCTCCCTCCTGAACTCACAACGGGCACCCGAATCAGATGCCGTGATTGGAAGAGTGCAATGACTTCCTCTATTGTCATCTCCTCGGTAATAGAGATCGACGGTTCTGTCATGACTTCTGTAGCCCGCGTCTCCGCCATAGCCTTCCCTGTGAGTATTGCGTTCAACAGATCGTATTCCGTCACGATACCGATCAATACGCACTCACGGTTGACAATCGGAATCCCTCCGTAACCGCCCCTCACAATCGCTTCTGCCAGTTCATGACACGAAACACCCCCCTCAAATACGGGGGCAACCCGACCGTTCAGGCGAGATGCGGTCATCTCCATAAGGCTTTTTCCATTTTCACAACATCCCGCGCCGTGCATCCCGCTTCTCCTTCTCTTCTCAGTGGCTTCCAGCCTTTACGGGTAGGCAGAGCAACTCACAATGTCCATGATGCCCTTGAACGGTAAAGATAGGAAAAACGCGGAGGGCGCGCCTACTCCCTTTTTGAGACAGGCCGGCCCTTCTTTTCTGAATCGCAATCAAGGGAAGCGTAATAATCATGACTAAATAACCAAGAAACATAAACCGGTAAAAATAAATCCATGGTCGACTCAAATGAGGGAAACCCTCAGCCTCAGCACGAACCGCGTGATTGAACGCAAGTGAGGGAGCTCCGCTATATGTTGAAGCAAGGGCAACCTGCATGTTTTCTTCATCCCAATTAAAAAGACCGATGCCCGGATCGAAACGGCCCCCCATACGGTTCAGACCCTGTATTATCCCGACCTTCTCCTGCCTTAACTGGCGCAGCCGCCCTATATTTTCAGCCAGCCGGAGGCTTTTTTGATGAAGAAGATAGTCAGCATAGGGCCGTGCTGCAAGCTGGAGGCTCTCCCTCAGCTCTCTCCGAAGGACAAGCTCTTCTTCAACAAGGCGTGTCAAGTTATCTTGAAGCGGGACCCGGGCCGCCACATTTTCCTGCTGTGCCCTAGCCTCCCCGCCAGCAAGCAGGCTCCCCGCCAACACCATCACCCACAGAAGGGGCAGTAAAACAAACCACCCCGCTTTCGGAAAACGATCACCTCGCTTCATCTCTCATCCTCCATAAGCCCACACCCATGTTCCTACTTGGATATGTAGCAAAGAAGATGCCGAAAGGGTTACCACAATTTCATAGATTTATACTTTGATTTCAAATACCTGGAAAAAGGAAAGAAAGGGAGAACGTGGAAAATATTCACAGTTTGTGGAAAATCCGGCCCTGTCGAAGACACATGAGGCCCGACGATTACCCTTATTATCGGGCGAATCACTTTTCCTCTCGGGGGGAGGGGGAGATCCTTCCCGCTCCGGGGTGGTACTCTTTACATAGTTGACTTTTCCCCGGGATCTAATCGCCGATCCTGGATGAAGCCTTCTGCTGTTTCCGATAGTCTTCTAGCTTTTTATAAAGTGTATGGCGATCAATTTGTAGTATCCTTGCCGCCTTCATTTTGTTCCCGCCAGCCAATTGGAGGATGCGGTATACGTATTCTCTCTCCACTTCCGCCAAGGGAGACATCCGGGCCAGGGCCTGTTCGATTAATAACTGATCACCTTGCCCGCCTGTAATGACCGGGGGAAAATCTTCAGCGGTGATTTTCTCCCGCCGGGAGAGTGTGACGGCACGTTCAATAGTGTTTTCAAGTTCACGGACATTCCCCGGCCATCCGTACTTCATGAGAATCTTCATTGCAGAATCCGTCAGCCCCCCAATCTCTTTATTCTGTAAGCCAGCATATTTTTTTAAAAAATATACGGCGAGCAGGGGGATGTCCTCCCTGCGGTTTCTTAATGGCGGCAGGTCAATTTTTAACACGTTTACCCGATAGAAGAGGTCATCACGAAACCGTTTGGCGTGGACCTCTTCCATCAGGTCAAGATTCGTCGCGGAAATGATCCGGATGTCTATCGGGCTTGTCCGGGTCGATCCCACACGGCGGACTGTTTTCTCCTGAATGACACGGAGGAGCTTCGGTTGAAGACCCAGCGGCATTTCACCGATTTCATCCAGGAAGAGCGTTCCCCCACTGGCCTCTTCAAACATCCCCTTCTTGTCAATACGGGCATCTGTAAAGGCGCCCCTGACATGACCGAAAAGTTCACTCTCCAAAAGCATTTCCGGGATAGACGCACAATCAATCGGAATAAACGGCGCCTCTTTTCTTGGGCTGTTATAGTGTATCGCCCGGGCAACCATCTCCTTCCCCGTACCGCTTTCACCCGTGATCAGGACATTCACCGTGCTGCCAGAAACCCGCTTGATCAACTGGAAAACAGTTTGCATCCCCTTGCTTTTCCCGATAATATTGGAAAACTGATATTCCTTTGTCACCACTTTTCGAAGTCGGTTGACCTCCTGTTGCAAACGTATCTGCTCAAAAGCCTTCTCGACAACAACGATCAACTGACCCCGCTTAAAGGGCTTGATAATGTAGTCTAGGGCACCGAGCTTCATCGCTTCGATGGCCGACTCAACTGTTCCGAAGGCAGTAATCATAATGATGGTCTGCTGGGGAAAAACCGACTTCACCTGTTTGAGCAAGTCCAGGCCGGAAAGACCTTCCATCCTGAGATCTGTAATCAAAAGATCATAGTGCCTGAGCTGGAAAGACTTTAAGGCCTGATCCCCGCTGGACACCGACTCCGCGTCATACCCTTCTTCCTGAAGAAACTCCTCAATCAGCTTCCGCATTTCCAGATCATCATCCACGATCAGCACGGAACCCTTCATTTCAGACATGACCTCTCTCCTGTCTTCACGCTAAATATATCTTTCAGGGATAGTTCATTATATCATTTTTCACTGCAAAATACTCCCTCTCTGATAGAGGACCCCATAAAGAATGTTCAAGCGGATTGACTCCTCTTCTCCCGCATCTTACAATAGCCCTATCTTTCAAGAGGAAGAGATGAAACAATCCAGCGCGGATTCCGACAACAACTCCAGGCAGAAACCCGAAACCTCAAAACGCGAGTTATGCATACAAATCCATAAACTACAGGATGCACTGGCGGAAAAGACCGTCCGACTGAGAGCCTACGAAGTTGGGTTCAGCTCCATATTCGAGGATACATCCATCCCTCTCTTCACCTTCAACAAACAGGGTAAAATTCTCCTCTGGAACAGGGCTTTTTCAGACCTCCTCAAAATATCTGATGAGGATATGAAAGCGCATAATATTTTAAAAAAAATCATAAAAGAGAACCCACCCGAGAGAATTAAGAAAATGCTTGAAACCATTTTTGAGGGCCAGGGCTTCGCAGATATTGCAGGTCTCATTTCCACTGAACCTGGAAATGAACACCATCTTTCGATTTCAGCCCTCCCTGTTCGTGGGCCCGAAGGGGCTGTCATCTTCGGCATCTCCATTGTGACAGATATTACCGAGAAAAAACATCTGGAACAGGCCCTCCTCCAAACGGAAAAAATGGCCGCCATGGGGACGCTTGCCTCAGGGCTGGCTCATGAAGTCGGCACCCCGATGAATGTTATTCTCGGACGGGCGGAGTCCCTGCTGAGACACACAAAAGAGGAAAAAACAGCAAAGGGCTTGATGATCATCATGGAACAGATTGACCGGATAACGCGACTTATCCAACATCTGCTGACCTTTGCCCGTGGAGAACCGATTGAGAAGAAACAATTGGACTTGAACGGGGTCATCAATAAAGGGGTCGATTTTATCGGGCAACATGCCAAAGCTAAGGGCATCTCTATAAACACCGATCTCGACCCTCATCTACCGGAAGTTCACGCAGACGGGGACCAGGTTCTACAAGTGATGATCAATCTCTTGCTGAATGCAATTGATGCCATCGAAGGGGAAGGCAGCATTCGGGTCACCACACATTTAATGGAGGTTGAGCAGCGGGCACACCCCCGGTACGGAAAGTCATCCCGAGGCAATCAGATGATCCAGATCCTTTTAAAGGATACCGGTATCGGAATTGATCCGGCCCACCTCGATAAGATCTTTGATCCATTCTTTACCACCAAACCGGTCGGTAAGGGAACTGGGCTCGGGCTTGCCGTCGCGCTGGGAACGGTACGAAACCACGGCGGCCAAATCATGGTCGCAAGCGCAGTCGGGCAGGGGACAACCTTTTCCATACGTCTCCCGGTAAAATAGGACAGCCCCGATCCGGAAAGAGGGAATGACAGGGCAGACTATTTTTTAGGAGGAAGGAGAGCGGCCAAACCCCAATATTCCTGTATCGTATGTATTACCTTCAAAAAGGCCTTAAACTCAACCGGTTTCTGGATATAGGTATTAACACCTAGATCATAACAAAGATAAATATCTTCCTCCCGATTAGAGACCGTTAAGACAACAACAGGAATTGACCTTAAGTCGCGGTCCTGCTTTATCTTCTTCAGAACCCCCCACCCGCTCACTTTGGGCAGGTTCAGATCAAGCAGTATCATCCCCGGGCGGGGTGCCATCTCAGTGATGTGATACGCACCTTGATGGGTCAGGAAATCGAGCGCCTCCTGCCCATCCCTGACGATAAAGAGTTCATTTTTGATATGTCCTTTGGCAAAGGCACGTCGGGCAATCTCAATGTCGTGCAGGTTGTCTTCGACAAGGAGTATCCGCACCGGCTGAATGTCATTCATCCGCAAGCCCTCCCTCTCCATCTGGCCTTGTCCCGTCATGGTGTTTTTGATAATCCTGTTGCCTCGTTTCGCCGTTTCTCCGGTTTCCTGGGAAGCGTAAAGAAAAAGATACTTCCTGCGCCTTCTTCTGATTCGATCCAGATCTTGCCCCCGTATCCTTCAATAACCTTCTTGCAGATGGCCAGCCCGACGCCGGTCCCTTCAAACTCATCCTGAGGATGAAGACGCTCAAAAGGACGAAATATCTGCTCAATGTAGCGCGGATCAATCCCGATTCCGTTATCTTTGCAGGAAAATATGTAAGAAGCCTTTTCCTCCCGTACTCCAAACTCCACGCGGGGCGGCGTTTTTGTATTGAATTTGATTGCATTTGAGAGGAGATTTTTGAACACCTCTCCGATCTGGATCGGGTCACAATAAAGTGTCGGAAGAGAAGAAAGACATTGCACTTCCGCCCTCTTTTGTTGGATTGAAAATTCCAGGTCGTGCTTAACCTCTGCCAGGAGGCTATTCAGGTTAACATCTTCAAAGTTTGGACCCTTGCGTGACAAAGAAACAAGGGTGAGGAGATCGTGGATCAACTCCTTCATGCGAACAGCAGATTCCCTGAGAAAATTCAGGTATTGCTTCCCTTTCTCATCTAGCAGGGCGGTGTAATCCTCCAGAAGAAAGCTGGAAAAGGCTTCAATCCCCCGGAGGGGCTCCTTCAAATCATGTGAGACCATGCGCGTAAAATCGTCCATCTCTTTTATATTCTCATCGAGCCGGGTTTTCATCTCAAGAAAATAGCTATGAAAATAGAATTCAAGGGCCAACACCATATCAATGCGAAAAATTTTCCTCACGGCAAGATCACGACTCAGGCCTTTATCCGGCTCGTCCTGATAGGCCGACGAGATTAATTGAGAGATGAGATTCTCGTAAAAAGAGTAAGTTGCAATATACCATTTCGGTTCCAGTCCAATTCGGTGGTGTACGGCGCCCGTCTGGAGGCGCCTTTCAAAATAGGCCTTGTCGAATTTTCCACTGAAGATCTCAAGAAGATACGCCTTCTGTGATTTCAAAAGCCGATCAACAGTAGCCTGATCCCTGAGGAAAGCCCGGGTCTCCTTATAGGCTAGAAGGTGTTGATAAAAGGCTGCGACAATCCGGTCCGCGTGACCTTCTGCAAAAGCCTCCATCCCGGAGAGAAGCCGGACCTCTTCTTCTGAAAGACCGATAAAAGACATCCGACGCCGGATCTCCTCCATGTCGATCCCCAGCTCTTTCATTAAATCCTGTTCCGGAACCATTTCTCTCCGATATGGATAGTAACCTCAGCTTAGCAAATGGCTACTTTTTGACAGCTTCAGATCAAGCTATTATAATCCTTTTTGTCGTCTTAAGGAATGAGGGGAGGACGTGCAGCAGATGCAGACGCCTATCAAGCCATCGTCTATTCCTATTCTCCTTGTTGAAGACAACCTGTCCGATATTGAAATCATTCGAAGGGCGCTTCAGAAAGGAGGACTCACCAACCCCTTACATCTCGCAAGGGACGGCCAGGAAGCAATCGACCTTCTTCAACGGGGGGACACCCGTTGTGGGGTCCTTATCCTTGACATCCACCTCCCCAAGATCAACGGCATTGAGGTTTTGAAATCAGCCAAGCAGATTGATCCGGATGTCGTCGTGATCATGTTGACCAGCCACGCCTCGCTTGAGACGGCCGTACAATCTCTCCGGAGGGAAGGGGCTTTTGACTACATTCAAAAGTCAAAAGACGATCCCCTAAAGCTGATTGAAACAATTCGCCTGGCCCTGGAAAAGCGATCCGTATCTCTTCAATCTCACTTAATTCTTCAGGCCGAGGGAAACGATCACATCATCGACATGCTAAAAGTCGAAGATGGTTTTGGCCTTTCTAAAAGGGAAGTGGATGTGGTCAAATGGCTTTGCCGGGGCCATACCAACAAGGAGATTGCGGAGAAACTCTTCATCAGCAATCTAACGGTCAAAGCCCACCTTAAAAATATCTACGAGAAGATGCAGGTCCACAACCGCACAGCGCTCTTCTCAAAACTATTGACCAAGGCCTCAGTCCAGCCCTGATTTTCAGGCTGTTAAACGGAGCCGGTCGCCAAAGTTTTTCTCGCATTCGGACTCGCGAAAACGATACCGGTCTCTGTTAAAAAGAACTCTCGTATCCAGAATATCTCCACAAAGAAGACAACGGGAAATGCGAGCCCCCCCCTGGTGAGTATAAATCCGCTCTTCGACCATCATTCCCTGACATCTCTGACATTTCATCGGGCCCCTCCTGCTTGTTTCCCTTTGCTGGCTGGATTATGGGAGAACCCACCCGGAAAATCTTTTGAGCCTTCCAGGCCGCCGGGTGAAATTTTTACAGCAGCCTATATTCTGATATAAACCGGAAGAGGGCACAATCCCCCAAAAGGAGTATTTTGAGAGATTCCCGGAAGGTAAAGGGGCACGCCACATCGTACATGTTCATGAAGCATGCAGGAGGGTTTAATTTACGGGAATTTACAAGGGGAAAGGGCTGAGGAAGCGCGGATCAAGTCTTGCTGGCGCGGCCGGCGCCAATGGCCTCAATGCTTTCTGAAACCATTCTTTTCTCCTCTCCTGACAATGAGGCCTCACATATTTTGAAAAGGATCTTGCTCTCCTTGCTGCTGTGCTGGCGGAAGAGGTTAAACGCTTCGTCTCCGGACGCAATAAGGGCATTGAGGGAGCCTTGTTTATCCGGCCCCTGACTTTCGCAGAACTGGATAAGAAGTCCCTCCCAATCACGAAAGGCCAGCCTCAAAATCTCGTGCTCATGGAGCATCACTTCTATCGGGCCATGCTCTTTTCCGATATACTCCGCCAATATTGGAAAAAGCGCCTCTTCTTCCTTCTGAAAGTGAAGCCGAACCTCTCTTATCAGCGAAACGACAAAATCTTTAATCCAGGCTTCCTCTGCAACCCTTTGCTGCGAAGCTGTATTTCCTGGAAGACCATGGCAGGACTGCATAGCCTGTTTTGCCACTTCTAATTTTCGTAATGTTTCTTCATGTTCTTTCTTTAATAATTGGATCGGATCATAGGCAATTTCTTTATTAAGATCGGCACGCTCTTTTTGGCTCATTTCCTTTTCCCCGCGGATCCGCTCGGCAGCCAGATCCGAATGCCAACTTCCATTCACCCCCGACCTGACGGCAACTTCAAAACCAAGGTCATGAAGCATGCACCAGATAAACAGCCGCAAGAACAACAAGCAATCCAACGAGCAGATTAAATCTCGCCATCCATCTGACGATGATCTGAAGTCGATGCGGGCCTGTTGTTATTTGACTTACACGGATTGATCTCGGTCCGAGAACCACGTCATGCAAAAAAGACAAGGAAATCATGAGGAAGACAAGAGAGAGTTTGATCCAGAGCGGCCTCCCATAATCAGAGAGGGACAATCCGCCCAAGTAAAGTATCAGAAGGCCGGTACCAATGAGAAGTCCGAGCGCGATCCATCCGCATGTACGAAACCGTTTTCCAACGCGGCTGATTAATGCTGTCTTCTGCGTATCGGACAGCCCTTCCCGTACTGAAGGGATGAACACCAACACAAAGAAAAGCATACCCCCGATCCAGAACATGGCTGCAATAACATGGATCCATGTGACGATCATCCAAGCCACATCGCCCTCCTTCAGGAATAAGAGAATCCCCCGTATCGGACTCCACCTGCAATTTTATCCCAGCTAAGCGTATTCAACTCAAGGGTAACAGAACAGCACTTCTTACACCGGGAAGCCGGACCTCCCTTACTTTTTTTTATTTCCGGTTCCTGATTTCTCCCCGATTCGCCGGAAGTTCACATCCAAAACATCTTCTAACTCATCATTCATGACCTGAAGTTCGACCCTCGGCGGAACCAAATGCCGCGGCTCCAGCCAGGTTCCCAGGCGGTAGTTCAATTGCA
>JBHHXE010000048.1:0-13781 GCA_046756865.1 Nitrospiria bacterium | reverse complement strand
AGGAGGAGTAGATGCCTGTTTGGGTTGACCCGGAAAAATGTAACGGCTGTAACGGATCAAGACAGCCGCCCTGTTTGAGGATGTGTCCCGGGGATTTAATTGTGAAAAATCATTCAGAGAACAAAGCTTACCTGAAGTATCCGGAGGATTGCTGGGATTGCCTTCCCTGCGTCAAAGTTTGTCCTGAGGAGGCGATAGAGTTTCATCTTTCCTTCCAATTCGGGCTGAAAGGAGCAAGACTGATTCCGCATGTTCCGAAGAAAGGGAATCATATTTCCTGGGAGGCAGTCGACATGAAAGGGCATAAGGAAATCTATACCATTCGAACAAAGATCATGCAGGTTGCCCTGGATGAAAAGGTCGAAGGGGGAGCCGAGGCCATCGACTTCTCAATATGAAGGAAGACTCGGATACCTTTGCTCCCGTCATTCCGGCGAATCCAAGGATTTTACCCGTCTACCTCACCTCACTTTTTTATAGGAGAATAGAATGAGTATTTCAATCCCCCATGGGGGGAAATTAATCAGCCGCTTTGTCGGTCCGCATGAAGTGGAGCCCTTGACCCGAATGGCCGAAGGCCTGGAAAAGATTGTCCTGACCCCGCATGAAGTCTCTGATCTTGAACTGATTGCAACCGGCGTTTTCTCGCCTCTCGAAGGGTTTATGGGGAGCGCAGATTACCAACACGTTCTTAAAAATATGCGCCTTGAAAACGGGCTGCCCTGGAGCCTTCCGATTACGCTTTCTGTGACGGCGGAGGAAGGCGTGTCCCTCAAGGAGGGTATGGAGGTTGCGCTGGCTCAGGAAACCGGTCCTCCTCTTGCTGTTTTAAAGATCGAAGAGAAGTTCCCTTTTGATAAGGAAAAAGAAGCTCTGGCCGTATTCGGGACCAACGATCACGCGCACCCCGGCGTAGCCTATACGCATTCCCTGGGCGACTTTCTCCTTGGGGGAAAGATTACGATGCTGCGGCGCCCGCCGGGACGGGCTTTTCGGGAAAACCGTTTTGAGCCGGCTCAAATGAGGGAACTTTTTGAGGAGAGAGGTTGGAAAAGGATTGTGGCGTTCCAGACACGCAACCCGATCCATCGCGCGCATGAATATATCCAGAAGTGCGCTTTGGAGATCACCGATGGTCTTCTGCTTCATCCGATTGTCGGTGAGACCAAAGAAGGTGATATCCCGGCTGATGTCAGGATGGAATGTTACCAGGTGCTGCTCGAAAAATACTACCCGAAAGACCGAACCGTCCTTGGGGTCTTTCCTGCTGCAATGCGGTATGCCGGTCCAAGAGAGGCCATCTTCCATGCAATTTGCCGAAAAAATTACGGAGTAACCCACTTTATTGTCGGTCGGGACCACGCCGGCGTTGGAAACTTTTATGGGACCTACGAGGCACAACAGATTTTTCAGCAATATGATGAGGGAGAGCTCGGCATTCGAACCCTCTTCTTCGAGCATACCTTCTTTTGCAAGCCCTGTCTTGGAATGATCTCGGCGAAAACCTGTCCGCATGATCCGGGTGATCACATCACCCTCTCTGGAACAAAGGTGAGGGAAATGCTTCGGGACGGGATCAGACCTCCCCTGGAGTTTACCCGCCCGGAGGTGGCTGATATCTTGATCAAGGCCATGTCGAAGCAGGGCTAGTCATGATTCAGCACAGCCCTAAATGACTTCGCGGGACTCTTTTTTCCACGGCAGCTATGCTGTGGGAGGCGAATCCTCGGGCCTTACCCTGAAGTTTAATGCTGAATGGCTACATTTATTTCAATTTTTTTAAATCCGTCTCCTGGAGTTTCTTCGTCATCTCCATGCGTAGTTCCGCACCCCACTTCCGGCCCGCGTTCATGCTTTCACTTGTGATCAGGGGCAATTTATCCAGGAGTTTCTTTCCTGCCGGACTCTTGTAAAAATCAATAAGCGCCTGCATTTCCTCGATACTCAGGTGTTTTACATAAATGGGGATAATCCGGCGGACGAGATTGTCTGGGTTCGCTTCAGCCTTAAAATTTTCCCAGAACTTCTCTGGAATGTCGGGCATTCTTTTTTGCTGCAAACCGACCATCTGATCTATCACCCGTAAACCAAACCGGTCAGCGCCGGAGGTCTCAATCAACTGGCGGGCCACCGCCTCAGCCTTCCCTTCTTTCCCGGCCTGAGCCGGGCCATAACCAACAAGCACTAAACCGAGACTGATCAATAAAAGAAATCCTTTTTTTCTCATTCTTTAACTCCCTATTTTTTCCACCTTTAATGGTGAGCTGCTTACCAGTCTACACTGACCTGTCTTGACTGGCCCGTTTTATCGGTGCAATAGATAAACTTGTTTTTACACCCAAAGAGATGCAAGTCCCGTGTGATGCGCACATCTTCTTTACAATAGATCGCGATATCTGCAAAACGACCTTCCTGGTACCAACGCACGGCCTGCAGCCCCTCGGCCGTTTTTCCAGATCCCAGGGTAGCCTGAGCCAGGTTTTCAAGCTTGGGCCGAAAGCCCAGTATTGGGCGAAGATCGGCCATGAGGTCCAGTGTGGGAAGCGAGGATAGATCATTATCGGTATAGGCTGACATGACCGCGTAATCAAACCCGAGGAGGTTGTAACCAATAACCCTGTCGGCGCTGGAAAGTTCCGATAGAAGAGCCGGCATGTCATCCTCTTCAAAACCCCTGAAGCAGGCCTCCCTCGTGGAATACGTTACTGCGAAAGAAACCCGCATCAGGTGTTTATTGCCCCATCCGCCCACATCCGCAGCGCTTCTTTGTGTTTCCAGATCAAAATAAACGCTGTTTACTGCCATATCTGCGACCTTAGATCCCTGGCTCCCAGAACAGCACTCTAGGAAATAAGGCTTCGCCCTGTCAAGTCCCAGAGGGTGAATCTTTTGTTGAACATGCATAGGAGTGCGATCCTCACCTTTCCGGAGGAGGTTCAAGGTATCCAATTAATGTCACCTTGTATCCAAATAGTGTCACTTTTTTTAATTTAAATCGACGTTGATTAACACACACGAAAGCTTGTGCGAACCAGAGTTCATAATTTGTTGAAAACCTACCAACATATTTTTTTTCTCCGGATTTTCACATTGATTTCACATTGAGATGACATTTGGTATAATATGTGCACTGTAGTAATAAAGTTGTTTGAATTGGAGGCGAAGGAATTTTGTCCGTGAACCCAAAAGGAAAAGGGTATGACATGGGAGAGCAACAAGGATTTACCCTTATTGAGTTGATGATCGTGGTGGCAATCGTTGGTGCCTTAGCGGCAGTTGCGATACCAAACTTTTTAGATTACCAGGCAAAGTCTCAGCAGGTTGAAGCTAGAGCGAATTTAGGTGCAATTTTTCAAGATATGATTGCATATACTCAACCCAATGACGTGAATGGGTTTATAGGTTCCACTCTCAGCAATATTGGATTTAGCACAAGTGGAACCCGGCGATATACCTATACCCTTGAGAATATATCCATAAACTCATTTACGGCCAGGGCGGTTGGGTTCTCCGGCCGAGTTATCGGTGACAATTGGACAATTGATCAGAGTAAAACTCTTGTTGATGTTGATCCCGAAAGCTTTAACAATTGATCTTCCAGGCCTTCCTGTTTTCTTGACTCCCCTACATAGATTAATAAGTCCTCTGCCCATTAGTGCCCCCGGGGTGATTCGAATACCCGACATACGACTTAGGAAGGCTATAGACTTCCCGAAATCAAAACTCCTATAAACAACGAAAACCGACTTCAGTGAAGTTCTAATAATATCTAGAGCTTTGATCACTTTTCTAGCAGGTTATCGTCAATTCCATAATTCCAAGGATACTGCCAAACCTGACCGCTTGACCGGAGGGATTAAGTCGATGCGTCTTGTCTCTATTTCTTGTCTATACCGAGACGAGAGGGAGTCATTTGGATTTAGGCGAGAATTCAAACCTCAACCCCTTATCATTTAGATTGTTTTGTTAGGCAAATTCAATTGGCGATTGGTTTTAGTGTTAAATTCTGAAGAACAAACAACACCCTTTTCGAGGCAATATCTGGTCAATGAAGCAAGGTTATGCACATCGAGTTTTTTCATAATAGTGTTTCGATGGGTTTTAATTGTTGCCAGACTGAGACATAAGAGTTCTGAAATCTCCCTGCTGCTCTCTCCTTCCACGATAAATCGTAAAATTTCTTTTTCCCGAAGACTGAGAGAGTCAATGAGGTTGTAGTGAAATGATTTTTTCGCTTGGCAATACTCCTCTAAGAGAAAGTCCGCAATTAACGGAGAAGCGTAACGTCGTCCCGTTCTGACTTGCTTCAAAGCAAACAATAACTCATCGAACCTATTGGACTTACTGATATACCCGTCAGCCCCTGATCGAAATGCTCGAAATATATATTCCTTTTGTTGATACATTGATAGAATAAGGATCTTTGTTTTTGGGGCTGATTTTTTTATCATTTCTGTTGCCAGAAGTCCGTCGATTCGCGGCATTACGACATCCATAATAACAATGTCCGGTTTAATTCTTAAAACTTTCTCCAAGGCTTCCTTCCCGTCTTCAGCCTCCCCGACTTTCTTGTAGTCCGGCTGTTTAGAGATGATGGCAGTTACCCCTTCCCTATATATAGGATGGTCATCTACGATTAAGAGCGTTGTCTTTTTCATGGCCTCTCCTAATATTCCTGTTATTGTTTTTATAAATAGCAAGTATGATGCCGGGAAAGGATAGGGGGGAATTATTGAGTTTGATCGGGTTGAAAAGGCTTATTTGGTGGTGATCATGGGGGAATATTTGTGATTGAATACTTAATCGATCTGAATTCTAGGGTAATAATAAACTGCTCTGTGAAGAATCATGCACAGTAATTTATTATGAAGTGTGAACCGGAGTTCGCAACGGTAACTGGAAACGGATATTCTTGTGGCCTGAATTGGCTGGAGTAGGCCTGAGAGTGATTGAGTTGAGCACAAAATGGGCACAACTTATCAAAATGTAAAGCGATTAGCGGCAAGGGTTCGGTTAAAAATCCGAACTTTGCGACAGAACCTGAATCAAAGTAAAATAATCGCATTAATCTTTAAGGGGGTTCTGCGCTTCAACAGCGGCAGCTTTTTTCTTTTTTATTTTTTCCCTTAATTTATTGATATGATGGACATCGGCGAGTAATTTTTCTATTTCAGGGAAATGAGGTCGCCGTTCCAAGAGTTTTAAGAAATTTTCTTCAGCTTTTTTCAGCTTTCCAGAGTCGTAATAAACATACCCGAGGTGGTAATAGGCCTCCCAGAATGCGGGGTTGAGCGAAACGGATTTTTCTAAAAACATGGCGGCACGTTCTCGGTTACCACCCCAGCTTAAGGCATAACCAAGCAATTGGTAGGCTTTATAGGTCGGACGCCGTTCGACAATGCGTTCTAATATTGGGATGCCATCGGAGTATTGCCCTGCCACATTTAATCTCGCCGCGATATTAAGGGCGAAGGCATCATCATTTGGGTATATCTCTAAATAGTCGTTTGCCGTAGAACCGGCCTCCCTCCATCTTTCGTGATCTATATAAAACCGGATTAAATTTCTCCAGGCCTCGGAGGCGGTGGGGGTCAACGCTAGCGTTTTTTTGCTATAGATTTCAAGATCTTTTTCGATACCGGAGACCCAAGGAATGCCAAAATATCCAGGGTGGCTAACAATTACGACTGCCTCCCCTCCCCAGAGACGGTAGCGTTCTTCCGAATTCAGAAGAAAATGAACTTTTTTCTCCGAATCAGTCAAGGCAAGTGTTGCCAATTGATAAGGGACAGGGAGGTCTAAATTCCATTCTCCCGCGGAAATAGATTTGATTTTTGCGGGTCGGACGACAGGTGGAGCGATGTCAAGTAAGCCGTTTGCTAAAAGAAAGAGGCTGTAATATACAAGAATACGGATGAGGAGCTTTGTTCCCTTCTCCATTCTGTGGAGCGTTTTTTTGAAAGGGGTATCAATAAGCAGGGTTGGAAAACATCCGTCTATCAGAAGAAATAGGCTTGAAGCGGCCAGGGCGATGCCAACCCACGGGATAAGTAGAAGGAGGATCGAGGCCGAGACACGATATTTCATCTGGATACTTAAGGCCCAGAGGCAAAGAGCGGTGAAGAGTGCTTTTTCAAAACGGATACGATCAAGAAACTTAAAAACCCGTCTTCTTTCTTGATTCGTATTGCTTTCTTTTCTCATTTGTTTTCCAGATTTTTTAGGGTGTATGTCAGGAGATTTCCAGCATAGGCATTTCTGGGTTCATCGTTGAGCACCCGCCTTAAGCAATGCGCTGCTTTTTCAAATTGAGAGACCGTGTGGTAAAGGGTGCACAGATTCATCCTTTGGGTCGTACTTCTAAGTCCATAACGGAAGGCTGTTTCAAGTGCTTCTATCGCCTCTAATTTTTGGTTAGCCTTATTGTGAACAAAACTCATTCCAGCGTAAGCACGCGGCCGCATATCATTAATAGAAAGGGCGGTTTGAAAGGCTTTAGATGCTTCATTAAATTTTTCCAATTCTACAAAGGAATAACCAAGCCCTTCATAGAGCGATGGATTTCTTGGGTAAAAAACAAGCCCCTTCTCGTAGTACTCAATCGCTTCCTTTTCTTTCCCGATAAATCTTAAATAGAAAGCCGCTGCCTTGATGAGATCAATATTTTTAGGATCTTCTTTCAGTAATTGCTCTGTGAAGACAAGTGCTTGATAATAATCACCGAGTTTATCTGAAAGGAAACCTCGATAGATCTGGATATAAAAATAATCTTTTGGAGCCACCTCGTATGCGGTTTTTGTCATTTCATATTCAGTCGCAAGGTCACCTCGATCAGAATAAATCTGGGCCATTCGACGATAGGCTTCTGCGTATTCAGGATTAATTTTAATTGCATTCTTGTAAGCAGAAAGCGCCTTCTCTATTTTTTCCTCTTTGTGAAATATAATCCCCCTGGTTAAGTAAGCCGCCTCGGAATGATCATTATTTTTGATTCCTCTTTTTGCAAAAGCGCTGGCATGCCTTCCATTGGAATGGTCGAAGATTCTCAGATAACGAAAGTAGTGTGCCAGCAGAGTATTCTGTTGTTTTTCACTTGGTGCTTCAAGTAAGTCACCCATCATTTCAAGCACTAAAAAAAATGACGTGATCCTTGTTTCAATTCGGTGGTACCTCAACGCACGATTAATGAAGGCAACTGCTTCCCCATCTCTTCCGGTACGGGCTTGAACAAACGAAGAAAGCAGCAGGGCATCAAATTGATCTCTTTCGCTTTCAAGAACATGGTTGAACCATTTTTGAGCCTCATCATACATCTCCTTTTCAAGCGCCACTTCTCCCAGGGTGAGATATGCATTTATTTCATTTTCACCTTTTTTCAAGTCTGACTTTGAAATCATCTCGGCGGAAATAAAATCTCTCCGAAGCAAGGCATTTAGGGCAGGATCATCCGTTACTTCCCAGTTGTCCGTTTTTATGAAATGAGCGCGATACGCTTCTGCGGCATCTTTGTAATTTCCGATCTCATAGAGCAAAAGACCTTCCATCCCCTGCAACGAAGCATGGAAAAATCGATCATCCATTTGGGTGAAATGCTGGTGAATCTTCACCCAGAAGATTACTACAATGATTGCAAGAAAAATCTGCCTGTTTTTGCTGAGATGCAACGATTTTATTTTGGACATGAGTCTTTCGGTAGGTCCTGTTGTAATGTTCGGATTTTTAATGCCAACAGATTCATAGTGGCATCCGTGGTATCGACCAAAAGATGTTAGATTGAATAGTAGATATTACTATCCTAATAACGGAAGAGTATTGAATAAACCTCATTCTGTATAGTATTGCGGTGTAGACTCTTCGACTATATTTTAGCAGATATTTGGGTAGGTGCAATGATGAGACGATTGGGGACTTTCTTCCCAAAGACATCTTTTGTGGGACTGTTAGAAATGTAGGCCAGGGCTTATTAAAATAAATGACTGAGATTTAGTTCATGAGACAGGTTTTGAAACTTAGAGGCTTAACGTAACGTATCTACGGCTTTCTCCGAAGAAGTCTCCGAAGAAAGGGATCTCCCTGCTAGGCCGTGGCATACTTCGGTCTATGGCCCGAAAAAAATGGTTCTTTTCGGTGGCGAATCACTTCATGGTTCCATCAACAATGTCTGGATACTGACCTAATCAAATGCTCACTAAGCCTTTGATATCAGGTCGCCTCAATGATCGCTATCACTGTTTTTTTATTGCTCTAAATCTCATTGGTTTATTGATTTTATGGTGCCCCCGGGGTGATTCGAACACCCGACACACGATTTAGGAAACCGTTGCTCTATCCACCTGAGCTACGGGGGCCTTTGTGGTTTTGATTCAGTCAAGCCAGAATCCGCATGTTAGCACATCAGCCCTGGTCTGCCAAGACTGAGTGTGCCTTCCCCGAATTCCGAAATTTCCGATCTTGGGATTCTCCCTGTGAATATCCCATTTTGGGCCTTATCTGCTTGACAAAATCGGCCCAATTCGATAGGCATAGCATATGTCCTTATCCGCTTCCCGGGAAAAGCTGCTTGATCTGCTCTTTCATCATGCCTTTCGGTATTCTGAAGAGCCGACTTTCAAACTCACTTCCGGAAAGATGAGTTCGTTTTATATTGACTGCAAAAAAGTCTCACTTGACCCGGAGGGGGCCTACCTGATTGGCGGGGAGATCTTTGAGAGGATCAAGGGGATGGAGAAGGTAGACGGGATCGGGGGAATGACCTTGGGAGCCGACCCGATTGCAACGGCGGTGTCCGTGGTCAGCTTCATGCAGAAAGACCCGATTCCCGCTTTTATTGTTCGTAAGGAGCCGAAAGGGCATGGGAGTGGACAGCAGGTCGAAGGAACATTAAAAGAGGGTGCCCGTCTGGTTGTAGTAGAGGATGTGGTCACCACCGGGGGGTCGACGATCAGGGCGATGGACGTCCTGAGAGAGGCCGGGTACACGGTCACAAAGGTCATCTCCCTGATCGACCGTATTGAAGGCGGGGGAGAACGGATCGCACAGCAAAAGGTTGAATTTGAGAGCCTCTACACGGTCGATGATTTTATGCGTCTCATTCGGTCCGGGAAATCATAGGGCAAGAGATACCATCACAGGGTTTACTGGAGATAAAGGATTTGGAAGATCAACCAAATATAGAAAAAGAGGTGTTGTTGCTTTTGCCCGAACTCGTCGCGATTGCGGAGCGGGCAGGCCAGGCGATTATGGCGGTCTATGTAAAGTCCGATTTCGGAGTTACTCTTAAAGAAGATGAGTCTCCCCTCACAAGCGCTGATATGGCTGCGCACTACATGATTCAAGCCGGATTGGAAACGCTGACCCCCGATTTTCCCGTTGTTTCTGAAGAATCGACTGCGCTTCCTTATGAGGTCCGCCAGGGATGGGAGCGCTGTTGGTTGGTTGATCCGCTGGACGGGACGCGGGAGTTCATCAAACGGAATGATGACTTTACGGTCAATATTGCTCTTATACAGAAGGGCGTTCCGATTCTCGGTGTCGTCCATGCGCCGGCATTGGGCCTGAGTTATTACGCGGCGCATGAAGGCGGTGCGTTTAAACAGGTTCGGGGAGAATCCCCCAAGCGTATTCAAGTAAGCGATTACCGGCAGCAGAAACTGAAGGTTGTCATCAGCCGGTCATTTGGTGTCGATATCACCGACCGCCTTCTCGAAAAAAAAGTGGATTTCGAGTGCCTCAAGAGAGGAAGTTCATTAAAGCTCTGCCTCGTTGCTGAGGGGGCTGCACACTTATACCCTCGATACGGTCGGACCATGGAATGGGATACCGCCGCGGCCGATTGCCTCGTGGTTGAAGCCGGGGGATCGGTGACCGATCTGGAGGGAAATCGATTACAGTACAATAAGCCTGACCTCGCAAACCCGGAATTTCTTGCCAGAGGCAATCCGCCCTTTCCTTTGTGATATTGGCCCCGATTTATTCCTCCCTGTAAGACTTACAATAAGTGCCAAATGCGGCGGACATTGAATCGTGATGAGGTGATGGGGTTCAATCTTTAACAGTTCACCGTTTACCTCAGGGGTGAGCGTGCGCCCCGATCTCCCAAGAATTCTCAGTCCGAGGCTTCAGGCGAATCGGCGATTTATCGGAATGTACGGACGATCTGGTTCTCCAGTATACCGGCATCGCGGGCGAATCAGGCGGTTGTGATCATGCTGTTCAGTGATGTGGGCGGCCCAACCGGTGATCCGGCTGCAGACAAAGAGGGGGGTGTCGAATTTTACAGGGATCCCGAGCAGGGCGTAAACTGATGCAGAATAAAAGTCGAGGTTGGGATAGAGGCCCTTCTCCCGAAGCATGATTTCTTCTATTTTTTCCGAGAGTGCAAACCACTTTTGTTCCCCTTTCCGTTCTCCCAGCGACGCGGCAATCGCCTTTATAATTCTGGAACGGGGGTCTTCCTTTTTTAAGACACGATGTCCAAATCCCATGATCCGCTCTTTCCGGCGAAGCCGCTTAAGAATATTTTTTTCGGGGTCCCCCGCCTGATCGACCTCCAAGAGCAGGGTCATTACGGCTTCATTTGCCCCGCCGTGGAGTGGCCCTTTCAAGGAGCCGATGGCGGAGGTCACGGCGGAGTGAAGATCAGATAGCGAAGAGGCGGTGACGCGTGCGGCAAAGGTTGAGGCATTAAACTCATGTTCGGCATAAAGGATCAAAGAGATTTCCATCGCCCGAATATCTTCGGGCTCCGGCAGAGCGCCCGTCAATTGATGGAGGATGAACGCGGCATGGTTGAGGGCGGGGTCGGAGCTGATGATTTCACTCCCTTTTGCCCGTTGCCTGAACACGCTAAGGAGCATTGGTATCTGAGAGATCAGGCGAATCGCCTTCCGGAGGTTGGCCTGATTGTCGTTTAAGTTCCGGTCCGGGTCCTCCATGCCGGAGATGGAAACCGCCGTTCTCAAGACGTCCATCGGATGTGCTGAAGGGGTGGGGATTTTTAAAAATAAACGGACCCGCTCTGAAAGGCTTCGGGCGCGGAGAAGATCTTTTCTGAACGCCTCAAGCCTCTTCAGGTCCGGTAGTTGCCCCATTAAAAGGAGATAGGCGACCTCTTCAAAGGTGGCGTGTTTGGCCAGCGCTTCGATCCGATAGCCCCGGTAAGAAAGCCCACCGGATTCGTGGTCGACCTGACAGATGGCCGAATCACCCGCCCTTACCCCCTCCAAACCGGAATGGACTTTTTCTTTGTTCATTTACCCCTCTTTTCTCCTTTTTCCGGAAAAGCGTCATATCCGATCAGCTCATACAGAGCCTGACGGGTCTGCATCTTCCCGAGCATCTCGGCCGAGGTCCCCTCCTTTTTCAGTTTCTCTAGTGCTTCTGTGATCCCCTTAGATGCAATTCTGAGAAGGGTCATCGGGAAGAGGACAAGGCGGTATCCCATCTCAGAGAGCATCTCAAAACCCAGGGGCGGACTCTTCCCGAACTCCGTCATATTGGCCATGAGGGGGTGCGGTACTGCCTTTGAAAACCTGGAAAATTCATCGGCTGATTTAAGGGCTTCCGGAAAGATGATATCGGCTCCAGCATCAAGGTAGCGATTTGCACGGTCAATGGCGTCCTGAAAGCGGGTGACCCCCCTGGCATCGGTTCGGGCGATAATCAGGAAATCGGGATCTTGTCGGGCCTTGACAGCGGTCTTGATTTTTTGAGCCATCTCCCGGGCGGGGATGACCTCTTTTCCTGAAAGGTGGCCGCAGCGTTTTGGAAATACCTGGTCTTCTATTTGAACCGCCGCCACGCCGGAAGATTCGAATGCTTCCACGGCCCGCCGCAGGTGAAGCCCCTCACCAAACCCCGTATCGGCATCTGCGATTGCCGGGATGTTCACTGCTCTTGTAATATACCGGACTTGCGTAACGACCTCAGTCAGGGTCAGGAGGCCGATGTCGGGAAGGCCGGCGACGCCGTTGGCTATGCCGGCACCCGATATGTAGACCGCGTCAAACCCGGCCTGCTCGATCTGCAGGGCTGAAAGCGCATTATATGCTCCCGGCAGCAGAAGGGGGTTTTTTTTGATCAGCTTGCGCAGACGCTTTCCGGGTGAGGTTCGACTCATTTCTTTCTCCCCTTTATTTTAAAGAGCGCGAGCAAGTCCCCGATGGATTTTTCCTTTTCCACGTTCCAAAGACGATCAAGAATCCTTTGAATTTGATTTTTTGATAACAAAGGCTCCGCCAGACGACGAAACTTTGCCTCGACTTCTGTATCCGTCATGCGGTTTTTAGGGTGTCCCCTGGGATGGTCGATGCGCTTTATATAGACCTTTCCTTCTGTTCTGAGCTCTACCGTATTCGCGATAGACTCCGGGTAGGTGGCGGAAAGTTCGGGGTCGGATGTTACCTGAATCTGCTGCATGAGGGAACGAAGTTTGGGATCGGAGATACGTTCTTGGTTAAACTGACGGAGACCGACCTCTCCATCCAGCAGGGCCACGGCCACACAATAAGGCAGAGAATGGTCAGCCGTTTCCCTTGTTTTGGGATGCCACTTCTCTGGATCACGTCCGATGATTTCATAAGATATCTCTGATGTCCGGACCAGAACCTTGTCAATCCGGTCGCGTTTGTTGTCCTTGAGTTGTCCACGAAGTTGTAGGGCGGCTTCAACCGCACTCTGTGCATGATACTCAATGGGATAATATTTGATGTAGGTTTCCAATATTTTAAAAGGGCCTTCCGGAGGGAGGGGCGGGAGATCAAAGGGTCCGGAAACAATCTGCATCATCCCCTTCTCCCCCTCAAAAATCGGAGCCGGGCCGGTCATCCCGAGCCGAGCCAGGGAGACGGCAAAGAGACCGTTTCTGGCTGTATTGGCAAAGGCGGCTGCCTTCCACATTGAAAGTTCACCGACGCGTGTCTGGCGGAGGGCATAATTGAAGGTTCCGGACAGGCCGAGGGCATGGCAGGTCTCGGTTTCCGAAAGCCGCCAGAGCTTTGCAGCGATCAAGGCTGTGGAGAAAGCGCCGTAGACCACATGGTCCCAGCCTCTCGGGCGAAGCGCAGCGGCATCGCAGAGGCGGCATTGGACTTCATAGCCCAGGAGGATGGCCTCGATCAGCTCCTTTCCTCCTGAACCGGAGACCTCTGCAACGGCAAGCGCAGCAGGAATGTTGTCACTGGGATGGGCGGGTTCTTTGGAGAGATAGGTATCGTTGTAATCCAGAAAACGGACGGCGGTTCCATTTGCAAAAGCGGCCAGATCAGGGGTCGACTTCCAGGCGCTTCCGAGGAGCGTTGCTCCGGCTCGGAGCCGGAGGGATCGTGCTGCCTCGAGGGCGATTTGTGCGGGCGTCGCGGACCATCCGCCGAGTGCACAGGCGAAGGTATCCATTAGTCGGCGTTTGACTTCATGGACGGTTTCGGATGAGAGTCTCCGATATTTGAGTTCGCGGGAGGAACGGGCCAAATGTTCTGCAAGGGTCTGCCTCACACCGGTCTTCTGCATCATGCCCTCCGTCGTGTATATACAAATCGTGAACACTACGCCGGATTCTTACCTACGGAACCCCTGATTAAGTCTGGGTTGAATTTTTCAGGAGATAAAATGTTTCGATTCAAGGCGCAAATCGCAGAGAATAGCCCGCTATTTTCAAGATTTGCAAGGTGGAAACGGGACATTATTGCCCTGAAAAAACAATTCATGACTTATTCAGAGGTTCCCTACTACTCTACAAAGCTTTCCGGGGGGTGTCAAATAGGAGGAAGTCTCGGGATCTATTT
>JBHHXE010000047.1:0-14298 GCA_046756865.1 Nitrospiria bacterium | reverse complement strand
GTGAGTACGCCTCCGTCGCCCTTATGGCCTCTGGCCTTGTCTTTTAGACAACTTGCCTGTTGACCCCAAGATCAATCGCTGATCTTGGGGTTATCGGGATCGTTGACAAGCAATTGGCCCGATGCTACTATCCCTAGCTCTATGGAAACAAAGAAGAAATACAAGGACACACTCAATCTCCCGAAGACGGACTTCCCGATGCGGGCCAACCTGACCCAAAAGGAAGTTGCGGCGCTGGCCCAATGGGAAAAAGAGGGCCTATATGCCCGAATTCAGACGGAACGGGCTGATCGGGAGAAATACATCCTTCACGATGGCCCCCCCTATGCCAACGGTCACCTCCATATCGGCCACGCTCTCAATAAAATCTTAAAAGACATCATCGTCAAGTCAAAGACCATGAGCGGCTATGCCGCGCCCTATGTTCCAGGTTGGGATTGTCACGGTCTTCCGATTGAGCACCAAGTCCTCAAGGTCCTCGGCCCGAGGAAAAGGGAAATGAGCAAGGTCCAGATCAGGCAGCGTTGCCGGGACTATGCCGATAAATATGTCAGGATCCAGCGTGAGGAATTTAAGCGTATGGGGGTGTTGGGCGACTGGGACCGACCTTATCTGACGATGACCCCCGATTACGAAGCGGCCATTGTTCGTGAGTTCGGAAAAATCGTAGCGTCCGGAGAAGTATACCGAGCAAGAAAGCCCGTGCTCTGGTGTTCCTACGATGAGACCGCCCTGGCCGAAGCCGAGGTCGAATATGCCGACCATGTTTCTCCGTCAATCTACGTGAAGTTCAGGGTGACGAAAGATCCTTCAAATGTACTTGCCAACTTGAAAAAGGTCTCGCTTGTGATCTGGACGACCACGCCCTGGACTCTTGTTGCGAATAAGGCGGTCTGTCTCCATCCGGACTTTGAATATCGTGCGGTCAGGGTCAATGTCGGGGAAGTGAGTGAGCAGACCTGGATCATTGCAAAAGATTTAGTTGAAAAGTGCATGAAGGAATTTGAAATTCCGGAATATACTGTAGATAAAAAGATATTCAAAGGGAGCGAACTCAAGGGTATAGTGTGTCGTTCTCCCTTTTTAGAAGAAGACTCGGAGAGAAACTGGCCCTCAGAAGTGATTACGGGAAAGCATGTGGTCTTGGAGCAGGGAAGCGGGTGTGTCCATACCGCACCGGGTCACGGACAGGAAGATTACGAGGTCGGGCTGGAAAATAATCTTGAGGTCTTTGCGCCCCTTGACAGCCGCGGACGATTTACCGACAAAATTGACAACGAAATCGAGCAATGGGAAGGCCTTGCTGTCCTCAAGTCAAACGAGGCGATCATTAGCCGCTTGTCTGAAATTGGAACACTGATCAAGGCCGCATCAATTACACATTCCTATCCGCATTGCTGGCGGTGCAAGAACCCCGTAATTTTTCGCGCGACGAACCAATGGTTCATTTCTATGGGAGATGATAGAGAGGACGTTACGAAATCTCTCCGGGGACGTGCTGTGGAGGCGACTTGCGAAATTAATAACAATAAGGGATGGATTCCGTCCTGGGGCTATGACCGCATGCTCGGCATGCTGAACAGCCGTCCGGATTGGTGCATCTCCCGGCAGCGCATCTGGGGGGTGCCGATTACCGCTTTTACCTGTCTGGATTGTGAAGAATCACTTCCGCTCACAATGATTCCTGAGATTGCAAGCCACATCGCGGGCCTGATGGAAAAAGAGGGGAGTGACATCTGGTTTTCCAGGTCGGCTGCGGATCTTCTGCCCAGAGGTATCGTCTGCCCGGGCTGTTCCGGATCGAGATTTGAACAGGAAAATGATATTCTGGATGTTTGGTTTGAGTCCGGAATCAGCCATATTCCAGTCCTCGAGCACCGAAAACTGCTCGCAGGTGAAGATTTGCGTGCCGATCTTTATCTTGAAGGCTCGGACCAGCACCGGGGCTGGTTCCAGAGCAGCTTGTTGACCACCCTGGCAACCGACCCGGCCCAAAAGTCAGCCCCCTATAAAGCGGTCCTGACACATGGGTTTACCGTCGACGGCTTGGGAAAAAAGATGTCAAAATCGGCCGGGAATGTGATCGCGCCGGAAGAAGTCATCAAGAAATACGGGGCGGAGATCCTCCGTCTCTGGGTGGCGGCTACCGATTTCAGGGAGGATGTCCGTATCTCTCCCGACATCCTGACGCAGCTTTCTGAGGCCTACCGGAAGATCCGGAACACCTGCCGTTTTCTGATGGGAAATCTCTACGATTATCATCCTGGACCGGTCCCCTTCCCAATAGCAGACCTAAGCGATATTGACCGCTGGGCGCTCAAGCGTCTCCATGTTCTCAATGAAAAGATTCAGCGGGCCTATTGTGAATCGGAATTTCATATTGTCTTCCACGCCTTGAATAATTTTTGCGCCGTCGATCTCTCCTCTTTCTATCTCGATATCCTGAAAGATCGGCTTTATACCGCCGCGGCAGATGCACCGGAAAGGCGGGCTGCACAGGCTGTGATGCAGGAAATTCTGCTTGCCCTGGTTCGCCTTATGGCGCCGATTCTTTCCTTTACCGCCGATGAGATCTGGCAATATCTTCCGGAGAACTTGAAGTCACAGCCGAGTGTTCATCTTACCGAATTTCCGGAGGAGAAAGACCTTTCTACGGTTGAAGCAGGCAATGGAGAAAAGGACTGGAGCAGGCTCATCCAGGTTCGGGATGAAGTCGCGCGCGTTCTGGAGGAGGTTCGAAAGGACAAAAAAATCGGGAATTCATTGGAAGCGGGTGTACATCTTTTTGCAAAGCCTGCGCTCTATGAACTCCTCAAGGGCCAGGCCGCAATGCTTCCCGCTTTCTTTATTGTTTCGCAAGTGAACTTCTCACCCTGGCAGGATCAGGACATCCACGCGCAGGAAGTCGGGGATGCCGATCGGGGCGCGCCGGAATGGGCGCTTTCCACGACCCTTGAAGACGCGAGTTTGCGTATAGATGTAGCGCCGGCGCGAGGCGAAAAGTGCGGGCGGTGTTGGACCTATCAGGAGAGTGTCGGTCGGGATGCAACGCACCCCACCTTGTGTCGGCGCTGCACGGAGGTTGTCATTGCAAGCGGCATCAACACGGGGTAAGTTCCTCTTTCTCGGCGTGATTGGGGGGGGCGTCATCCTCTTTGATCAGATCAGCAAGCTTTACATTGATAGAGCCTTCCGTCTTCATGAATCCATTACTGTCATTGACGGCTTTTTCTCCCTGACCTATATTCGAAATCCAGGTGCCGCCTTCGGCCTGTTCGCCGAGCACAATGAAGGTTTCCGCAGTGTTTTTTTTGCTGCCGTCTCCGTCATCGCCCTCTTCCTGCTCGCTTATTTTTTCTGGGAGATGCCCAAGGAAGAGACTCTCGGCCTGGTCGCCATTTCCCTCTTGTACGGCGGTGCGATCGGGAACATGATCGACCGCTTCCGCTTGGGAGAGGTCATTGATTTTCTTGACTTTTATGTCGGGAAGTTCCATTGGCCCGCATTCAATGTCGCGGATTCCGCCATCACGGTTGGCATTTCGCTCCTTTTGTTTCATGTTTATTTTCATAAAGATGGCATTAAAGATAAAAAGCCCGAAAGCCGCCGGGGGGGGTAGTCCGCATGTCTTCATTCCCTCCTTCTCCGCTAGAGGTTCCATCGCACAGCCAGGCCGACCGGCTTGACCTTTATCTGATTAAAAGAGGCGTCCCGCTTTCAAGGGCCCGCATCCAAAAGCTCATTGCTGAGGGTCTGATTCAACTTAACGGGGCACGGACAAAGGCAAGTTATCAGGTTAGAGAGGGAGATCAAATCGAGATTTGTGTCCCTCCTCCGGAGCCGCTAGAGTTGATTCCGGAAGAAATTCCGCTCGATCTGCTCTACGAAGACGAATCTCTCCTGATCGTGAATAAACCGGCGGGAATGGTGGTTCATCCTGCACCCGGTCATGATCAGGGTACCCTGGTTCATGCCTTGCTCCATCATTGCCGTGATCTTCCGGGGATCGGCGGACGGGAGCGTCCCGGCATTGTGCATCGGCTGGATAAGGAAACCTCCGGCGTGATGGTGGTTGCAAAAACAGATCTTGCCCATCAGCGCCTGTCGAAGCAGTTTAAGGCACATACCATTGCCCGGCGATATCTTGCCCTCGTCTGTGGAATTATCCGAAAGAAAGAAGGCCGGATTGTTCTTGCGATTGGCCGGGACCGCGCCGACCGAAAGAAAATTTCGGCCAGGACTGCGCGTCCGCGTGCCTCGGAAACCGTATTTGTTGTTCGGGAAAGGCTCAAGGAGGCAACACTTCTCAAGGTCTACCCCAAGACGGGGCGGACCCATCAGATCAGGGTCCACATGGCCCACCTCGGCCATCCTGTCCTTGGAGATAAAGTGTACGGGGGAAAGCTCGGGAGAAAACCCGAACTTCCTTGCCCCCGGCAGATGCTCCATGCCGAAGTGCTTGGATTTGTGCATCCGGTTTCCCAAGAGCAGATGAACTTTTCAGCCCCGATCCCGCCCGATATGCAGACCGCCCTGGAAGCGCTTCGGAGCTTCAGAGGATGACCCAGACTCAGATTGACAAGCTCATGACCATCCTGGAGAGGGAAGCCGGACGACTGAAAGTGCCCGTCCTCGGCGTCATAGCAGAAGAAACTGCGGACCCTTTCAAGGTTTTGATCTCCTGTCTGCTCAGCCTGCGTACGCGGGATGAAACGACAGAAGCCGCCTCTGAACGTTTGTATCAGATTGGGGGTACGCCTTCCGCCATCATGAAACTCACGCAGGAGAAAATCGAGAAGGCGATATATCCGGTTTCTTTTTATCGCACCAAGGCACGCCACATCCTCGGCATCTGCAAAATATTGGAGGATGAATATGGTGGAAAGGTCCCGGATCAGATTGATCTTCTGCTCAAGCTGCCGGGTGTGGGTAGAAAGACGGCAAATCTCGTCATCACCGTGGCCTATAACCTGCCCGGGATCTGCGTGGACACCCACGTCCACCGCATTTCCAACCGGCTTGGGCTCATCCGGACAAAGACCCCTGAAGAGAGTGAAATGGCATTGCGGGAGAAGCTCCCCAGAAAATACTGGATTCACTACAATGATATACTTGTCCCCTATGGCCAGTTTATCTGTACCCCCCTTTCCCCCTTCTGCAGCCGATGCGCAACCATAAAATTTTGCAAACAGGAAGGCGTAACAAAGCACCGGTGAAGGGTTTTTAAATTTTTTCCTCAAAGATTTTAGCTTATCCTGAGGAGGGTGTGTAAGGACTCAGATCGTTCAGATTTTACGTCAGGGCAAGGCACGAGGCGCAAGACCGGAGCGTAGTTTTCTATGTGAGGATTTGAGCACCGCAGCAACGCAGCCAAGGCGTGAAATGTGGGCGATCTGAATCCTTACATATCTGAGTTCTTACACAGAGGTGAGCCATTCTGGGTGATCGCTTGATTTACCGCGAACAATATCAAAGAAAGCCGTCTGAAGTTCCTGGGTGACCGGACCCGGCTTCCCTGTCCCGATGATGCGTCCGTCAACCTCCCGGATGGGGGTGACCTCGGCAGCGGTTCCAGTAAAAAAGGCTTCATCGGCCAGGTAAAGATCGTCCCGTGTAAACCGGTCTTCCGCAACCTTGATGTTGCGTTCACGGGCAAGTTCGAGAATTGCTTCTCGTGTGATCCCCTCAAGGATGGACGAGGTCATCGGAGTCGTTCTCAAGGTTCCGTTTCGGACAATAAAAATATTCTCGCCGGGGCCTTCGGTGACATAACCGTCTGTGTCTAGCAGAACGGCCTCATCAAACCCCGCTTCCTTGGCTTCCCGCTTTGCCAATTGAGAATTGACATAATATCCGGTGACCTTTGCGCGTGTCAGGCTGATGTTGACATGGTGGCGCGTAAATGAGGAGACGGTTACACGGATTCCCCGTTTGAGGCCTTCATCCCCAAGATAAGTTCCCCAAGGCCAGACGGCAATGGAAAGATGAATCGGCGCGTCCTTGGCGTAGAGACCCATTTCTCCGTAGCCAATAAAGGCCAGGGGCCGGATATAGCCTTCATCCAGGCAGTTCTCGCGCACGATTTCGATTATGCCGTTTTCAATTTCCTTTTGAGAGAAAGGGATTTCCATCTGAACAACATGGGCCGATCTTAAAAGGCGGGCTGCGTGCTCCTGTAAGCGAAAGATGGTGGTTCCGGCGTCCCCTTTATAGCATCGGATGCCTTCAAAGACTCCTAGACCGTAGTGCAGGCTGTGGGTCAGGACATGGACCTTCGCATCCTCCCAAGGGATCAGCTTTCCATCCATCCAAATAAATGAGGTACTCTTGAGCACAATCTTTCCTTTCGATAAGCTGAATCGTTAAGCCACCTATTTTTTCCCGCGCTGGGCTTTCCTGATGCTCCGTAATTGCTTTAAAAGCAAAACAGCCTTGGGTCCACCTTTTCTTCCGGTCAGGAGCCAATCGGTGCTGATCCGGCCCAGGGAGGCAATGCGGACGAGAAGGTCCGGGGAGGGGATTCGCCCCCGTTCATAACGGCTGATGTAGTTCTGTTTTTTTACGCCGAGGATTTTTGCAAATTCTGTCTGCGTCCGTTTTCCACGCACAGCCCTAATCCGTTCACCCACTTTTTCCGGGGATATTTTTTCCATTTCCTCACCTCCTCATATCAGGCATCATCGTTACCTGTAACTTCTTTTATTCTGAAAAGACCGACTATTCTTATTGAGTATATACTCCATATGCCTAATAAAGTATACTTGATGGCAAATTTGAATGTCAAGCTAGACGCGTCCTCCAGAGGCCTGAAATCAATGCGTCTGCTCAGTGGGTTGAGCTAGTTACCTTGCGGTATAATTCCGAGGGCATTGTTTCGGCGTTTCATCCCCATATTGGAGCCGAATATCATGCCGATAGGCCTTCCATACCTTGACAAAACATAGATACTAAGTATACTTATTATCGATAGACGTATGGATTATGACCGCAAAGGTGTCTTGTCGGTGAGATGTTCCGTTGTGTTTCATTAGAGTGGCTGTGTGTGTTTTATTGTGAGTACGCGGACTAACCAGAGATCAAACGAAATCAAAATCTAATGTAAGGAGCCGGTCCGACCGCCTTATTCGTTTACTGCCGCCCCGTTTGTATAAGGAGAAAATGACAGGGAGGAGGATAAAATTATACACGCTGGCTGGGCTTGGCGCTGGGGCTTTATTTTGGGTCCTTGACGCTGGTGTTCGTTCGTTTGTATTCCAAGAATGGAGCTTTAGAGACCTGCTTTTCAACCCGGGCGTGAGTGATATTTATTTTCGCGTCCTTGTGACCACCCTCCTCCTCATCGTTCTTTGGCTCAAAATAAAAACAACTCAGGAAAATAAACGCTTAGAACTTCAACAGATCTCGGCCACCCTCCTGGAGTCAGTGAATGATGCAATTATCATCGTTGACGGCAATAGGAAGATCCTTTCGGTCAATCCCGCTTTCACAAAAATTACCGGTTATCCAGCCGAGGAAGCTGTCGGCAAGAATACGTCAATTTTACAGTCAGGCAAACAGGGCAAGGCGTTTTACAAGGCAATGTGGCAGGCCATCAACGAAGCAGGCCACTGGGAGGGAGAAATCTGGAACCGCAGGAAGAATGGCGAGATCTATCCCGGCTGGCTTTCAATTAAAGCAGTCAAAAGGGAGACGGAAAATTCCATTCTGTATACCGGTGTTTTCAGTGATGACACCAAACATAAGCAGAACGAGGCAAAGATTCAGAGTCTGGCACATTACGACCAGTTTACGGGCTTGGCCAATCGGGTTCTATTCAAAGAACGCTTGTCCCAGGCGCTTAAACAATCGAGACGCAAACTTTCACAGCTAGCGGTACTCTTTCTCGATCTGGATCGGTTTAAGTTTATTAACGATACACATGGCCATCTTGTCGGGGATGAGGTCCTCAAGAAGACTGCCGGTCGACTACTTTCTTCTGTCCGTGAGACAGATACCGTCGCACGTTCCGGGGGGGATGAATTTCTCATCGTATTGTCAAATACAACAGGTAGGAGTGAGGTTGCTATTATTGCGAAAAAAATTATCAGAGCGCTGTCCAGTCCATTCAAGGTTGGAGGACAAGAGATTACGATTGGGATCAGTATTGGGATCGCGATTGCCCCCTGTGACGGCAGGAGAACAATGCTTCTCATGAAGAATGCAGACCACGCATTGTATAAGGCGAAGAATGCGGGGCGAAACACCTTTATTTTTTTCAGCAAAGAATCTGATCACAGAGGAGTTGCTTAATGACAAGACTTCGTGATATCCCTTCAGTGTTCGCTTCAAAATTCAAGCGATTGAAAGTGAGGAAGGGAGGGAGGTCTTATGCAGGAAAAGGAGCGCCGTTCTGGAAAACAATTGCGATCAGGTATTGACCGTCGGATTTTCAACGATCCGAATTTTAACGGACCTGATCGCCGTAGTGGTCTGGAAAGAAGAAGCGGAGAAGACAGGAGAAAACAGACAAGAAGAGACCAGAGAATTGCTTATGTCCTGTGAGGGTTAAGCCGTTTTTGTGCGGCCTCCCATGCGATTTTATCGCTTGTGAACGCGTAGTGAGAGCGCGGCCTCCGTGCTTGCTGGGGGTTTAGGCGTCCCAAAAAAGCAAGCAATTATCCTCCCCCTTTTTTCTGCTGGTGTGTGACGGGCGGCCTTGCCGGTACTCGAATTCTCGCGTATCGGTGTATACCCTGCTGCGGGCTTATTTAAACGCCCTTTGGCTTTCGGATGTTGACAGCCAACGCCGGATCTGTCACCATCTTTGCATGATCCTCCAGAATACGATTAAGGGTTGTCTGTTTGCACTGCTCCTTGTCGTCCTTTGTCCGTACTCCGTTCCCAATGTTTCCGCCGAGACTGCTCCGCCTCTAGTAAAGGGGGATGTGACCAGCTATCATTCCGACCGGTTTATCTTTCGGGGGAGTGATCTGGATAACTTCCTCCTCATCATCTTCACCTTTGGTCGTGGAAGTAAGGAATCAAGACTTTGGGGGGAGTTTTTCGGGGCAGTATTCCATAATAATGAGTGGTCTTTCCTGGAAGGAAATGACAAGTATTTTTATGAGGGAAAGGCCCTGGAGAAGATCCAGCCTTCATATTATGCGAAGGTCGAGGGCTCTCCGGTATCAGGATATAGGCTCAGTTACGATGGGGGGGATTTTACAATCAAGGTTTCCAGTGGACCGATTTCACCCCTTTATGTTTCTGACAAGGGGGTGAATCTCAAGAGAAGTGTCGGTTTTTCTGAAGCGGTTGTTACCCTGAAGGGGGTTGAATATTGGGGGGAGCTTCTCCACGAACCCCTCGTATGGAAGGGATTCGACGGCTTAAAAAGATATAAGGGCCTCTATGATGAATATCAGGGGTTCTATTTGACTACGGTGAAGGGACGACAGATTTACTTTCACCAGAATAAGGCTGACAGACGAAAATTTCTAAAGAAATATCAATTTTCAGAAACCCTTCGAAACGAAGGGGGAGTGATCCTCTCAGGGGATAAGGTCACACATGAGTTTAAGTCTCCGATTTCAATAACAAGGCTCAAGGAAGTGACCCCTTCCTTTTCCTTATATTCCGTTCCGCAGAGGTGGGAGATGAAAGTCCCCGCATTAGGTACGTTTTTCATCTGGTCACGCCTTAAGATCTCGAAGCACTGGATATTCGGTGGTTATCACCTTATGGCAGTAGAAGGTGTCGTGAAAGACGGGCCTGAGGAAGAGCGCATCTGGGGTTTTGCAGAATATTTTCATTGAGGAGGTCTTGCAAGGATTCTCCGAGACGAGTGCACAGACCACTTTTCTCACTTGCTGTGCATGTTCGGGACGTATCGATACTCCTCAAACTAAGGGATCGAGAGATTTATGGGACAGGGCCAGACCAAAATCCTGACTGAACTTCGAAAGATCTTTGACGGTAAATATAAAGAAATCCGGGACTATCATCATCAAGGCGGAGGAGGAAGCCAGACCGGGACAGCCCTTTCCAATCTGGCAGACTCTATTCTTTTGAAAGCGGTCCAATCGATCGACCCAGGCCTGGCAGAGGAGTGGAACGGAGTCTTGATCGCCATCGGGGGCTATGGGCGGACGGAACTCTCGCCGGGTTCTGACATCGACCTCATGTTTCTCTGCCTCGAAGAGGACAGGAAGGAAGCCGAAGCTCTTTCTTCCGAACTCCTCTGCCTCCTTTGGGATCTGGGTTATAAGGTCGGGCATAGTTTCAGGACGCTGGATGAATGTATCCAACTTGCACGGAAGGATCAGGTCATTGCGAATTCGCTCCTGGACTCAAGGCGTCTCTTTGGGAACCGCGCCCTGTTTAAAGACTTTCGTGAGAAGTTTTTCTCAAAAGTAGTTGATAAAAACCTCAGAATATTTTTGCATCAGTTGGGTCTGGATAAGGAATCAAGATATACCAAGTATGGAAGAACCCCCTTTCTCATCGAACCCAATCTCAAGGAGAGCCCTGGAGGGTTGAGAGACATTCACACTCTGAGATGGGTTGCCTCCGCCTGTTACCGGACGGACAACCTTCCCCAGATCCACCAGTGGGGACATCTGTCCAATATCGAATATGCCAGCCTGAAAACGGCGCAGGACTTTCTCTGGAAGATAAGAAATCATCTCCACTTCATAGATGGAAAAGCCTCTGATCATCTTGCGATTGATTTGCAGGAGGAAATCGCTCCGTTTTTTAACTTTAAAGGTCGCCGTGAATTTATGCGCCAGTATTACATTGAAACAGGAGGGATCTTCGAGATATCAAAACGATTTACCCGGGAAGCCTCCCCCAAGAGCCGATACCAGAAATGGCGCCGTGCCTGGAAGCGGCGTATTATCGCGCCAGGGTTTCGCCTGGTCTCCGATGAAATTCAGCTAGAATCGTCCAAGCCATTTCATTTCCTGGAGGAAGATCGAAACGCCCTGAGGCTCTTTCTTTACGCAAAAGAACATTCGGTCCGGATTACAGATTCTCTCTTAGAGGTTATTTATCAGGTTTCTGAGAAAAAAAAGGATGTTCCCCTTTCGTCTGATGCGGTTGACCTGTTTCGGAAGCTCCTGTCAAAACCTGGAAACATTGCGCCTACTCTGAGAATCATGCACCGTACACGCCTTTTGTGGAGAATTATTCCAGAATTTTCCAGAGTGCACTGTCTGGTTCAGGAGAGCCCGTCACACGCCTTTACGGTGGATGAACATAGCATCCGGGCCTTGGAAGAAGCGGAGAGCCTGCTGGCTGAAGAAGGTCTCTTCCATGAGATCTATCTCGGCATCCGGGAGAAAGATATCCTCCATTTGGCCCTCCTTCTCCACGACATCGGCAAAGGAAAGGGAAAAGACCACAGTCTGGCAGGTGAGGAGATTGCTGAAGAGGCGGCGGGGCTTCTGGGTTACAGGGGGGAAGAAAAGGCCCTGCTTCTTTTTCTCGTCCGTCGGCACCTCATTCTCTCTGAAGTTGCCCTCTACCGTGATTTTTCAAACGAACCCGTCCTCCTGGAATTTACTCGGGAGGTTGCTTCTCCCGATACCCTTCGAAACCTGTTTATCTTAACCATTGCAGATATCCGAGCGGTTGGCCCGGGGAGGTGGACCGGTTGGAAGGGAGACCTCCTGAGCAAGCTTTACCGTGAGGCCCTCGTCCTGCTGGCAGGAGAAGAGAAAGAATCCAAGCAAAAAAAAGCTGAATCGATTCGGGCGCTCATCCCGGAGGCGGCGAAAGAAGAACTCCCTGCAGCGTGGCTGGAGGAGATGCTTCCCCAGTTACCGCCGCGTTATCTATTAGCAACGCCCATGGAAAAAATCCTCATTGACTTGTCGTCTCTCAAGCAACTTGAAATGGAGCCTGTCCGGATTGATGCGCGGGGGCTTCCCAGTCGTGGCGTCACAGAATATACCCTGTACACGCACAACCGGATCTCACACGGCATCTTCTCAAAGATAACAGGCGTCCTCACGGCCAAGGGCTTGAAAATCCTTGCGGCGCAGGTCTATACCCTTGAAAATGGAATGATTGTCGACACCTTTCAGGTTGTTGACCCGGATTTTCCCGGTCAGATTCCCGGTGATCGGGCCTCGGTGATCCTGAAAGAGATCAGGGAGGTACTGAATGGAAGCGAAAAGGTTGAAACACTTCTTTCAAGGAATAGTCGCTTTCAGCGTAAAAAGAAGCCTGCCCTCCTGTCTCAACCGGTCCGAGTAGAGCTGGACAATCACAGCTCACAAACTTATACTGTAATTGATTTCTACGCGCCTGATCGGCGCGGCCTCCTCTATGTGATCTCCAAATCCATTTTTGACGCCGGCTTAATCGTCTTTGCCGCAAAGATTGGAACACGCCTGGATCAAGTGGTCGATATTTTTTATGTGACTGATTCAGATGAGAAGAAGTTGACAGACCCCGAAAAAATAAAATCCATCCGGACATTTCTAAAAGATCAGATCGAGGCCGACCTTTTGTTGGAAAAAAACTGATTCTGGAGGTGGTTCTGGGGGGTGTTCCGGGCCCTTACGGGCGTGTTCTGAGGCATTCAACCACGACACCCCCCCGGATGGCCTCGCAGGGTGGGGATATTTTTTTAAGACGAATCAAGACGGAATGGACCTGAGAGTTTTCCAATACCTTCCAGGCGATGCTTTCAGCCAGGGTTTCAATCAGGTTTACCGCTTGTTTTCTCCCCAGCTTCGCAATTTCAGTGCTCAGATCGTCATAATCGACGGTTTCTTCCAAGTGATCGGTTTTGGCCGCCTTCTTCAGGTCGTAATGCATTTCAATATCGACCGAAAGCCGTTGTCCGATCGAACGTTCTGCCTCTGTTATGCCGCAATGGCCGTGAAATTCGATCTGGTAAATTGTGAGTTTATCCATCGGAGTGGTTTCCGGAAGGAAAGCTGAGGAGGTGGGGAAGGGTTTTTCCCTCAATGAGGTGTTCCTGTACCAGGGCCTCGACCGCCTTTTCATTCAGGCCGGCATACCAGCTCCCTTCAGGGTAAATAACCATGTTGGGGCCATTACCGCATTGCCCCAGGCAAAGGCAAAGCGTGACGCGAACCTTTTTTGTCAGGTTCTTTTTCTCAAGTGATTTTTGAAGAGCCTGCAGAGCCTCTTCTGCCCCATCCTGCCGGCAGTTCGGGCCGGTACAGACGAATAGATGGTGAAATCCGGGCAAAGTGGCTCCTCAATGTTAAACGCGCATGGCGAGCGCAATCCCTGTCCTTACGGGCCAGGCTCACTGAGCGAATGAATTTTTATTTTTTATTCGCTTTCCGAAAAATCTTTGATTTCCTCTTTCATGTATTTCTTCAGCTTTTTTTTGATGTTTTCTTCGATTTGTCGAACCCGCTCTTTTGAGATCTGAAATTTTGATGCAAATGTCTCGAGGGTTTTCGGTTCCTCAGACAGGATTCTTTCCGACAATATCTTTGACTCCCTCGCATTTAATTTTTTTGAAAATTCCTTCAGTTTTGATCTAAACAGAAGGGTTAGCTGTTTATCGGCCAGGGCGTCGTCGACTCCTACCTGCTGAGAAGGAAGAACATTCGCGAGCGGTTCATCGGCCAGGGTGCCCGCTGGCGCATCGATGGAGAGCTCATGTCCCTTCAGGCGTTGCGACATTTCGATCACATCTTTTTCTTTTACATCCAACTGGTTTGCAAGAAGTTTGGGGCCGGCCTCCACGCCCAGCTTTTCCAAACGTTCCCGTTCTTTGGAAAGCTGAAAGAAAAGCTTGCGTTGTGTCTCTGTGGTGCCGATCCGGACCAGGCGCCAATTCTGCAGGATATATTTCAGGATGTATGCACGGATCCACCAAGTAGCGTAGGTGGATACTCTGGCCTTCTTATAGGGGTCAAATTTTTTCACTGCATGCATCAGGCCGACATTGCCTTCCTGGATCAGGTCCATGACATTAAAAGGGAGGCTTTTGTATTCCATCGCGATGGAGACGGCCAGGCGGAGGTGTGACAGGATCAGTTGTGTGACCGCGTCGAGGTCACCTTTTTCACGAAACCGAATCGAGAGATCATGTTCTTCCTCGCGACTGAGGAAGGGATACTTGCGGACCTCTGCCAGATACCGCTGCAAGGGGTCGTAGACCGAAAGCCCCCGCTCTTCACCCTCTAATATAATCTCTTCAATGGAGCCGTCTTTCTCTAAATCCAGGTCCTCCAAGGCTTTTTCCTAAAAAGTTAGTAACTGCACCATGGAGTGTAGCAGAAATAGCATGAAGAAAAAAGGAGATGGGCGAATATGATTATTCGG
>JBHHXE010000046.1:0-14354 GCA_046756865.1 Nitrospiria bacterium | reverse complement strand
TTTGCGATCAAACTCTTCCAGTGTTATGACCAGGAAGACGGAAACTATCTTGAAATTAATCCCCTGGTTCGGCGTAACGGGGATGGGGAGTTGACAGCCCTTGATGCGGTGACGATGGTGGATGCGGATGCCCGCTTTCGGCATCCGGACTGGAACTTCAGTTTTGCTTCTGAATTCGGCCGCCCTTATTCAGAGGCCGAAAAGGCGATCCTTGAGATTGATACGCGTATTAAAGGGTCGGTCAAATTTATCGAAATCCCGGGAGGTGACACGGCCCTTCTCCCTGCAGGAGGTGGAGCCTCGGTCTATTACTCGGACGCAGTCCTGGCGATGGGTGGAACGCTGGCCAACTATGCCGAGTATTCGGGAGACCCTCCGGACTGGGCCGTGGAAGCCTTGACGGAGAGAGTCTGTTCTCTGAAAGGGATCAAACGAATTATTGTGGGCGGCGCAATTGCCAACTTCACCAATGTCAAGAAGACCTTTTCCGGGATCATTAATGGTTTTCGCAAGGCCAAAGCAGATGGGAAAATGGATGGGGTGAAGATATGGGTTCGCCGGGGCGGTCCGTTTGAGAAGGAAGGTCTTGCTTCAATGAAAGAACTTGAAAAAGAAGGGTTTGATATTCATGTCTATGACCGCTATACACCCTTGACCGATATTGTCGATTATGCCACCAAAGGAGTTGAGAAATGAGTATTGTTGCCAATAAAGATACCCGTGTGGTCATTCAGGGAGGACCCGCCGGTGTAAATGCGTCGCGCCGGATGGCGGAATTCTGTCATCTTGCACAAAAACCTTTGAATGTCCTGGCCTTTGTTTTTCCGCCCGACGCTGGAAAGACGGTGGAGATCCCCTTCGGGAGCAAGCTGGTTTCTGTTCCCGTATTTAAAACCGTCGCCGAGGCAACCGGGACTTTCCCGGAGATCAACACCGCGCTTGTTTATATCGGCCCGAATCGAGCTTACAAAGGAACGATGGAGTCGCTCACCAATCCAAACATCAAAGTGGTTTCGATGATTACGGAAGGTGTGCCGGAGAAGGACGCAAAACTACTAAGCCTTGAGGCCAAAAAGCTTGGGAAGACCTTCAACGGTCCGTCGTCAATCGGGATCATCTCCGCAGGCGAATCCCGTTTGGGTGTTGTCGGAGGGTCATTCGACAACCTCATCCTCTGTAAACTGCATCGACCAGGGTCATTCGGGGTCATTACCAAATCAGGTGGGCTATCCAACGAGATTATGTGGATTTGTAGCCAGTTTGCCGACGGCGTCACAACGGCAATCGGGATCGGGGGGGATACCTACCCCGGGACAGACTACGTGACTTACCTCGAAATGTTTGAAAACGATCCGCAGACAAAGGCCGTCGTGATGGTCGGGGAGATGGGAGGGGACCTTGAAGAACGGGCTGCGGCCTGGTACGGTGAGAAAAAGCGCCGGATCAATCTGATTGCGGTCGTTTCCGGTTACTGTCAGGAAAAACTTCCGAAGGGAATGAAGTTTGGGCATGCGGGTGCAAAGGAAGGGAAACATGGAGAGGGTTCTGCCCGATCCAAAGCGGAGGCTTTAAGGAATGCAGGGGCCTCTGTCCCGGCCACCTTTGGCGGTCTGGGCCCTGAAATTAAAAAAACATACGAAGCGTTCCTGAGTGATGGATCAATAAAACCGGCTGCCGATGAGGATGTGAAAAACCTCCCGAGTCTCCCGACGCCGGTGGAAAATGCAGTCAAGTCCGGTGATGTCTTTGCCGCGCCCCTCCTGAAATCAACAATTTGTGACGACCGGGGAGATGAGCCGCAATATGTGGGTTATCCTGCGTCGGAGTTGATTAATGAGGGTTATCAAATTCCGCATGTGATCGGCTTGTTGTGGGATAAGCGACTGGTGACGAAGGTAGAAGCGGAGATCATCAAAAGGATTGTGATGCTCTCGGCTGACCATGGGCCCTGTGTCTCCGGGGCGCTTGTGACGATCATTGCGGCTTGTGCCGGAATCCAGATGTCGCAAGCCGTGGCGGCCGGCTTGATTATGATCGGTCCACGCTTTGGCGGGGCGGTGACAGGTGCCGGAACGTGGTTTAAGTATGGTGTTGAAAACAAGCTGTCCCCAGAAGATTTTCTGGGGTATATGAAAAAAAATGTCGGGCCTGTTCCGGGCATTGGCCACCGGGTCAAGAGTGTTTCCAATCCGGATAAACGGGTAAAGGAGTTAGTTGGTTTTGTAAAGTCACAGGGGATTCCGACCCCTCATCTTGATTTTGCCCTATCGGTTGAAAAAATCACCACGGCAAAAAAAGGAACCTTAATCTTGAATGTCGACGGGGCAATGGCGGCAATCCTGGTTGATATGGGTTTTCCTGTTGATGCACTAAACGGATTTTTCATTCTTTCACGAACCATTGGTTTGATTGGTCATTGGGTCGATCAAAAACGGCAGGGGAGCCGTTTAGTTCGTCTTTATAAATATCTTGCAAACTATGTCACGATAGAGAAGAGAGAAGTCCCACCGCTTGATTCAGTATAAAACGAGCGGTCGAAATATTAGGGGGGGGGAGTTATGTCTATCGAAGCGATAAAGAAACATTATGAGGCGATGCCTGAACGTCTTGATCAGGCACGGCGTAAGTTTGGACGCGCACTGACGCTTGCGGAAAAAGTCCTTGTATCCCACGCGGATAATTTCGAAGCACAGGACTGGGAGCGGGGAAAAGCACAACTGCTCCTTAGACCTGACCGGGTGGCGATGCAGGACGCTACGGCCCAGATGGCCATGCTGCAGTTTATCCAGGCAGATAAGAAGCAGGTGGCGGTTCCGAGTTCCATTCATTGTGATCATCTGATTCGCGCACAGAGCGGTGCAAAGGGTGATATCGAAATTGCGATTTCCGAGAACAGGGAGGTTTACAACTTCCTTGGGTCTGCAGCGAATAAATACGGGATCGGGTTTTGGAAACCGGGGGCGGGAATTATTCACCAGGTTGTCCTTGAAAATTATGCCTTTCCCGGCGGATTGATTATTGGAACCGACTCCCACACACCGAACGGCGGCGGTTTAGGGATGCTCGCGATTGGTGTTGGCGGAGCTGATGCCGGAGAGGTCATGGCGGGTCTTCCCTGGGAAGTGCTTCACCCCAAATTGCTCGGCGTTCGCCTGACGGGTGCTTTGAGTGGATGGGCGGCTCCTAAGGACGTGATCCTCTACCTGCTTAGCATACTGACAACAAAGGGCGGGACGAACAAGATCATCGAGTACTTCGGGCCGGGTGCAGAGACCATCAGCGCAACAGGCAAAGGTACAATTACCAATATGGGGGCCGAGTTGGGGGCAACGACCTCAGTCTTTCCTTATGATCAGAAGATGGCGGCTTATTTAAAGCTGACTGACCGCGCAGAGATTGCCGAGCTTGCCGAGGCGAAAAAAGCGCTTCTGACGGCAGATCCCGAGGTGCTGGCCTCTCCTGAAGATTACTACGATGAGGTGGTTGAGATTAACCTTTCCGAGTTAGAGCCTTACGTGGTCGGTCCGCACAGCCCGGATCTTGCGCGTCCTATTTCAAAGCTTGCATCAGAAGCCGAAGAAAAAGGCTATCCCCAGGAAGTCAAGGCGGCCCTGATCGGAAGCTGTACAAATTCGTCTTATGAGGATGTCAGCCGGTCGGCACATATTGCCCGGCAGGGGCTTAAGGCTGGACTTAAGGCAAAGACGCAGTTTCTTGTTTCTCCAGGTTCGGTCAGGATCTATGAGACGATGAAGCGGGACGGCTTTATGGGAACCTTTGAAGAGTTGGGCGGAACGGTTCTCGCCAATGCTTGTGGGCCGTGCATCGGTCAGTGGAAACGCGAAGATGTGAAGAAGGGGGAAGCAAATTCAATCATCAGTTCCTTCAACCGGAATTTCCGTGCCCGAAACGATGCCAACCCTGAAACACTTTCTTTCCTGAGCAGCCCCGAAATCGTAACTGCAATGGCCTTATCGGGAGATCTGCATTTCAATCCTCTGAAAGATAGCTTAAAAGCGCCGGATGGGACAGAGATCCGTCTTGAACCTCCTCAGGGGGAAGAACTTCCGGTCAGCGGATTTGCAAAAGGAGAAGGAGGCTATGTTGCGCCTGCTGAAGATGGAGATAAGGTAGAGGTTGAGATATCTGATACAAGTGAGCGATTACAATTACTAAAACCCTTTCCGAGGTGGGATGGTCAGGATTATACAAAACTGATGCTCCTCCTGAAAGTCAAAGGGAAATGTACCACGGATCATATCTCCCCGGCCGGGCCCTGGCTGAGATATCGGGGACACCTCGATCAAATCAGCAATAACATGTTTCTCGGAGCCAATAATCTATTTACCCCTGAACCGGGAAAAGCCAACGATCTTCTGAGCGGCGAGGCCAACCTGACCCCCTCGGAGGTGGCCAGGCGATATCAATCTGCCGGGAAGGGGATGATTGTTGTCGGAGACGAGAATTACGGCGAGGGAAGTTCGCGTGAACATGCCGCGATGTCCCCGCGCTTTCTCGGGATCAAGGTGGTGATCACAAAGAGCTTTGCCCGTATTCACGAAACGAACCTGAAAAAACAGGGGGTATTACCTTTAACCTTTTCAAACCCTGATGATTGGGGTCAGATTGAAGAAAAAGACACAGTAAGTGTTGTCGGCTTGTCCGGATTGGCTCCTGAAAAAACTGTGTCATTAATCATTCACAAGGCGGAAGGATCAGAGATCTCATTTGAGGCGAATCATACCCTAACTGATGACCAGATTGCGTGGTTTAAGGCCGGCTCCGCACTCAACGCGCTGTCGAAGTAGGATTGTGCTACAGGCTGCCGTTTTTCGGTCTTTATCATCGGCGACCTTCCCGAATCGAAATATCCGCATCGTGAGGTAAGGAAATGTCATCCCTTCCAGTCGAGATAGAAAGCAGTAAATTGATTGAAGTCGAGATCATGGGGAAGATCTACAAGGTCCCGGCCGGTCTGACGATGCTTCAGGCGATGTGGCATACGGGGTATGAGTTGCTTCGCGGGGCGGGCTGCCTGGGGGGAATTTGCGGGGCATGTTCGACAACATATCGAACAAAAGGTGATATCAAGATTAAGACCTGCCTTGCCTGCCAAACTGAAGTTGAAGACGGGATGTCCTTTTCCCTGGTCTATTCCTACTATCCAAATCGAAAAATTCCTTATGATTTTGAGAAGGTTAAAGATCCCAGAGAGGACCTTTTCCGGTTTTATCCCGAAGCCTCTCTCTGCCGGAATTGCGATGCCTGCACTGAGGCCTGCCCCAAAGGGATTGATGTCCGGACGGGTGTCTGGGAAGCAGCCCTGGGAAAGTTCAAGGAATGTTCAGCACATTTTCTTCCCTGTGTCATGTGCAGCCTCTGCGTTCCTGTCTGCATCGCGGATATTGCTCCGAACCAGATAGGGCTTTATACGCGCCGATCCCAGGGGATTTATTTCACAGAACGGCCTCCGCAGCTACTCACCCGGATCGAGGAGATCAATGAGGGAAAGTATGAATCTGAATGGGAAGAACTTCTCGCTCCTGCTGAGGGTTGTTAAGGAAGAGCTGACCGGGGCGGGTGATGAGTCAATCTGTTACGATTGAGTTTGATGGGGCTTCGCATACTGTTCCGAGAGGCCTTACGGTAATACAAGCCATGTGGCACCTCGGTCGCCCGATGATTCGGGGCATCGGATGCCTTAGTGGTGTCTGTGGAGCCTGTGCGATTACGACGCGCTTTTCCACCCAGCTTGAAAGTCGGACAGCGCTGGCCTGTCAGACAATGGTGGAAGCATCAATGATGATTACTTTCCTTCCACCGGATGCGTCAAAAAAAGCAATCACACCGCTTTCAGCGGATGTCTCGGACGAGAATAAAGTTCTCCGCGCTTATCCGGAGACACGACGCTGTGTCGCTTGCCATGCCTGCAGTACGATCTGTCCTCAAGGAATCGACGTGATGGGGGGCGTGCGTGAGGCCATCAATGGTGAAATCCCGGCGGTGGCCGAAAAGTTTACATCCTGTGTCATGTGTGGTCTCTGCTCAATGGTCTGTGACGCCCGTATCCGGCCCCATCGTGTCGGAATTTATGCACGGCGTTTGTCTGTTGCCGCGCATCCGGGGTCGACCGATCAACTTTCAGCGCGGATTGAGGAGATCAGCACAGGAAGGTATGCGGAGGAATGGGAGCGCGTGATGTCATTATGAGTGTGTCCTTTGGGGAAAATAAGGAATAGTGAGTGAATGAATAAGATCGAAGAATCAAAAAAACGCGTCCTTGAATTCCGTGCATCTCGAAAAGATATTGAGTGGCCTCGTTTTTCCGATGAGGAGAAGCATCACTTGGTCCATAAGTATCACCCGGATTATAAAAAAGAGGCCTATGAAAAGATTCGGGTTGGTCCAAATCAAGGGGAAGAGACCGTACAGGAGGTCGTGAAACTCCTGGAGGGAGAAAGCAGCATTTCGTCTGAGGACATCTCTCTTACACCGCAGCGCCAGATTGATGTCCTGATCATTGGAGGCGGAGGTGCCGGGGCGACGGCGGCCTTGAGTGTTAAAAAAGCCGGCGCAAGCGTTCTCATGGCGACAAAGCTGCGCCTTGGGGATTCAAATACGGTGATGGCTGAAGGAGGGATGCAGGTCGCTGTCTCGCCTGAGGATTCTCCCATACAGCATTTTATGGATTCCCTTCGGGGTGGCCATATGGAGAACGACCGGGCGCTCTTGAAGACACTCGTTGAGTCCGGCCCCTCGATCGCAAAATGGTTGCTCGATATCGGTGTCCTTTTCGATCGCGAAGAAGATGGTAATTTAAGCCTGCGGCCCGGAGGGGGCAGCAGCCGGGCAAGATTGCTCCGCTGTAAGGATTATACCGGGCTTGAAATGATGCGTGTTTTAAAGGATGCTGTGCTTGATGAGGGCATTGAGGTCCTGGAATTCTCCCCGGTTGTCGAACTTTTGACCGATGGGGAGGGAAGCTGTACCGGGGCGATCCTGAAAAATCTGGATAACAATAAATATATGACCGTTCAGGCCAAGACGGTTATATTATCCACAGGCGGAATGGGCCGCCTTCATATACAGGGTTTTCCAACCAGCAATCACTACGGGGCAACGGCAGATGGTCTCCCGATTGCCTACCGGGCCGGTGCTGCCCTGACACTTCAGGATACTTTTCAATATCATCCCACGGGCGCTGTCTACCCTGAAGCGATGTCAGGTATACTGGTGACCGAGGCCATCAGGTCCGTTGGTGCCCAATTGCTCAATGCAAAAGGAGAGCGCTTCGTAAATGAAATGGAGACACGGGATGCGGTCGCCTCGGCCGTGATACGTGAATGCAAGGAAGGGCGTGGTGTAGGGACACCTTCAGGACGACGCGGTGTCTGGCTCGATATGCCCCTGATTGACCTCCTGCATGGAGAAGGTACCCTGAAAGATCGCTTCCCGAACATGGACCGGCAGTACAGCCGTTACAAAATTGATATTTCAAAGGACCCTGTCCTGATTTATCCGACACTCCATTATCAAAATGGGGGCATTAAGATTGATGTGAATGGTGAATCGAATTTAAAAGGCCTTTTTGTTGCCGGAGAAGCCTCCGGCGGGATACATGGACGAAATCGCCTAATGGGAAACTCTCTTCTGGATATCATTGTCTATGGAAAGCGCGCGGGCGAGGCCGCTTCACAAAAGGCATCCGAAACCGAGTTCCGGAAATTGACCCTTCGGCACCTGGAAGCATATCAAGATGCGCAAAAAGATGCCGGTGTTGTTCCGCAGATGGTCTCGCCGATTCTTTTTCCGGATTATGCGAACAAGGACTGATTTTATAGATCCTATTTGGGTATGAGTAAACAACGTAGGGACCGGAAAGTAGATCGGTCCTCCTGACCATAGGGAGAAATCTTAACCATGAATATCCATGAATATCAAGCCAAAGCACTTTTTTCTCAATATAAGGTTCCGGTTCCTAGGGGGGGGGTCGCTTTTTCGGCGGAGGAGGCTGTTTCTGTTGCCGAAAGCCTTGATGACCCCATTTGTGTTGTGAAGGCGCAGATTCATGCCGGAGGCCGGGGAAAAGCTGGCGGGGTAAAATTGGCGAAGAAAAAAGAAGAGGTCGAAAATATCGCCAAAGAATTGTTGGGTAAAATACTGGTCACACACCAGACAGGTCCTGAGGGGAAAGAGGTTAATAAGCTATTGGTCGAAGAAGGGGTTGATATTGACAAAGAACTTTATCTGAGTTGGGTTGCTGACCGGGGAACAGGCACAGTTGTTCTGATTGCCAGCACCGAGGGGGGCATGGATATCGAAGAGGTTGCGGAGCGTTCCCCCGAAAAGATTGTGAAACTTTCTGTTGATCCCGTATTTGGATATCAACCCTATGAGGGCCGTTCTGTCGCATTTAAATTGGCCCTTCCAAGAGAGGTGATCGGGCAATGGGCTGCGCTTCTTGGGAATCTTTACCGGCTCTTTGTTGAGAAAGGTGCCACTCAAATTGAAGTTAACCCTCTGATTATCACCCGACAGAAAACGCTTATTGCCATAGATGCTAAAGTGAACTTTGACGATATGACACTTTTTAAAAATGAGGATATCCGTAATCTTCGGGATCTGGATGAAGAAGACCCTCTTGAGACTCGAGCGACACAACATGGCCTGAACTATATTAAGCTCGATGGTCAGATTGGCTGCATGGTCAACGGCGCGGGATTGGCGATGTCGACGATGGATGTCATTCAGCTCGCAGGTGGCGCTCCTGCTAACTTTCTGGATGTTGGGGGCGGCGCCTCGGAAGAGACGGTCAAGCAGGCATTTCAGATCTTATTATCTGACCCTAATGTGAAGGGCGTGTTTGTGAATATCTTCGGGGGCATTGTCCGGTGTGAGCGGATCGCCGGAGGGATTATCAATGCGGCCAAAGAGGTTTCACTCAATGTGCCTTTGGTCGTCCGATTGGAGGGGACGCACGCCAAGGAAGCCAAGGAGATGTTGAGTGAGTCGGCTCTTGATTTGATCGTAGCGGACACTCTCTGGGATGGGGCGCAGAAGATTGTTGTCGCGGTAAAAAATAAGGAGCAAGCATGAGCATATTAGTTGATAAAAGTACGCGTGTTCTTGTTCAGGGCATTACCGGAAAGGAAGGGTCATTTCACGCTTCGGCCTGTAAGTCGTATGGAACACAAATTGTGGCCGGTGTGACGCCTGGAAAAGGGGGAGGCGATTTCGAAGGGATTCCTGTTTACAATACGGTTGAGGAAGGCATCCATCGGACCGGAGCAGATGTGTCTCTTATTTTTGTCCCGCCGCCTTTTGCTGCTGATGCCATAATGGAATCAGCCCATGCCGGGATACAACTTATTATTGCGATCACGGAAGGTATCCCCATACTGGATATGATGAAGGTCAAGCGTTTTCTCGCAGACAAACCGGTTCGTTTGGTCGGGCCCAATTGCCCTGGTGTAATTACTCCGGGAGAATGTAAAATCGGGATTATGCCCGGATTTATCCACAAGAAAGGATCTGTCGGGGTCGTCTCTCGGAGTGGGACCTTAACCTATGAAGCGGTCTGGCAATTGACTGAACGCGGCCTCGGTCAGTCTACCTGCATAGGAATCGGAGGTGATCCGGTTAATGGCACGCACTTTGTTGATGTCCTCGAACTCTTCGAGAAGGATGAGGATACCGAGGCGATCGTTCTCATCGGTGAAATCGGCGGGGATGCCGAGGAGAAGGCCGCGGAGTACATAAAAAAAGAAGTCAGTAAGCCCGTTGTTGCCTTTATTGCCGGGATCACGGCCCCGCCGGGGCGAAGAATGGGACATGCCGGGGCTATCATCTCTGGAGGCAAAGGAACGGCGACTGATAAAATGGCTTCGCTTGAATCCGCAGGTGTGACGGTTGTCAAAAACCCTGCTTTGATCGGTGAAGCAATCGAGAAGATCCTGCAGAAATAACGATCCAATTCATTCTTCTTTTTTCTATGGACTACCAAAACCTTCATCCTTGGTCTGTTTCTCCGGTTGAGGCGGTCCAGATTCAACATCGTCTCCGTCCAAAACTGATTTTGAACCGTGCCCCAAAAAAGATCAAGATGATCGCGGGGATTGATGTATCGTTCCAACGCGGTTCAAACCGGCTCTATGCTGCAATCGTTGTCCTGGGTTTGGACCAGGACAATTCAAAACAAAGGTCCATGAAACCAAGCCCTTTTCATGTTGATGAGAAGGTCACGGCTTCTCTGGAGGTCGATTTTCCATATATCCCCGGATTGCTCTCATTTCGGGAAATACCGGTTGTCCTGAAGGCATGGGAAAAACTGAAGACCCGTCCCGACTGCCTCATCTGTGATGGGCAGGGGATAGCCCATCCCAGACGGTTCGGCCTGGCTGCTCACCTCGGCTTGATCGTCGATCTCCCAACAATCGGATGTGGCAAGACACGTCTCGTGGGCCTCTATCGCGAGCCGGGTCCTGTCCGTGGAGCGTATGCGCCCTTGGTGGATCGTGGTGAGACCATTGGACGGGTATTAAGGAGCAGGGAGCGGGTGAAGCCTCTCTTTATCTCTCCAGGTCACATGATGACGCAAGAACGTGCCATGGAGGTCATTCTTTCATGCCAAAGGGGCTATCGTCTTCCTGAGCCGACGCGGCTCGCACATCAGTTTGTCAACCAGGGCCGCAAGGGCCAGTGGTATTAAATCTATGTTATCCCGGTCCTCAATTTGCCCGATTTGTAGCAATTCAGTTGATAGACTTCAATGGGAGGAAGCATGATATCAAAAGATGCAACACCGACTGAGATAGAAAAAATTGGGGAAACAGGAATTCGCGTGTCCTGGAGCGACGGCCACCAGGCGACTTATCCGAATGCCGCTCTCCGTGAGGCCTGTCGTTGTGCTTCCTGTGTTCATGAATGGAGCGGTGAAAAGATCATCTCGGCGGAAAAGATACCGTCCAATATTATGCCGATAAATATTGAGGCGGTTGGACACTATGCCGTCTCGATAGATTGGAATGATGGTCATTCGACGGGGATTTATGCTTTCGATTATCTGAAGGAGATCTGCCCCTGCGAGGCCTGTGATGCCGCGCGAAGAAAGGAAGAACAATAAGAAAGTCAGGAAAGTGATTTCGCGCAGCGAAAGCCGTTATCCGGGCCGGAGATGTGGGGCCGGTTGTAATTTCGGAAAGTAACCTGAGAAAACATATCATCTGCGAAGTGCCGATTCACGTTAAAGGAACCGCCACGCACCACTTTTTGAAAGATTCCGTAGTCTTCCGAAGGGAAGGTGTTTTCAGGATAGGCCCTGTACCAACTATCGGTCCACTCTGAAACATTCCCCGCCATATCAAAAACACCGTAAGGACTTCGATCTTTCGGAAAAGAGCCAACCGGCATCGGTTCCGCTCCCGTGTTGGCCATTTTAAGTTCAAAATGGTTTCCCCAGGGATAAGCACGTCCATCCGTTCCTCTTGCGGCTTTTTCCCACTCTGCCTCTGTCGGGAGACGTTTCCCAAGTGAACGACAATAGGCATCGGCATCGTGCCAGGTGACGTGGGTCATCGGGATGTCGGGTGTGCGGTTCGGGATTTTCATTTCCGGCTCAAATTTTTGATAAGCGCCGTGGGTTACTTCGTATTGGTCTATGTAAAAATCGGGGAGTGTAACCTGATGCTTCGGTTTGGCATCTTTTTGTCCCCAGGGGGTGTCCGGAGGAAGTTTGTCAATTCCCATCCAGAAGGGGCCGGCAGGAATAAGGACCATCCCTTTTGGTACCTTGATAGAGGAGCCGAGCTCAGAAGCGTAAAGACTTAAGGGAAAAAAGAGAAAGGCAAGCCCGATAAGAACATAAAAAGTTTTTTTCATAAAGGGATATTAAGATGTGTGAGGGGCGATGTCAACTGGCGGCTTCGGTGGACGGCTTTAAAACAGTCATCTTGTTCAAGCCGACTCAATTTTGGTAATCCCTTGTTCCGGTAAAAGAGAAGCCAGAAATTTGACCGCCTTTTCGAGATAGGCTTTATTTTTTGATTCAATCGTGATGATCATTTTGTAATCTGGCTCATGTAAAATCGGGTAGGAACCCAGCAAAACATTCGGAAATTTCTTTATCGTGGTTCTCAAGTTTTCGGCAACCGTGATCTCCTCTTCAGAAAAAAATATTTTTTTTAGGTAGTAGGGCGGTTCCCTGAAACCTTCCTTGATGGCCTCAAACTTTTTTACAAAAAGTTCCGGAACGCCGGGAAGGATATAAATTTCATCAAAGTGTAGGACCGGGACGCGAAGGGCTTCAGCGTAGATAAGTTGGATTCCCTTGGGTACCCGAGCCAGGGCCATCTGTATGGGGCTTACATGGCCGCGATAAATTTCCTTCAACAGGCGCGTTAATTCCGGATGTTGGATAAGCGGATGTCCGACGGCAGCCGCGATTCCGGCCATGGTGACATCGTCATGGGTTGGACCGACACCGCCGCTTGTAAATATGAGGTCATATTTTCCACGACAGTAAACAATTTCATCCGATATGTGCTTCACATCGTCCGGGACAATGACAAGGCGTTGTAGATCCAGCCCCAAAGACCGCAACTCACGGGACAGATATATTCCATTCTGATCGGACACTTTTCCGGAGAGGAGTTCGTTTCCGATAATGATGGCGGCGGCTTTTTTAATGTCTGTGCTCAAGGAAGTCATTCCTCCTGGATCGGTCTTTCACTTTGTGTATTTCAATTCTTAATTGTCGTTCCCTCCATCCTCCGGAAAGGCTGATTCCGGAAGCGCTTCTCCACACGACTTGCATGCGTTGGCATCCGAAAGGTTTTTAACCTTGCATGCAGGGCATATTTTGGGCTCACAACCGGGGGGAGGCCGCCGGACGATGGGCAGGGCCATCATTACAATCCAAACCCCGAAGATCACAAAACCAAACATTACAAAAAAGGGGCCGCCCATATGTAGTCTTCATCCTTTTTCCAAGGTCCTCTGAACAGGACATGAGTCCAGAGGTGCGTTACGTTCATCCCAAGATCCAGCCACGGTTTATAGGAGTTTCTTTACCACTTGAACCGCACTCACTTGATCTTTAATATAGAGAAGTTATCTTCAAAAACCAAATCTTTTTATTGGAGATCTTGAATCGGGCTTCCGTTCATGATATTAATCCACGGACGAAAATAAAAAAGGATCGTAAACGAATTGTATTCAGCTTGGATTGCATTTAGGGCGCAATTTTTTTCTCGCTTATATACGGGGAGGAAATCTCAGACTTTCATCAAAGGATAAGAAGATATGATCAAATCAAATGGAGATCCGATACAGGATGCACGGCAGCTTTTCCTTTCCAGGGTAGGGAAGGGATCCCTCGGATTTGAAACAGTCTCCATTTTATCGGCGAGCGGTCGTATTCTTGCTGAAGATGTTCTTGCCGTGATAGATGATCCACCTTATGGCAGATCAATTATGGAGGGTTACCTTGTTTCTCCTCCCGATACATTGGGTGCTTCAAAAGAAAACCCCGTTTCAATTGACATAACCGGAGATATCCCGGTTGGGAGTGGAGATGCGGAGAATCTTGTTTCCGGAACAGCCCTCCGTGTTACGACGGGAAGCTATATCCCGTCTGGAGATTATTCCGTCGTGAAGAAATGGGAGGTTCAAGAGAGGGGAAGGGCGATTGCTCTCCTCAAGCCTGTGGTAAAAGGAGAAAACATTGAAGTTGTGGGCAGTGAAAGGAGAAAGGGATCTGTCCTTTATTCCAAAGGGGCGCAAATACGGGCGGAGGATATTTTTCTTCTGGCCAGTCAGGGGATATTGAAAGTCAAGGTTGCCGGTGCGCCGCGTGTCGCTATCTTCTCTTCCGGAAATGAGGTGGTTCCACCTACTGAACCCTTAAAAAAGGGCGACATCTGGGATTGCAATTCCTACGGACTATCCGCTCTGGTCAGAGAGGCCGGGGGTATTCCATTTTTTAAAGGCATTATTAAAGACGATTTAGGTCTATTTACAGGGAAGGTCAAAGAGGCTCTTGGAGAGGTTGATATGATCGTGATATCAGGTGGAACTGCTGTTGGAGGCAGAGATTTTACCGCCGACCTCTTAAATGCGGCAGGGTCTCCGGGGACGATTGTTAACGGGATTCCCATGCGCTCAGGCAAACCGATTGTCCTTGGTGTTTCAGAGACGAAACCAATCGTGTGCGTTGCCGGCCACCCTCCGGAGGCTGCTCGAGGCTTCAAGCTTTTTGGAAAACCATTGATTGCCCATCTGATGGGAGTATACGCTGATTACCCAGGAGAAGAATCATGAGAACATGGAAAGACTTAATTGATGAGGCGAAGCAGGAG
>JBHHXE010000045.1:0-14659 GCA_046756865.1 Nitrospiria bacterium | reverse complement strand
GTCGTTATTTTCATGGTCAGATATTGAAAACCAACAAAAATATGTGAGGAGAAGAAAACGGTGATGGCCATTTTCAGAGAGTATGATATCCGGGGTGTTTATGGGGAAGCGTTGACGGAGGATATGGCCGGGGCGATTGGAAAATCGTTTGGGACTTTGATTCGGCGGAGCGGACGGAAAAAAATCGCCCTCGGCTACGACATCCGTCTAAGCAGTCCCGCCTTGCGATCCGCCCTCCTTTCCGGACTTCTCTCCACCGGGACCGATGTCATTGATATTGGCAGGTGCCCGACCCCGGTTCTTTATTTTTCGCTCTTTCGGTTGGAGGTTGAAGGAGGTGTGATGATTACGGCAAGTCATAATCCGGCTGAATTCAATGGGTTTAAACTCTCCCGCGGAAGGCATTCTCTCTTTGGCGATGAAATCCAGGAAGTCCGAATGCTGATCGAGCGCGAAGATTATGAGGAAGGAAAGGGAAGTGTTGTTGCGATAGATGGGTTTATGTCTTCCTATGTTGATTATTTTGTGTCGCAATTTGGGAGCTCGTTTTCAAAAAAAATCGTGATTGACTGTGGAAATGCTGCCGCGTCCCTGATTGCCCCTGAAGTATTCAAAAGGTTGGGCTGTGAGGTCATCCCTCTTTATTGCGAGCCGGATGGCCGTTTTCCGAATCACCATCCTGATCCAACAGTTCCGAATAACCTCATTGATTTGATTGCCGCGGTTCGGAAGGAGGGAGCCCATGCCGGAATCGCATTTGACGGAGATGGAGACCGCCTGGGTGTTGTTGATGAAAAAGGAGACATTATTTGGGGAGATCGTCTCACCCTCTTGTTTGCCACGGAGATATTGAAAGAAAAACCGGGGGCAACCATTATCTCTGAGGTGAAGGCCTCCCAGGTATTGTATGACGAAGTGACCCGCATGGGGGGGAATGCCATTATGTGGAAAACCGGTCACTCTCTGATCAAGGCCAAGATGAAGGAAACAGGGGCTTTGCTGGCAGGAGAGATGAGCGGGCATATTTTCTTCAGTGATCGGTATTTTGGATATGATGACGCGATTTACGCAGCTTGTCGACTTGTAGAAATTATTTCCAGGGATGGCCGGCCGCTCTCCTCTTATTTTGTCGATCTTCCGGCGACCTGTGTGACACCTGAATTTCGCATTGATTGTCCTGATGACCGGAAATTTGAGGTTGTAGAGCGATGCCGTGCCTATTTTTCGAAAAAACATAAGACGATTGAAGTCGATGGTATCCGTATCCTGTTTGAAGGGGGATGGGGATTAATTCGTGCATCAAATACCCAGCCCGCGCTGGTATTGAGGTTTGAAGCGAATGACCTCGGCCGCCTGGCCGAAATACAAGAATATGTCAACAAGATACTGGCAGAGTTGAGTGGGTAGGCGTCGGGTTGCCTTAAGAGGCTTATCAAGAAGTTGTTGCCTCCAATATGAGGCTTTCTTCTATTAAAGGGCAAACAATGGACAAAATGAAAAACGCAATGAATAAACCCAATAAAACGGTTGGAAGGAAAAAGCTGGGCGAACTCCTTATTGAAGGGGGGTTCTTATCAGAACATCAACTGAGCCGTGCCCTACAAGAGCAGAAAAAAAGACGTAAGCGCTTAGGGGAGACCCTGATTGAGTTGCAGATGATTTCTGAAGAGCAGCTTGCTCAAACGCTCGGTTCCTTAATCGGAATGCCTTATGTTAGACCGACTTCGATGGAGGTCGATCCGGAAATATTTATGCTGATTCCGGAGCAGCTAGCCAGACGCCACCTCGCAGTTCCCTTGAATATCGAGAATAAAGAACTAATCGTTGCCATGGTTGACCCGCTCGATTATGAGTCGATTAATGACCTACGCTTCCATGCCGGTATGGCAATCCACCCTGTCGTTTCGACACGGAAAGAAATTCTCGAGACCATCGAAGATAGTTATCGGATCGACACATCCGTGGAAAAGATTGTGCAGGCCTCTGCAAAAGATTTTGACACCGGGTCGATTAAGGTTATCCCGGAGTTGGCCGAGGCCGATCTACTCAATGCGGAGACCCGTTCTCTCGAAGAGCGAAGCCGCCTGGGCCCGGTGATTCAATTGGCCAATCTTATATTAAGTAAAGCGATTAAGATGCGTGCCAGTGATATCCACATTGAACCCGGACAGAAAGAATGTAAAGTCCGATATCGCATTGACGGTCTTCTAAGAGATGATATGCGGCTACCAAAATGGGTTCAAAATCCCCTGGTTTCCAGAATTAAGATCTTGTCCAAACTTGACATTTCCGAGCGGCGGCTCCCTCAGGACGGTGCGGTTCGGGTTTATGCGCAAAACCGTGAGGTTGATTTGCGGGTCTCCACCCTTCCAACACACCACGGTGAAAAGGTTGTTCTGCGTATATTGGACCAATCGAAGATGGTGCTCGAGATCGAAAAGGTTGGTCTGCTCGAAAAAGACGTTCGGGCTGTGCGCAAAATGGTGCAAAAAAGGAAAGGGATGATTCTCGTGACCGGCCCAACGGGAAGCGGGAAAACAACAACGCTGTACGCGATAATCAACGAGTTGCTCTCAGAGGTCAGCAATTTGACGACTGTAGAAGACCCGGTTGAATATACGATAGACGGCATTAATCAGGTCCAGATCAATCCTGATATTGGACTCACCTTTTCTACGGCCTTGAGATCCATTTTACGACAGGATCCGAATGTTATTTTTGTCGGTGAAATCCGGGATCTGGAGACAGCCGAGATTGCATTTCGCGCGGCCATGACGGGGCACCTTGTCCTTTCTACGATTCATACCAATGATGCGACATCTACGATTACGCGCCTGATTGACATCGGTATTCCGCGATATCTTGTTGCATCTGCGGTTGTTGGTATTATCGGGCAACGTCTCATCCGCAAGCTCTGTTCACGATGCAAGGTTGTATCGACTCAATCCACCCCGCCTCAAACGACCGATTCGGAGAAAGATCATCATCACGACCCCGGAGGCTTACCCGTCGGTCCGGCTGAGCAGGGGGAAGGGTGTAATGCGTGTAATTATAACGGTTTCTCAGGCCGTATCGGAATTTTTGAAATATTAACGCTTTCAAACAAGGTCAAGGAACTCATTTCATCCGGTGTGACGGATCAGGAGCTCAGAACCGCAGGTGTGGCTTTGGGGATGAGTTCCATGGAGGAAGACGGCATTGAGAAAGTGAAGTCAGGTATTACAGTTTCCGAGGAAGTGCTTCGAGTTGTTGAGGCAGAAGAAGTCTTTAAGAGCATCTGTCCTACTTGCGACAGGCCGATCCGCGTCGATTTTCTGGTTTGCCCCCATTGTGAATCGCCTTCACCTTATGTTTGCTTCTCCTGTGGGAAGCTGACCCAGCCGGAGTGGCGCGTTTGTCCTTACTGCAGACATAAGCAGGACCCTTCTTGACTCCCCTTTCGGTGAGGCAGGTTCAGTGGGACAATCCGCGCTTTTCATGAGTATTCCTCATCGATAAGATCCTGTTCCCCTCTCCCTCTGGCCGAGGTTCTGCCCTTGTCAGATCTCTGTTGACCGGTTAGAATAATAAGAGAATCAGCATGGTTGGATATATAAAGGGAATTTCTTGTTTTATGAGGAAATTGAGTCATGCTCGAAAAAGGTACTGATATTTCTAAGGGGAAGTTGCTGATAGCGATGCCGCAATTGAACGATCCGAACTTTCGCCAGACGGTTGTCTTGATTTGTGAGCATGGGGATGAGGGCTCACTCGGGGTCATCATGAACAGGCCGACGGAAATCACGGTTTCTACACTTATTGATGATTTTCCGAGCGTGAGCGGAACTGATTGTGTCTACGCGGGGGGGCCCATTGCGAAAAACGGGATGCTGATTCTCTGTCGGGGGGAGAGAGACTACGAGAACCATCCCGTTGTCGATGGGGTGTTTGTTGCAAAAAATATTGAGGCATTAAAGACTCCCGGGGTATTGGGGCCGGAAGGAGAGGTTCGGTGTTACCTGGGATATGGAGGCTGGGGGCCTGGACAACTTGAGGCCGAGATCCGATCCGGAGCCTGGAGCGTGATCTCTTCTGATTCCAGCTTGATTTTTGATGCAGACCCCGCTGTTCTCTGGCCCCAAATGATGCGTCGTCTTGGCACAAACTGGGCCTTTTATGCATCGATGCCTCCCGATCCAAATCTGAACTAGGCCTCTGTTGGAGATATGGGGTCGTCGAGAAGGGGCATGTATTAGGTAGGCGAATTTTTTTTCCCGGAATAAAGAAGCCCCGCCGCAAATCGGCGGGGCTTCTTTATTTTTAAGCGGGATCAGAGGTTCGTGATCGGAGAAAGATCCCGGACCTCTGGAACGAAATGAGTCTAGAAAGGGAAGGATGCGCTGAAAGAGAGTGCGGTTTGATCAGGTATTCTAAGTTCGATTCCATATTGCACTTTCCCGCCTGTTTTTACGACTGTTCCGACAAAGAGACCGAAGGTGTCATCCTCCTTGGGGGCCCCGTCAATTTCTACACCAGACCAGACCAGGCCGCCGTAGGGGAGTAGGACAAATTCCTTCTTCCTCTTCTTTTTCCCACGGCTCTTGGGAGGGGTATAATATGCGCCGACTGCCAGGTCATATTCGGTGAAGGCGTGGCGTGTTCCGTCCAGATCTCCCGGTCCTGCCCCAACACCTCCGTCCTGTTCACCCCGCATCCGGAGCGTTTGCACAACGGTTCCGACCTTAATATTGGTGTCGGGAATCTTGGCCAATGTGGCCTTGAGCCCGAGTCCGAAGAGAGGGCCGTTGTCGGTGCTAATCTGATTAGGTTCGACAATCCCGGGAGAGACTTCAAAAGAACCAAATCCGAAGCGAATATTGAGATCGACCCGTTTATTCAATCCCACTTCCCCTTTCAGGATCAATTGACGACTCTCAATTTCCCTGCCGTCAGGGTCTGCAGGATCGGGGACATTCAAATCCCGGTCAGAGAGTAAGTTAAGTTCGGCAGTAATCCTGGAATTATTTGTGCCGACCGTGGCGCCGGGAACACCGATGGGCGCCGCAAAAGCGCTTGTCGACACAAAAAGGAGTGTGCCGGTAAATACAAAAAGAAATCGCTTCATCTTTGAACCTCCCTACAAAGTATTTCAATATGGGATGCAATGTCCCAGAACCTGAAATTGTGACGATAAATACCTATCATAAGAAACAGGTGACGGCAACATCTTTTGTCAAAAGTCTTTCTATCCTTGGCTTTTTATGGATTAGTTCTTGTTCAACTTCCTGTTAATGTCGTTATTCACTGGGGATATATGGGTTTGATCTTTTAATAAGGATTTTGTATAATTTTTCCTTCAGATTTGATGAGAACACATATGGTGAGCGTGATCTTAGTCCTTATGGGGTTGGGAGAGGAAATGATGTCGTGGCGGGTTCAGGCTTGCTCCTCGCCAAGACGAGATAAGTAAATTTTTACAGGAAATTAAAAGAGGAGAAGCTTGATGCCTCGTTATTTCGCGATGATGCTTACCGTGTTCAGTCTCTGGATATTCTCCGGGCTTGTCCCGCCTCATACGGCCTTCGCGCACGGGGTTGTCGGAAAACGCCTTTTTGTAGAGCCGATCGCGGTGGAAGATGCAAATATATTCAGTGAGCTGGATCTGATCGTTCCAAGGTATACCCGGGGAGAGGAAGAGAAGGAACTCGAAATCGGGTCGTCCTTTACCTTTCAATTAACCAAAAATCTCGGGCTCGAAATCGAAGGAGAGTGGGTCAATCGAAATCCCCCGACTGGCCCCAAACTGACCGGCCTCAGTCACCTTGAGGCGGTTCTAAAATATGTCGCCTACGTCAACCCGAAGCGGGAATGGATCTTTACGGTTGCACTGACAGGAGAGACTTCGATCGGGGATGACGATGTCCGGGAAAACGACTTTAATTCGTTTGGGACAGGCGTATTCTACGGGAAGGGATTTGGAGACCTCCCTGAATGGGCGAAGTATTTCCGTCCCCTGATGCTTCAGGGGGATTTCATTGTTCACCACCCGATTGACAGCGATTCGGCCAAGATCTCAAATACCCTGTCTTACGACTTTGCCATTTATTACAGTATTCCCTATCTCCAGCAGTTTGTGAAGGATGTCGGAATCCCAGCGCCATTCAGCCGCCTCTTTCCGATGATGGAGTTTACGTCCGAACGTGTTTTGAACGGGCCCGGTTTCGGACAACGCGAGGTTTTTGCCTTGCCGGGATTGATGTGGGTGGGAAAATCCTACCAGGTCGGTGTGGCCGCAGTGATTCCAATGAATAAGGCAGCCCGCGATGAAGTAGACACCGGGGTTACGGGGATTATCAGCCTTTACATGGATGATCTCTTTCCGAAGCAATTTAAAGATCCCCTCTTGTAGCCGGTGATGTGGAGGACGGCCCTTGATGCTGCCCACGGGTATCGTGAAGAGATTACTTTTTCCCCTTTTCCTGGTCTTTATTGTCACAACAGGGGTTTGGGGACACTTTTTCCCGCTCCGTTCCGATCCAAAAGTTGGCTCTGGGATCAATGAATCCCCGGCCTCGCTCAGGATTTGGTTTGACGGCCCTCTGGAGTTTGCTTTCAGCGGGATGAAACTCCTTGACGCTGAAGGGAGGCGCGTCGACCGGGGGGAGGGGAAGGTTGTTTCAAATGATCCCACCCTCTTGTCTCTTCCTCTCCCGGAGTTGGGAGCGGGGAAATACCAGGTGCGCTGAACGGTGGTCGCCCTGGATGGTCATCGTACTGAAGGAGATTTCTCCTTTCAATTAAAATAACATCTCAGCACCCCCATCTATGCAGAAGTCTTACCAAATAAAGTGATAGAAGGAGGGATACCGAAACTGATCGATCCACACATTAGCCGGATGGCCCTTTTCCGGTGGCTGGATATTGTCGGCGTCGTCATGTGTGTGGGCACGATCGCATTCCGGCGGCTCATCTTCCTCCCTTCGATACAAATGCTGGGTGACGACCAACAACGCACTCTCCTGGAAGAAACCGAGTTCTTCCACACAAAGCGCGTCATCTTTCTTTCACTTGTCTATCTGTTGATCCTTCATCTCCTGACCTTGGTTCACCAGGCGGAGATGATGAGCGGCTCACCGCTTTCCGGGATTATTCCAGTTCTCCCCCTTGTCTTGAAACGCACCCACTTCGGGCTGATCTGGCTTACCAAGCTGTTTTTGTTGGTGAGCCTCTTTGTGATGACAAGTTTTCGCCTGAAGACGAAACCGACCCCCCTTCTCATGGTGAGCTTGCTTCTTTGTTTAACCGGCAGTCTTTCGGGACATGCCGTGAGCCGAAGTCCATTTTTGGGGATTATCCTCTCCGATTGGTTTCACTATAGCGCAGTTTCCCTCTGGATCGGGGGGCTTTTCCCCTTGAGGTGGGTATCCGGAAAGAGTGCCCGCTTGCTACAGCCCGGGCGATTGGGATTTTTTTTGGAAAAGACACTCACCGCCTTTTCCCGATGGGCCGTCCTTTGCGTAATGACGATTCTCATGACTGGAATGATCAACGCCGGAGCCTATCTGGGCTGGCAGAGCGGGTTTGATATTCCCTACTTTAGAGTTCTTCTTTCAAAATTGGCGCTGGTCGGTCTTGTCCTCCTCTTGGGAGCTGTCAGCCGTTTTTACTTTCTCCCTGCTTTTAGTGAGGACAATGCGGGAGGGGAACTTGAAAGGCGATTTAGACTTGTCCTTACGATTGAGATCGGTTTTGCCGTCTTGACACTGATTCTGGCCGCCTTGTTGACCCAGACGTCTCCTCCGCATTTTGTCGGATGAGGGATTTTGATTTGCTCAACGCAGCGGCATTCCTGACCAGGCCTTTTAGTTTTGTGCGGGACAGGGGCGTATGCGCGAATAGCTTCTTGAAGGTCTTATTGTCTGGAATATCCATAATTTTATCAATTGAAAGCAGCGGCCCGCTCCCGCGCTTCGGATCGAGACTTGCTTCGTCGGTCGAAACCGGCTTCCAGTTGTAGGGACAAACCTCCTGGCAGATGTCGCAGCCAAAGATCCAGCCTTCCAATTTCGGGATATTAATATCCGGGATAGGGCCTTTATTCTCAATTGTCAGATAAGAGATACATCGACGCGCGTCCAAACGGTAGGCTTCCGTCAGAGCCCCGGTCGGACAGGCATCAATACAGAGCTGGCATGTCCCGCATCCAGATGACGCGGGGGAATCTTTTTCCAGGCGGAGATCGGTGACCACCTCTGCCAGGAAGACCCATGAGCCGTAATCCGGCGTGATTAAATTGGTATGCTTTCCGATGAAACCGATGCCCGCGCGTTCCGCAAAGGCCCGCTCAAGAAGCGGCCCATGATCGACATATCCTTTCCAGCACCGGCCGCCCATCGCTTCAATATTTGTGATCAGCTTTTTCAGCTTGCCTTCAATGACCGTGTGATAATCTTCCCCCCAGGCATAGCGGGCGACCTTTCCTGTCCCGTCCGGAGGCAGGGTCCCATGACCCTCCTCTCTTTGCTCCCGGGGTGATGGATAATAGTTCAAGGCGAGTGCGATGATTGATTTGGCCTCAGGAAAACGGCGTTTCGGATCGAAACGGATCTCTGGTGTTTTTTGAAGATAGGCCATTTCTCCCGAGAAACCATCGGACAGCCACTTCGTGTAGTGGCGGCCCGCTTCAGACACGGGATCGGCAGAGGTGACCCCGACACGATGAAATCCCAGCGAGAGAGCAATCTTCTTAATTTCTGAGGCAAGGTCCTGCCGTTTTGGAGTGGCCTTAATTGTTTTAATTGTATGCATCATAAGATGCCTCTTCCATTTTTCAATATACCCTCATTCCGCGATTGCGGAATGAGAAACCGCCGATTCGCCTGAAAAGACTGCGTTATCGGCCAAAGGTCTCCTCACCGTACAGGTGAGTACGCCTCCGTCGCCCTTATGGCCTCTGGCCTTGTCTTTTAGACAACTTATGCGCTTTACCCCAAGATCAATCGCTGATCTTGGGATATAGTCAACCCTTGACTTCCTCGGACGCATATACTATAAGCCGAAGAACCGCCAGGTGCAAGCCGCAGTCTCCGTCCCGTGTCTATTATTTGATAGAGGGCTTATGAAGCAAAGTGCCATATTCTACCTCATTCTTCTTTCTGGAATACTATATCCGATGCTTTCAGCCTCTGCAGAGACTTCGTGGGCCGATACTTGCCGTGACACCATGACCTCAGGAGTCTCCATGAATATCCCAAACCCCGATTCCTGTGCTCCAAATCTTCCCTCCAGGCTGAGCCGGAAGAAATCCGGGACAATTGCGGGGCTTTGCCCTGTTCTCAGAGAGATTCTGCTCAGTGCCTGGAAGAAGTTCAAGCCGATCCGGGGGAAACTGGATCTGGTGAGTGAAGAGTATTTCGGCACACTCATTCCTCCAGGTCAGAAGATCTGTTTTTCATGGGTGGACGGCTCGACCTATCATTGTCGGAGTCCGGAAGGTTTGAGTTTGGATGAGGTCGGGAGGGATTATGACGTCACCAGGCGGTCCATCCGGCAATGCCTCCCTGATGACTGGACAGCAAAAGAGACGACAGTTGACCGGATGAGCGCCAGGCGGTCGACCACCTACAAATCCGATTCGCATCGCGTTGAAATTCAAGTGGGTGAACGAAACAAACGGAGCGGTTGGCAACTTGTTTTGTATTTCAGGCGCTGAACGGTCTTTGGGATGACGAACCGCATGACGACACCGGAAGATCTGGCGTGTGAAAAAATTGATGCAGGGCTTTACGCTGCGGGATGGCTGATTCAGAACGCGGGAGATACCGATCTGAGTGCCTCACGCGGCATTGCCGTTCGGGACTTCTCCCTGGACCGGGGCTATGGTCAGGCCGATTATCTGCTCTATCTGGACGGAAAGGCTGCCGGCGTGCTTGAAGTCCAAAAGCCCGGCTCCGAGTTGATCGGGGTCGACCTGAAGTCCGAAAAATATCGTCGCGGACTCCCATTAAGACTCCACCTGTTTACCCGGCCCCTTCCTTTTTTATATCAAAGCACAGGAGAAGAAATCTGTTTTACGAATCGTTTTGATCCGGAACCCCGCTGCCGTCGCCTCTTTGCCTTCCACAGGCCGGAAGCCTTGTTGGAATGGATTCAAGAGGGGATGATCGAAGCGCCTCCGGGAGATATGGTCGCAGAACATTCCCCGGAATTTGGTGCCCGGGGACGTACTTTTCATGAACGGGTAAGGATCAACATGCCGCCGCTCATCGAAGAAGATCTCCGGGTCGTCCAAATTCAGGCGATCAAGAATCTGGAGCAGTCCCTGCGCGCTTGCCGTCCCCGTGCCCTTATTCAGATGGCGTCCGGCTCCGGCAAGACCTTCACCGCCATCAACTTCATCTATCGCCTGATTAAGTTTTCCGGTGTCCGCCGGGTGTTGTTTCTCGTGAATCAAGTCAGCGTGAAGGATCAAACCCTCAGGGCCTTCCAGCACTATGTTTCACCCTATAACAATGCCAAATTCACCGGGGAATATATTGTCCAGTGCTTCTCTTTAAGTCCCCTCGACCCGGACATAAGGGTTTGCATCAGCACCCCCCGGGAGATGTACGCCATGCTGAAGGGGAGCGCGCTGGCTGAAGAGAATGAGAAAAAATATGAACCCATTGCTTACAATCCATCCATCCCCATCGACAGCTTCGACATCATCGTCGCAGATGAATGCCATCCCTCCCTCTATACCCACGGGGTCCAAGTGCTTGAATATTTCGACGCACCCCTGATAAGCCTCATGGCGAATCCTGATAAAGAGACCGTTGATTTCTTTCACCGGAATTTGGTAACGGCGTATGGACAGGAGAAGGATATCTCTGATGGGCTAAAAGTTATTTCCGATGTAAGGTGAACGGCTACGATTTGGCTTAATCCCTTTTGTTTGCTTATTTAGCCCTTATTCGAGGCATCAACGGTAAAGACTCAAGGAATTTTAAAAATTATCCTGCCTGATTTAATCAATCCCCGGAAATACCCGGTAAAGCTGGTATAGTTTTCCAAGCGATATCACCGGCGTGATCAAGGAATACCCTTTTTGAATATTTTTTTAATGGCAGGTTTTGTTAATCCACTGAGGAATCTACATGTTAAAAATACATAAAATAAGGTTGAACGGAGAACCAAAATGGCTGCGTTTAATAATGATTAATGTGGTGCTTTTCCTGATATCGGCCTCACTCTCACAAGCGAAAACCCTCGCCCCCCCGGGAAGCATCATCCCTGGAAGGTTTATCATTCAGTTGGATACGGGCATCTCGCCGGAAGATCTCGCGGAAGAGCTGGAAAATGAGATCGATGGATTTAAGAAGGGACATGTCTTTTCATCTGTCTTGAATGGGTTTTCTGTTGAGATCCTGGCCGAAACGAAAGAGGAGATAGAGGATGTCCTGAGTAAACTGAAAGGCGATTTTCGGATCTTTTCCATCGAACCGGACCGGGTGGTGGCTATTCCCGAGCCGGTGGATCGCTCCGGGGCCGCAGCGGGTTCCCCTGTTATTCAGAGAAGCGCGGCCGGTGGGATTGGATCGACTGCCCTGGTGGGCCAGATCATACCAAACGGTATTAAACGGATTAAGGCGTATCCGGGTCCGGGAGGTTTTGGGATCAATATCGCAATCATTGACACAGGAATTGCGCTGAATCATCCTGACCTTCAGGCCAATATTCAAGGCAATGTCGCCTTCTTAAACGGCAATGGGATTATGGCACCTGGGTCTGCTGCGGGAAACGATGACAACGGTCACGGAACACATGTGGCCGGCATTGCGGCGGCAATGGATAACGGGATTGACGTGGTTGGTGTTGCCCCTGAGGCGAACTTATGGGCGGTCAAGGTGCTTGGCGCAGATGGAACAGGTCAGCTCTCGGATGTGATCGCCGGAATAAATTATGTCGCAGAGAATGGTAACATCCATGTGGCCAATATGAGTTTGAGTATCTTTGATCCTTTCCCGTCTATTGGGATGCCCTCTCCGCTCTGTACAGCAATCGAAAACGCAACAGCGGCTGGAGTCACGTTTGTCGCCGCGGCAGGCAACTGGGGCTGGCCCTGGCCCGCTGATTTTTTCAGTCCGGGAAATTGTCCTGGAGTGATTACCGTTTCGGCCATCACAGACACCGATGGACTTCCAGGCGGACTGGGTCCCCCTTCAAGCTTTCTTGAACCTGATGATACCTTCGCCTTCTTCAGCAATGGGGATGCCGCTGTTGATATTGCCGCCCCAGGGGTAGATATCGAATCAACCTGGATTGTTGGACAAAAAACCATCAGCGGTACCAGTATGGCCGCCCCGCATGTAACTGGTGCGGCGGCTTTGTACCTTCAAGCAAATCCTGAAGCGACCCCAGCAGAGGTCAAAGCCGGGCTGATTGAGTCGGCATTCCCCCAGCATGGCCCGGAAGGGTTTTCGGGTGACCCAGACCACTCACACCCCCCTTCCCCAATCCCCGATCCTGCTTTTGATGAGCCTCTGGTCAATGCTGCTGGTGCCGGGAGGTCAGGAGGGGTGCCTCCGGTCGTTAATGTCAGCGTCCTTGCAACGGCGAGAGATATCAGGGCGGGCCGAGACTATCGAATTAAGGCAACATTGCTTAATAATGACACAGAAAATACGATAAACGGTACGGCCTTCTGCACCGTCTTGGTTTCCGCCACGGTGTCAGAGTCCTGTGGATCTGAAGTTTCGGTCAGCATTCCTCCAGGAGGCCGAGCCGATGTCAGCTTCAAAGGGCCTTCCACCCTGGACGTCGGGTCTCATCAGGCCAGGGTAAGCATCAAAGGCAATAGCGCCCCCGCCGGGACCGTAACATTTTTTATCAATTGAGGTCTTCGTATCTTTAAAAAAGAGTGCGATATCGCTGGAAGAGGGAGATCGGTGTGGGGATGCTCCTTCTGGTTTCCCGTATTGGTTTTCCTGGCCTTGAGCGGATGGTCAGAAGAGGTGTGGCCGGGAGCGGGTGTTGGCCTTCAGGTTTCCCTCTCAACGGATCAGGCGGCCTATCGCCCCGGAGATCAGGTCCGATTCTCCCTGACGCTTACGAATTCCGGTGAGACTGATATCATCCTGAGTTTTCGCTCGAGCCAGCAGGCCGATTTTGTGATCCTGAGGGAAGAGAAAGAGATCTGGCGATGGTCGGACGGTCGAATGTTTGCACAGGTTCTAACACAGATAAAGCTCAGACCCGGAGAACGGAGGGAGATTCAGGCCACCTGGGATCAGAAAGGTCCGGAAGGGAAAGAGCCTCCATTCGGTTCATACGAGGCGGTCGGAGAACTTCTTCCCGGAGGTGGGGATCATCGGGCGGTAGCTTCCTTTAAAATCGTCGCACCGCCGGGATCTGATCGGTCTACCCGGTAACTATCGGTATCCGGCCCGATCCATCAGTTTTATGGCATCTCTTTGCAACTCACCCGCCTTTGAAACATTGATCTGGTCGGGTTTAAATGCCCCCCAGGCTGCCACTTCGGGAACAGGTTTTACCTTTGGATTGACCGGGTATTCGAGATTTCCATCGGCAAAGAGGTTCTGCGCCGAGGGTGATGAGAGCCATTCCAATAAGCGAATTGCGGAGGTCTTGTGCCGGGTATGCCGGGTGACCCCCCCTCCAGAAATGTTAACATGAACGCCTCGGCCTTTCTGGTTTGGCCAGAAGAGTGCGAGTGGAAGTTTGGGGTCTTTCCGCTTAAGACGACCGTAGTAGTAGGTGTTGACGATTCCAACATCACATTGCCCGGCAACGATGGCTTCCATCACTTTGGTATCGCTCGAAAACACATCTGTGGCAAGATTGCCAACCCATGACTTCACAATCTTCTCGGATTTTGACTCCCCTAGCTCAGAGATCATCATTGCCACGAGGGACTGGTTATAAACTTTCTTGGATGTTCGCAGGCAGAGCCGGCCCTTCCATGCCGGAGTTCCAAGGTTTTCATAGGTTGATAGGCCCGACGGATTCACTTTGTTGGTATTGTACACAATCGTCCGTGCACGGACAGACAATCCAACCCAGCGGCCCTTCGGGTCGCGCAGGTGAGCGGGGATATTGGCATTCAATCTGTTGGAGCGAAGTGGGAGCAAAACGCCTTCCTCCGCGGCCTGCCAAAGATTTCCGGCATCAACCGTAAGGAAGAGGTCGGCCGGAGTGTTTTTCCCTTCTGCCTTAAGTCGGACGAGAAGGGGTGCAGCCTTGTCGGTGATGAGTTTGACCTGCACCCCGGTTTCTTTTGTGTAGGCGTCGATTACAGGCTTGATCAGGTGTTCTTTCCTCGCGGAATAGACAACGACTTCTTCATTCCCAAAGACAATGGCGGCAACGGAAAATTCAAACGCTAAAAAGACGAACAAAAAAATTAAAGAAAAGCCGATACGCCGGTATTGCTGACCATTAGGTTTCATTTGTTTACTCCAGAGATAAAAAGCGTTAGAGGTCAATCACGAATGAAGTGGGTTTCTTTGCTTAAGAGATGTTGATAATCATTTTCATTAGATTGCTCTCTTCAATACACGAATTCATCGGTCTTTGTCAAGAAACCTTTAAAGCCCGAGATCAGCGATTGATCCTGGGGTAAACCGTTAAGTTGTCTAAAAGACAAGGCCAGAGGCCATAAGGGCGACGGAGGCGTACTCAC
>JBHHXE010000044.1:0-15031 GCA_046756865.1 Nitrospiria bacterium | reverse complement strand
AGGAGAATCCGCTGATCACACCGTCAGAGGCCTGGTTGTCGAACTGGATAAAATGTGTGTGGATGTTGATCTTCGACATCTGGAAGTTCGTCGGGTTGTTGTCCACCCACTCACTCTTCAGAATGACGTCGAGACAGTCATAAATATTGATCCGATAGGCCAGGGGCCGTGCCAGATCCGGATTGGCCCGGACCTTCGCCACATCTTCATGCAGGACATAGATCGTACCGTCCTTATCGATCACACGCTTGTCCTTACCGATTGCGTCATTCATCGTAATCGGTGTCTGGATGAAGTGGATCGTATACTGCTTACGACCGGCGCCCTCAGGACACAGTGACCAGCGGCCCTGCTCGCCCGGCTCCGGAGGAAGGGTTGTCTCTTCACCCGGCGCCCCAACACTCCCCGGATCGGTCGCAGGGGTGTTGTTGTTCTTGTCCATATGGATGGGCTCCAGCCAGGGCGACCCTCCATGATGTCGCGCGAAGGGCACCCGCTTGCCAAAGTGCGGCTTGAAATGCGGCCACGATGTCTTCCCCGTCTTCGGGTTAAACAGGATCGGAGGACGTTTTCCCGGCATCGGGGATTTGTACTTCGGATTCGGGAACTGCCCCGTATCCTCCTTCTCACCCAAGGCCTTCAAGCCCTTCCAGGTGTAATCCCAGACACTCGCATCGTAGGCCAGGATCTGACCCTTTTCATCCGAGGTGTGGCCGGGCTCGCCCGCTGGCGGCAGCATCATCTTCACCCAGTCCTTGATCGAGACATCCGGAATCGGCTTCGACCAGTCTGAGGTTTTCTTGGTGATGTTCCACTTCTTGTCAAACCAGTTCATTGTCTTTCCAACCAGTTTGTCAGAGGTCACACCCCTTGGGATGCGGCCTTTCCTGTCCGGAAGCTCTTTCAGCGGCACCATTGCATCCGTGCTGACAAAAGGGTAGTCCCCCGACTGAATCGTATTGTACACACGCCAGTAGCCCCACATGCCGGCCACATAGTGGTGGGCAACATGACAATGGAAAAGGAAATCACCCGCCAATTGCTGGCAGAGTCCCGATCCGCACTCTGTCTGAAGGTCAACGGCCTCGGTCGGTCCAATCACCTCAACATCGACGCGATCTGAGATCGTCCGGATCACCGGAAACTTGACCGGATTGTCCCAGGACGTTGTCAGAAGCTCTTCACCTTTCCCATCCGCTTTCGGCTGACGCAGCCAGCGGATCGATCCGCCATGCGGATGATGAGAATGGAAAACCTCCCCGCCGCCATGAATCAGGCGGAATTTCGCAGGATCGCCCATGTAGGAGCGCGGAATCGTCGTCGGCACATCCCCAAAGGTATAGGAGCTGTAGGCCATGGACTCATCTTCAAAGTGGAAGTATTTTTCCTGGGTGGCCAGATTGTTGATCCCGAAAGGCTCGCTGCGGAAGTTTATCGCACGGGCCGAGGGACGGTAGGCATCGGTGTTCGGATCACGCTGCGGGATCATCTCCCCGTCCCGGTTGAGCGGACGGAAGGATTCATCTCCAACCTCGTGATAGACCAAGGTGAATTCACGGAAATCCTTCGAGACCGGATCGATGGCATCGTCATAGGCAATCATCATCTGCCAGCCGCTCTTACTCTCTTTTCCCGTGAGCGGATTGAGATAGACGGCCCCTATCGGCTCAACAATAAAGGCGCCGATCAGGCCGAGGCTTCCGGGCTCACGTCCCGCGTGGCTATGAAAGACGTGCCCCCCTTCCTGCTCGGTCGGCTGAATGTACCATTCCATAACCACACTGTTTCCCGGAGTTACGTTCGAATCGGGGTTAACAGAGGTCGCCGGCTGGCCGGTCTTTTGGATGACTGTGCTCGAGCCGTGAATATGAAGCCCCACATCCTCGTCTTCGACCTCGTTGCGAAGGGTGATGATCATGCAGTCTCCCTGATTGCCGCGAATAATAAGCGGTGTGATCAGATCAGTCTGATGCCCCATGGAAACCGCACCGGGATCATAACCCGGCGCCTTCCGCACCTCCCGGTTGATGCGTTCTTCTTCACGGACGCCCTTGACGTTTTCCGTAAGCACATACATGTAGCCGGGATGGAAATCCTGCCAATGATTCAATGTAATCTCAACGTTGATGGCCGTAATGTCCAGCTCCTTCACCGGAGCGTTGCTCGGGCAACGCGCTCCGGCACTCACCGACTCTGCAGCACCCGTCGGGCCAAGAAACCAGCTCCGATCCATCTGCATTTTCGCAGTAACATCGGTGAACGGGCCTGAGATACCTGACTTCTTCTGATGTCCCATGATCTCGTCCATCAGGGTTCCCATCGCCGCATCGACCTTTGCCTTCCGGCCTTCCTGACCCTGCTCGCTCTCTTCTCTCAAGAGTTGCGCTTTTAACTTCGCCTTCCAGTCAGCCGAGGCAACCATCTTAGGTTCTGAATCCTTCGAATGATCATGGTCACTTCCGGCCAAGGCCCATCCTTGAGTGGAAAATACCAGTAAGAGCGCTAAAAACACGCCCAATGATTTTTTTCTCGTCATGTTAATACTCCTCCCCTTCTCTTTTGTCGTCATTGAAAATGGATATGTCGAATTTTTTGACTTGGGTGGTTTTGACTTGGTTAAAGAGTAAAGAATGATGCCCATCACTTGTAAAACCTCGAGAAAGCAAATAACACACAGGTATAACGGATGATCGCTGAATCTAGCATGTGATAAAAAATGTGTCAAGGACTTTTTACATGTCCATCAAAATCTACATAAGATTCCGCATTAATGTCTAATTTCATTAACAAATTTAGACACTTTCAGGAGAAAGACGCTTCAATTTTGATACAAAAGGGGATGATTTGTACTGACATTCAGGGCTATAGTCGGGAAGGATGTGAAGTTTAGGACCTTATTTTTCTTATTGTCATATGTTTCTCGTCAATAATACGGTTGATGAAGACTTTTTTCGCTATTTTTTGTGGACACAATCCGGATGAATCTCAATAATCCCGAAATGACAGGGTGATTCCCAGGAACAACCCGACGAGAACGAAGCTCGACATAGGCGACTCAGGAACCTCAATTTCGCAAGACCGACTCATGGAGTCTATCCTAGAAATGAAGCGACTGCGAGGGACTCATGCACTCAATGGACAGGATTTTCCAGAACATTTCTCTCTCACCGTATAGACACATACGCCTCCGTTCGAAACAACCTGTAAAACCCCGCCCCTCAAGCACCTGATCCCCTCTACTGCGGGCCGGATAAGGCATAGAGGCGAACCCTCTTGTCTCCTCCTACAGAAGCCAGGGTGCTTCCATCGGGAGAAAAAGCAACAGAAGCGACGTAGAGCGCGTGATCTTTGTTGATCACAATTTTTTCAAGACCGCGTTCGATATCCCAGAGGCGAACCGTTTGGTCCGCCCCGCCGGAAACAAGGGTAAGGCCATCAGGGGAGAAGGAGACCGCATTCACAGAATCGGTATGCCCCAGCAAAGCGCTCTTTTCTTTAAACGTCGCAATATTCCAGAGGCGAATCACGTTGTCGCCCCCCCCCGAGGCCAGGGTCCTCCCATCCGGGGAAAAGGCCAGGGAAAAAACAAGGGCTTCATGCCCGGTCAAAACCGCCAGGGTTTTCCCGGACAACATATCCCATATACGAATGGTTTTATCGGTACTCCCGGAAGCCAGGAGTTTACCGTCCGGAGAAAAGGCAAGCGCATTGACCGCTCTGCGGTGCCCAAGGAAAATCTTCTTTTCCCGCCCCGTTCTCACATTCCAAAGACGCACTTTTCTGTCAGAACTTCCAGAAGCCAGAATTTTTCCGTCTGGAGAAAAGGCAACGGCCCGGACCCGCTTCTCATGACCCAACACCATCTTCCTTTTCCCTGTTTCAATATTCCAGAGATCCGCCGTTTTATTATAGTTGCCTGAGGCCACGATTTTTCCATCGGGTGAGATGGCCACCGTGCGGACCAGATTCGGGTGCGTCAAGGAAAACTTCTGCGTACCGGTCTCAAGATCCCAGATGCGAACGGTTTTATCATAACTCCCAGAGGCCAGCATCTTTCCATCCGGGGAAAAGGCGACCGCCCTTATGATATCCGCATGCCCCTCAAGAGACGCTTTCTCACGAACAGGAGACGCCTCCCTCAAGGGCGCATTGAATGCCTGGGAGGAAATGTCCATCAACATCACCGTTCCGACAATTGCAAGGTAGGCCGGACCTTTTTTTCCCATGACCGTCCTCAAAAAAGAAACCCTCTCACTTTTGGAAACCAAATTCCGACCTCATCAGTTTAGTCCGACCTTCACAGTAACGCGGCTGCTCGTGACTTTGGGGAGATCAACCGTCATAATGTAAGAATCCGCAATAATTTCAACGGTTTCATGCGGACCGACATATTTATTCGAGACATTTCTGGCCAGGGGGAAACCGTTCTCATCAAGGAGGTCATAGTAGGCATAGACCCGCTTTCGTTCATCTGAATTGTTCCGCACAGTTGTATCCCAGAAAAATTTTGTTCTCCCAATCTTATCCCAGACCTCGCCCGGACGCCATCCATGCCTGATGACCTCAATTTTGGAAGCATCCCGGTGAGACGCGTTACTTGAGGGCACAAAGCCGATCCTCCCTCCACCAATCCCGATCAGGAGCGCGCAAACAATACCTAATAAAACACGCCCACCCAGGCGACTGAAAAAAACCGCCCTGGAAGGACGAGAATTGTACTTGTTGTGAGTTTTCACTTGCCCGGCTCTACCTCAATCTCCCGTGTTCCCATCCCAAACGGAAGCTCCCTCTTTCTTAATGTTGCCAGTTTTCGATATAATTCCTGGAATTGTTCGGTTGAAAGCCCCGGTTCGCTCAAACGCATAAGATCATCCGGGGTAATGGCAATCCAGGTCAACTCAGCCAAATCAGTCGCGCCAATCTTGACCCAATGATGCGGCATAAACTCCTGCATGATGACAAAATCGACACCTCTATTGTACTTCAAGGCCTTTTCGATTGCCAATCTGCCATTTTCCGCTGAAACACATTTCCCAATGCCGAGGTTGGTTGGCGGGTCCAGGAAAGGAAAAAACTTTAGACGAACTTTCAGTTGGCTGTTTTCCAGGATTACAGCCTTTTTGATCTCTTTTTTCTTTTTCTTCCATTTCTTTTTGGCCAGGACCATCTCAATTTTCGTCGCGATCCCCTTGCTTTCAGGAGCATCGCATTTGTAGGACTCTTTTGCGACGAAGGCCTCTGCCCCGCCAGCAGACAAGCCGACGAAGAAAATGGCAAGGGAAGCCCATCCAATTATTTTTCTGCTAACATCCGGCATTAAGTATTCCATCTGCACAAACATTCTCCTTAAGACAAAAATTTGAAAAGCCTCGCCACAAGGTGGCGAGGCTCCCTGGCCCGAGAGGGCACACCACCCTACTTTTTTTGATCCCTAACCTGCCCAATGAGAACAAGAATCGCACTCGCTATACAAATTCAGTTTAAGAACATCATTACTTTTTCTTTGAATTCCGCTTTTTCAACTCTAAAGCCTCCAATCTTTCCAGATACTGACGCGCCGTGTCATTTTTCGGATCAATCTCGAGCGTTCGCTTAAAGCTTTCAATGGCCCTCAGTTTCAACAGGTCGCGATCTTTTTCATCGTTTAATTCCGAGGCAAGCATAATTTGCGACTCGCCGAGCCCCAGAAAAATACGGGCGGTGTCGACTTTCACCAGGGACAGCGTCGAATACTCGCGCAGGGCATCGAGGTAAAATCCTCCCCTGTAGTAAAGCTTTGCCAGATTCTCGCGTGCAGCTGAATCGTTCGGGTCCGCCTCAATCAAGAGCTGCCATTGATCATAGGCCTTGTCGTAGTCCTTGCTTCTTTCATATAGGATCCCGAGATTAAATTGCGCCTCGGTGAATGACGGATCTTCCGCCACGGCCTCCTCATATTCTTTTCTCGCCTTGTCAAACTCCTTCATCCTGAAGTAGCTATTGCCCAAACCGACCTTAACCACCGCAACCCCGGGAACCATCTTGTCCGCCTGAAGGAAGGCCTTCAGGGACTCCTTGTTTTTACCCAGCCGGCTGTAAACATGCCCCAGGGAAATAAAGGGATGCTCGTCTTTCGGATCAAGTCGCGCGGATTCCTCAAATGCTATTGCCGCATCTTCAAGGGAACGGTTTGAGAGGTAATAGCGTCCCAACCAGTAGTGCGCTACAGCATTCTCAGGAACCTCCCGAACCAGGTTCCTGTAGAAGTTGATCCCTTGACGAATGCGGCCCGTCGCCTGGTAGGTCATATGGAGACCGCGATGATATTTGTGATCACCAGGCACCAGCTTCACCGCCCGGACAAAGCTTATAATCGCGTCCTTAAACTGCCTCTGCTTATTTAATGCAACCGCATCCTCAAACAACGCGTCAGCCCGATCGCGAGAGGGGGATGCCAGGAGAATCCCCGGAAGGAGGATGAGGGAAAAAAGGCTTAAAAACAAAAACCGATACGATGACATGATACTTCTTTCACCTCCAATATCAAGATCGAAACAACAACGTAACACCTGCGAATATGGACATCTTATCACTGCGGGGACGAAGAAACAATAGCGGGGGATGGGTCGGTCCTCGAGTGAAAATCACTCTTTTTTGGGCGGAAGGAATCGGGGAAAAGGGGGAAGGGAGAGGAGTCTATTTTTCCCTCGAAGCCTTGAGGTACTTTATTTTTGCATCAATAAAATCCTTATGGGAAAATTTCAAGCCGTAGGCAATCGCCCGGACCTCTTCGACTTCATCATGGGCCAAGTCATCATCCGCCCCGGAAATTTCGAACAGGCAATCGAGAAGTTGACGCCGCTGCTCAATACTACTTTTTTCATAAAACTCCCTTGTAAGACGAAAGCGGTCCAAGCCCTTGGCGGCCGTTTCCTGGACAACCGCAAGAATCAGTTCAACTGCCTCCTCATCAAAGTCGGCAACCTCTTTCAAAAGCCTCGCAAGCGCAGTGAGCTCCACTTCTGAGGTTCCATTATCAATCGATGCAATATGGGCCAGGAGTCCGGCAAAGAGCGAAGCATAGGCCAGTTTCTCCAGATCCCCCTCCAGACTCAGTTTCTCCCGCTCGAGTTTCCGCCTGACCTTGAAGAGAATCCGATTATTGAGGAAATCGTGCAGTTCCTCCTTCCGCCGAGACGCCCCGGCCGGCTTGAAAACCGTCTCTCTGAAAAGGCCTCCAATCCGGCCCATGAGGGCAGACGCCGGACCGCTCTTCTTGAAGATGGCCGTGCAACGCTCGAGAAAGTCCTTCTCCTCCGGGCGTGTCACCCCATCAGCAGCCATGATCCCTTCAAGGGCCGCGACCACTCCTTTGCGCTCCCCGGCCCCACCCAGATGCAGGACAAAATCTTTCACCAGGGCCTCCGCTTCTTCAGGGGGAACCGGATCTTCTATATACATCTCAATCCTGGCCCACTCTTCCCCCGTCAAGTCAAATCTGAAGATAAAATCTTTTAGAAAGTTAAGCTCGCTATTGCTGATTTCTCCATCAGCCCAGGCCAGGGCAATCAGCATCCGAACCAGTGAAAACTGCTTTTCCTTTGAAATTTTTCCAAGTGACACGTTTGCTCCTCTCGTAAACATGATCGCGATGACCAGAGAATAGACATCTTAGGGGTGGCCTGTCAATATGAAACGATCTCCCAAGACCAGTGATTGATCTTGGTGCAAAGCACATAAGTCGCCTGAGAGAGAGGCCATTAGAACGACCGAGGCGTACTCACCCGTACGGGGAGAAGGCCGTTGGCCGATAACGAAGCAATCTCAGGCGAATAAGTGGTTTCAAATTCCGTAACCGAGGAATTAGGGATCTCTCCTCCGGCATCGGGGATGAATACCTCCCGGAACAAAACCATTCTTGTATTGCCGGCGCCTATGGCCCAAAGACTGCCTCATTTACCAAGGGCATTTCTCCAAAATAGCGTTTGACTTCAAATGTTCTTTTAAGGTGTAATTGGGCGACCTTCGGGGGAGAGATGATGGAAGTGGCAATTTTCGCTCTGTTGGGAGGGTTCGTAATTCTCTTGAGCGTGATTTTGTTCAGGGCATTAAACAAAGAACGGCCGGAAAATGATGCGGCGCTGGGCCTGATGCAACAGCAGCTTGACCAGCTCCGCCAGCAACTCTCCACCTCCCTTACGGCAAACACCCAATCCATACAGGAGCAGATGACCCGGATGACCACAGAGGTCAACAGCCAGTTGAACTCCGTTAACCGGCAATTGTCGGACGCGACAGGGCAGATCGGGACCCGGCTCGACCACGCTGCCCGTGTCGTCGGAGAGGTCAAACAAAACCTTGGAGAAATGGCGAAGGCAACACAGCAGGTCTACGATGTCGGAAAAGACATCGCCGGTCTTCAGGAAATCCTGCGCGCTCCGAAACTGCGAGGAAACCTCGGAGAACTTTTCCTGGGCGAACTGCTCACTCAGGTCCTGCCACCGACGCAATATACCTTGCAGCATCGATTCAAGAGCAATGAAGTGGTCGATGCCGTGATCCTCCTGGGTCCGGCATGGGTGCCCGTTGACTCCAAGTTTCCGCTCGAAAACTTTAAAAAACTAATTGAGGCTGAGAGCGCTGAAGGGAAAAAAACACACCGCAGAAAATTCCGCTCCGATGTCAAAAAACATATCAACCGGATTGCCTCAAAATACATCCTCCCCGAGGAAGGCACCTATGACTTTGCATTGATGTACATCCCCGCGGAAAATGTCTATTATGAAACCATTATCAAAGATGAAACCTTTGGAGATGAAAACGCCCTTTCCAGCTATGCTCTTACAAAACAGGTTGTCCCGGTCTCTCCGAATTCCTTCTACGCCTATCTACAGGCTATTGTTCTCGGATTTAAAGGGCTTCGGATCGAAAAGTCGGCGAAAGAAATCCACCAGCGGCTTCAACAATTAGGCGGGGATTTCCATCGATTCAAAGAGGACTTCGATGTCCTCGGGAGACACCTTTCCAATACAAAGGGAAAATACGAGGAGGCTTCAAAGAAACTGGATCGCCTGGGTGAGCGCCTCCTGGCCGTCGACGAAGAGCGCACAAAACCCACGACGCCCAAGGTCGGGAGAAAAGAATCAAATCAGCCCTCATGGGCAAATGGAATGGAATCAACTTAATAAAAAGTGAGGTATATAAATGTCAACACCGGAACAGCAAGTCCAAATCCAGATTGAAATTGATGATGCAACCTCCCAGGGGATCTATGCCAACATGGCACTTCTCGCGCATACAGAAACCGAGTTTGTGATCGATTTCGTCTATATTCAACCCCAGACCCCCAAGGCGAAAGTCCGGGCGCGGATTCTCTCCAGTCCTGCTCACACAAAACGCCTCCTCATGGCCCTGCAGGACAATATCCGGCGTTTTGAGGAAAAGTTTGGGGCGATCAAGAGTCCGAGCGAACCCGAAAAGGATAAACCCCAGTACCAGGGACACTACCTCTAAAATGAAGTTGAAAGGAAAGGTGGTACTCATTACGGGAGCCGCCCGACGCATCGGGAAAGCGACTGCATTATCCCTGGCGAAAAGGGGGGCCAGAACTGCCATTCATTTCAATCGGTCCATTGAGGAGGCGCATCAGGTCGTCGATGAAATCACCGCGGGAGGGGGGGAGGCTTTCTCCCTTCAAGGGGACATTCGAAAGACGGCGGATTGTGAGCGAATTGTCAGTGAATGCTGCGAAAAGTTCGGCCGAATAGACGTCCTGATCAATAATGCCTCGGTCTTCTTCAAAACCCCGCTTTTTCAAGTTAAGGAAGAAGATTGGGATACAACGTTTGACGCCAATTTAAAAGGCGGGTTCTTCTGCGCCCAGGCAGCCGCAAAGGAGATGCGGAAACAGGGCGGAAAGATCATTAATATTGCCGATTGGTCCGGACTGCGGCCCTATAAAAACTACGTTCCCTACTGCGTCTCAAAAGCCGGCGTGATTGCCATGACAAAGGGACTGGCCCGCACGCTGGCGCCGAAGATCGAAGTCAATGCCATTGCTCCCGGACCGGTACTTGCGGCCGAAGATTTTGATGAGAACGATAAGGAAACGATCATACGCCATACACCGCTCGGGCGTTTCGGATCTCCGGATGACATCGTTCATGCAGTTCTCTTTCTCCTGGAAGGAACAAATTTCATGACCGGATCGACGATCATTATTGACGGAGGAAAGCTCATTTCTTGAGAAACGTCCCTATTTAAACATGCCACTATTTTTCTTCGGGGCAAGGCCTGGGGAGCACGGAAATGCATGAAAAAAGAGGGGTGTCGCGAATAGAAAATGCAAGGAAAGGATAGATCATTCTATGTACAAAGTGACACGATATATCGAATTTTGTTATGGTCATCGCCTCTTAAACTACAGCGGTAAGTGTCGCCATCTTCATGGCCATAATGCAAAAGCTGAGATCGAACTTTATGCTGAAGAACTCGACGCGCTCGGAATGGTCCGGGATTTTGAGGTAATCAAAAAGGTCGTTCAGGTCTGGATCGATGAAAATCTCGACCACAAAATGATCCTGTGCGAAAACGATCCCCTGATCCCTACCCTCAAGGATTTAGAAGAGAGCCACTACATTATTGATATAAACCCAACCGCAGAGGCCATCGCTAAATTGATCTACGACTTTGCTTGCTCACGGAAGCTTCCCGTATCAGAAGTCCGCCTATGGGAAACACCCAAGTCTTACGCGACTTACCGAAGGTAAGGGGAGGGCTTATCCAGGCATGCTGAATTGTAGCCACTGGCGGTTGAAATATTACAAATAAGAGAGCAGTTGGATCAGGGTCTGGCGGAGATTTTTTCGTTCGACAACCATGTCGATTGAGCCGTGTTCGAGGAGGAATTCCGCCCGCTGGAATCCCTCCGGAAGCTGCTCCTTGATGGTCTTTTCGATCACGCGGGGCCCCGCAAACCCGATGAGAGACTTCGGCTCTGCAATGATAATATCACCCAGCATTGCAAAGCTCGCAGTGACCCCCCCGAAGGTTGGGTCAGTCAGGACCGATATATAGGCCACTTTCTCTGCCTGGAGCCGGGCAATGGCCGCACTCGTTTTTGCCATTTGCATGAGGGAAAGAACACCCTCCTGCATTCGCGCGCCGCCGGAGGCTGAAAAAAGAATCAAGGGGTGACGGGTTTCTGCCGCACGTTCGATGCCCCGGGTTAACTTCTCTCCAACAACCGAACCCATGCTTCCAGCCATAAAGCTGAAGTTAAGAACCCCAACGACCACAGGCCGCCGGTTTATTCTGGCCGCACCGATGAGAAGAGCATCAGAATGCCCCGTTTTTTCCTGATTTTTTTTAATCCGATCTTTGTAGCGTACCGTATCCTTGAAATTGAGAGGGTCACATGCTGACAAAGATTGATCCCACTCAGTGAGCAGTCCCTCATCGACAATCATATCGATTCGCTCATGAACCGAAATCGGGAAGTGATAATCACATTTAGGACAAACCTTGCCGTTGCGCACCAGTTCTTTCCGGTAAATCACGCCACGGCAGTTATTACACTTGACCCAAAGTCCTTCCGGAATTTTGATCTTCTTGGTCTCGCTGTCCAGATTTTTCTCTTTCATAAACCAAGGCATGGCCTGCCTCCGATTAGGACACGGCGCTCAAACCATAATATTTCTCATGTAATCCACTATGAAGAACATTGCCCTATTATCAAGAAATTGGCGATAGAGACCCTCGATTAACTTCAAGTGGAGGACCTAAACACCATTGATCCTAGATCAACCCGGCCGCTTTTTTTATTTTTTCTACCATATCTGTCTTCTCCCATGTGAATTCCGGAAGACTCCATCCAAAATGTCCATACGCAGCCGTTTTCTTGTAAATGGGTCGACGGAGATCCAGATGGTCAATAATTCCCTTTGGTGTTGTGGGGAAGAGGTCTCTTACAATTTTTGAAAGTTTCTCCTGATCTACCTTGCCTGTCCCTTTTGTATCAATTAGGATCGATACCGGATCAACAACCCCGATCGCATAAGCCAATTGAACTTCACAGCGCTCGGAAATCCCTGCGGCTACGAGGTTTTTAGCAATGTATCGCGCCATATAGGATGCTGAGCGGTCAACTTTACTGGGGTCCTTCCCGGAAAAAGCACCGCCTCCATGACTTCCTACACCGCCATAAGTATCGACAATGATCTTACGCCCTGTCAGCCCGGCGTCCCCTTGAGGCCCACCGACAACAAAGCGTCCCGTCGGATTAATATGGTAAATAATGCTTTCACGGTCAAGGAGTTTTTCGGGAATGACAGGCAGAATCACTTTTTCAATGACATCTTCCCTGAGCTCTTTAAGTGAAATATCGGGACTATGCTGAGTCGAGACAACCACAGTGGAAACCCGCACGGGTTTTCCATCACGATAAACAACCGTCACCTGGGCTTTGCCATCGGGACGGAGGTAAGGCAGAATATCTGTCTTCCGCATTTCTGCCAGGCGCTTTGTCATTTTGTGTGCCAGCATAATAGGGACAGGCATCAACTCTTCTGTTTCATTCGTGGCATATCCAAACATTAAGCCCTGATCGCCTGCTCCACCCGTATCCACCCCCATCGCAATATCCGGGCTCTGGCTGTGAATGGATGTAATCACACCACATGTTTCATAATCATAACCATACTTAGCCCGTGTATAGCCGACTTTTTTAATGGTCTCGCGAACAATATCCGAAATTTCTACATAACAGCTTGTCGAGATTTCTCCGGCAACAAAAGCCAGACCGGTTGTCACCATAGCCTCACAAGCAACCCGACCAGTAGGGTCCTGGGCGAGAATCGCATCGAGTACAGCATCCGAGATCTGGTCGGCAATTTTATCGGGATGCCCCTCCGTGACTGATTCCGATGTAAATAAAAAATTAAGCCGGCTCATCGACTCCTCCTATGCGTAGGATTTTAAAGAATATGAGACTTTCATTATAAATTCATGTTCACTTTTAAATGAAAAAGGGTGGATGCAAAGACCTAGCATCCACCCCCTCCCATATGCGTATATTCAGACGTTTACCTATTTTTCAGGTAATTCATCATCTTCTTTGTAATTGATCGCCGCTCTCCGAGCTAACATCAAGCATCCGAAAACCACACCGAAAACAATCGGCGGGACAACGTAAACTGTCCCTGGAATAGGCGGCTCCAGCATCAGGTAATAGAAGGTGGAAAGCGCCATCCTCCCATCGACTTCACCGGCATCGCCATCCCATGCAAAGAAGACCATCGGAATATTCGTCCCGTTAACCAGTTGGGCGGATTTTTCCTTGTCATCGGTCAGAAGCGCACGTTTTAAAATCACCTGCCATCGGCCGTGCGTCCACTTTGCATAAGCGACCTTGAGATTTTTTGCATCTTCCCGAAGAACAACCTTATCTATGCCATTTCCATTGTACTCCCTGGTCGACCCATCAGATTCCCACTTCCAGATATCGACCCCTTGTTTTTCATCACCGTGAATGAAATAGGGTTTCACCGGCGCACCAATCTCTTCCCATTTCTGCCCAAACTGAACGGCAATCGCATCATTGTAGACGCCTTTTGGAAGCGGGTTGACACCTTTCAAAGGCCCGCGCTGATTATCCTCTTCATGTGTAAATTGGGTTGTCGCAATTGCGGGGAAAGCCTCCGACTGCAAGCGGTTCATATCATATTTCGCTTCTCCGTCCGGATCAAGATGGCTTTCAGTCCGATCATCCCACTCCAAGAGGAGCGCAACTTCCTTTTCATCATAAAGAGAGCGCACCCGAATATCATCAACAGTACGAATGAAGTGGCGCGGTGGCTGAATAATCTGGCTCGCCAGTCCAACATACTGCTGTGGAAGCAGATTCCATTTTTCATCATTCGGGTCGGAGGGCGTTCCACCTTCCTCAAGGTATTTCGACTTAATAACAAAACCGATTGATGGTTTTCCTGAGTTTGGATCAAGCGGATATTTTATCTTCGTCAGGGAGATAACAAAGTTAGCGACGTGCCATCTCTCTTCCTCGGTCAACTCATCAGCAAATGAAGGCATAGGCGTACCATTCAAACCCGTTGAGATCTCCCGAAAGATATTTCGAGGATTGTAGGGATCCCGTCTGTTTCCACGAAGATTCCAGGGTTTTTGAAGATTAGCGGGGAAAATCGGGAAGCCCCAATCTCCTCGCTGCGTCAGGTTGCCATTACCGCGCCCTTCAACACCATGGCATTCGACGCACTTTGCCTTATTCATAAAGATGTCTCGACCCATCTCAATACTTTCAGGCGAGGAAGGAATCTGATTCCCGTAACTGATCACAGTCATCTCTTCATCGGGATCATCAAATTCACGATCTTTGACGAGTTCCTTTTTAATAAAAGCAATGGCCTGCTTCATCTCTACGTCTGACAAGATGCCTGACCATGGCGGCATCACAGAACCCTGCAAGCCATGCCGTACTGTGTTGAAGAGATCTTCATCTGTCGGAAGATCTCCACTTGCTGTATGACGAATCTTAAAGGTTCCGGCATTAAAGTTTCTTGGCTTTGTCGCAAGACGAATTGCTGAAGGACCATCCCCTGCTCCGTCAGGACCATGACACCACACACATTTCTTGAAATAAACTGTCTTGCCCTTTTCTATCGTACCGCCGTCCTCTTTTGCTGGCTTGTAGGGCCCGGGAGGCGGTATAACCTCCGCCGGTCCAATCTTAAACTTTTGGGCATCCGCTCTTTCAGCAAAGCCAACAACCAAGCTCAGAAGGGCAAACACGGAGATGCCGATAAGAGCGCTTGACTTTCTTCCTCTGCTCTCTTCGATCTTTCTTATCATTTTAATAAATCCCCCTCATAAATATTTTCAATTCTATACACCGCGAGCGATTCTTTATCCCCATGTTCTCGGGAAGAATCCGGTATGCCAGTATTCAAACACGATTACTTTCCATATTTCATTCGTGGTCAAATGCTTTTCCCAAGGCGGCATGGCCGAGGCCCAGGGAAATGCCTCACGGGAGAGG
>JBHHXE010000043.1:0-15135 GCA_046756865.1 Nitrospiria bacterium | reverse complement strand
TTCGTTCGCTCAAATTTTGCCTTCGCCATCTAATGATCCTCCTTCTTCCGTCCCTTTAAATCTTCACCTGTTAAATTTGCACCCTAAGTTCCGGTTCCCTGACTCTTTGCAATAATCTCGTCAGAGATATGCTTTGGGACCACATCATATTGAGAAAACTGCATCGTAAAGACGCCGCGGCCCTGAGTCATAGACCGAAGGCTCGTCGCATACCCAAACATTTCAGAGAGAGGAACCATCGCAGAGACAACCTGTGCACCACCCCGCATCTTCATGCCCAGAATTTTCCCTCGCTTGGAACTCAGATTACCAATCACATCACCCATGTACTCTTCGGGAACAATGACTTCCAAATCCATGATCGGCTCCAAAAGGACCGGATCTGCTTTCTTACACGCGGCCTTGAATGCCATCGAACCCGCTATTTTAAAGGCGACCTCCGAAGAATCAACATCATGAAATGAACCATCAAACAAACTCACCTTGAGATCCACCATTGGGAAACCTGCAACCACTCCGGAGGTCATCGCCTCAGCAACACCTTTTTCAACCGGCCCGATAAATTCCTTTGGAATCGCACCGCCAACAATATTGTTTTCGAACTCAAAACCTTTCCCGGGCTCCCGGGATTCAATTTTCAGCCAGACATGACCATACTGACCCCGCCCCCCCGTCTGCCGGACATACTTGCCTTCTGCCTCCGCTTCCTGCTGGATGGTCTCTCGATAGGCGACCTGCGGCTTCCCGACATTGGCTTCGACCTTAAATTCCCGCTTCAGGCGATCAACAATAATTTCAAGGTGCAACTCCCCCATCCCGGAAATAATGGTCTGCATCGTCTCCTCATCGGTGGCAATACGCAAGGAGGGGTCTTCATGGCAGAGTTTCTGGAGAGAGAGGCCTAATTTTTCCTGATCCGGTTTCGTCTTTGGCTCTATAGCCATTGAGATAACAGGCTCAGGGAAAGTCATCACCTCAAGAAGTATGGGTTCCTTCTCGGCACAGAGCGTATCGCCTGTCTTCGTATTCTTCAATCCAACAGCGGCACAAATATCGCCGGAAACAGCCTCGGTAACATCTTCACGCTTGTCTGCATGCATCTTCAAAATCCGGCCAACCCGCTCCTTAGAATCTTTTGTCGCGTTGTATATGTAGGACCCGGCCTTAAGTACGCCTGAGTAAACACGAAAGTAGGTCAACTGTCCCACAAAAGGATCTGTCATTATCTTAAAAGCCAAGGCTGAAAACGGCTCATCATTTCGCGGATGCCGGACCATCTCTTCTTCCGTCTTTACAGAAACACCTTTCACAGGAGGAACATCATTGGGAGAAGGAAGAAAATCAACAACAGCATCAATCAGGAGTTGAACCCCTTTGTTTTTAAAAGCCGAACCGCACATCACCGGAACAATCTTCAAGGAGAGGGTTCCTCTTCGCAAGGCCTTCTTGACCTCCTCAGGCGAAACCGGGTCTCCATTCAGATACTTTTCCATGACCGCATCATCAAAGTCGGCTATCGCCTCAACCATCTTGTCTCGATATTCCTGTGCAAGCGGAAGAAGGTCTTCAGGGATTTCATCAACCTTGTATTCCGCCCCAAGGGTTTCATCATCGAAAAAGACACCCTTCATGTTGACAAGATCAACGGGACCGCGAAAGCTGCCCTCTTTTCCAATCGGAATCTGAATAGGAACGGGCACCGCGCCCAGACGATCAACCATCGTTTGAACCGCAGGGTAGAAATCGGCCCCGATTCGATCCATTTTGTTCATAAAGGCGATTCTGGGCACATGATAACGATCTGCCTGCCGCCAAACGGTTTCCGACTGAGGCTCGACACCCTGGACTGAATCAAAAACAGCTACGGCACCATCAAGAACGCGAAGGGAACGCTCAACCTCGATTGTGAAATCAACATGCCCCGGGGTATCGATAATGTTAATCCGATGATTATTCCAGAAACAGGTTGTCGCAGCAGAGGTAATCGTAATCCCCCTTTCCCGCTCCTGCTCCATCCAATCCATTGTTGCATTTCCTTCATGAACCTCACCAATGCGATGGGTTACACCAGTATAATAGAGGATGCGTTCTGTCGTGGTCGTTTTTCCGGCATCGATATGCGCCATGATTCCGATATTGCGCGTTTTTTCCAGAGCGTATTCTTTTGTCATTTATCGATGGTTAACCAACTTCCCAACCCTGCTTCCCGCGAACATCTTCGAGACAAATGGGGGTAAATAAGGACTAAAAAAAGGCGAAGGCATCGGCCTTCACCCGAACTTGGAAAGGTACCACTACCAGCGGTAATGTGCAAATGCTTTATTTGCTTCTGCCATTTTGTGCGTATCTTCTCGCTTCTTAACCGCGCTTCCTGTCTTGTTTGAGGCATCAAGCAACTCGGCAGCCAATCTTTCCTTCATGCTTTTTTCTGAACGCTTCCTCGAATAAACCATTATCCATCGTAGCGCAAGGGACATCCGGCGGTTGGGACGGATCTCCACAGGCACCTGATATGAAGCGCCTCCAACCCTTCGCGATTTAACCTCGACCATTGGCTTGACGTTATCAATGGCATGTTTAAACACCTTTACCGGATCAGAACCCGTCTTTTCCTTTATCAGATCAAAGGCGCCATAACAGATTGACTCTGCAAGACTCTTCTTGCCATCCTCCATAACAAGGCAGATGAACATCGAAATGAGCCTGTCCCCATACCTCGGGTCAGGAAGAACCTCTCTGTTGACTGTTACCTTTCTTCTAGACATCGAAACCTTTCTTTATCAAAAAAACTAGACTCAACTTTTTGTCGCGGGGTTTCTCGCATGGAAAGTTCACGGGGGCCACTTACTTCGGGGTCTTGGCTCCATATTTCGAGCGTCCCTGCCTTCGGCTTGTCACGCCGACAGCGTCCAGCGCCCCACGTACGATATGATAGCGAACACCGGGAAGGTCCTTGATTTTTCCTCCCCGAACCAAAACAATAGAATGTTCCTGAAGATTATGCCCCATTCCCGGAATATAAGAAGTCACTTCCATTCCGTTTGTTAAGCGGACACGCGCGACCTTTCTAAGCGCAGAGTTGGGCTTTTTGGGTGTCGTAGTGTAAACGCGAACACAGACCCCCCTTTTCTGAGGAGACTTCTTCAAGGCGGGGCTTTTGGTCTTGGATCGGGCTTTTTCCCGCCCCTTCTTGATCAACTGATTAATTGTCGGCATCTAGCTTCCTTTTATTCGGCGTGCAAAACCTAGGGATTATATTTATTTCAGCCGCTCTTGTCAAGATTTATTTTGAAATTTCAAGGGGCTATATTCAATATCGGGATATTTAATTTTCCTCCGGAGGCGCCTCTTCACCCGATCCCGTAGCCGTCATTGCCATCTCCTCAATTTCCTGTGTTTGGCGAGGCGAACGGACATAGACTTCCCGGTACTCAGGCAGGCCCGTTCCCGCCGGAACAAGCCTTCCCACAATCACATTTTCCTTCAATCCAAGCAGGTCATCCGTTCTCCCACTGATGGCAGCCTCCGTCAAGACACGGGTTGTCTCCTGGAATGAAGCGGCAGAAACAAAACTATCGGTTGCAAGCGCCGCCTTCGTGATTCCCAGGAGAATCGGTTTTCCAGTCGCCGGAATTCCCCCTTTCGCCATTACCTTCTCATTCTCTTCAGCAAAGCGAAACTTATCGACCTGCACGCCAATGAGGAAATCGGTATCGCCCGGTTCTTCAACTTTCACTCTCCGCAACATCTGCCGAACAATTATTTCAATATGCTTGTCGTTGATGGAAACACCCTGAAGCCGATAGACCTCCTGGACTTCATCAACCAGATACTTCTGAAGTTCTTTCGGTCCCAAGACGTCAAGGATATCATGCGGATTTGGCGACCCGTCCATCAAAGGCTCCCCGGCATGGACCCAGTCTCCCTCATGAACATTAATATGCTTTCCTTTTGGGATGAAGTATTCCCGGCTGTCCCCGACCTCATTATTGACAAGCACCTTCCTCATCCCCTTCGCAAAACCGCCGTATTCCACTGTCCCGTCAATCTCTGAAATGACAGCCTGCTCTTTCGGTTTTCTTGCCTCAAAAAGCTCGGCCACACGGGGAAGTCCGCCTGTAATATCCTTCGTTTTTGTCGTTTCACGCGGAATCTTTGCCAGCACATCGCCCGGATATACCATTTGACCCTTTTCAACAAAAATGTGCGCACCGGCCGGGAGAAGATAGCGGGCCGCAGCTTTTGTCGAAGGCAGCTTCACCGTCTTTCCCGAAGCGTCTTTGATTGAAATGCGCGGGCGAAGGTTTGCTCCGGGATAATCAACAATCACTTTACGGGCAAACCCTGTGACTTCGTCAACTTCCTCACGCATTGTCTGACCTTCAATCATGTCTCCCATTGCAATTTTCCCCCCGACTTCCGTCAGAATTGAAAGGGAATAGGGATCCCACTCCACCAGTTTTTGTCCCTCACCGACCTTTGCTCCATCCTTGACTTTAATCCGGGCACCGTAAACAACCGAGTACTTCTCCTTCTCACGTCCCGTATCGTCAAAAATCGCAATTCTTCCATTCCGGTTCATCACGACCATATCGCCGTCTTTATCTTTCACGGTATTCAGGTTCAGATATTTCACAATCCCGGCATTTCTGGATTCCAATATGGTTTGCTCAATCACCTTGCTTGCCGTCCCCCCGATATGGAAGGTCCGCATCGTCAACTGCGTGCCGGGTTCACCGATGGATTGTGCGGCGATGACGCCGACAGCCTCTCCCCGCTCAACCAGTTGCCCCCGGGACAAATCACGGCCATAGCAACGCACACAAATTCCCCGACGCGCCAGACAGGTCAGAACCGAGCGGATTCTCACTCTACCTATGCCCGCATCGACCACCGCTTGCGTCTTCTGCTCATTAATTTCCTCCTGAGCCAGACAGATGACATCGCCTGTGATCGGATCGATGATATCTTCCGCCGCAATCCTTCCCAGGATGCGCCGTTCAATGGGTTCGATGACCTCCCCCCCTTCGACCAAGGCTGTGACGGCAAGCGAATCAGGTGAGTGACAATCCAGATCATTCACAATGACGTCCTGAGAAACATCGACCAGCCGCCGCGTCAGATATCCGGAGTTGGCGGTTTTTAATGCAGTATCGGCCAAACCTTTTCTCGCACCGTGTGTCGAGATGAAGTACTGCAAGACGCTCAACCCTTCCCTGAAGTTCGCCATAATCGGCGTTTCAATGATTTCTCCTGAGGGTTTCGCCATGAGCCCCCTCATCCCCCCGAGCTGGCGAATCTGCTGGGCACTCCCACGGGAACCCGAATCGGCCATCATATAGATAGAATTGAATTTTCTCCGCTCTTTTGACTTGCCGACTCCCTTCCTGACATCTTCTTCTTCCTGGGCCAACTCTTTCATCATTTCGCTGGCCACCACTTCGGTCACATGCGCCCAGATATCAACAACCTTATTGTATCTCTCCCCATTTGTAATTAAACCTTCAGCATACTGCTTTTCGATTTCCGCCACCCCTTTTTTGGCCTTATCGAGAAGCGGGGTTTTCTTCGATGGGATATGCATATCGTCCACACAAATTGAGATGCCGGCTCTCGTGGCAAAAGTGAAACCTAACTCTTTAATGCGATCCAACATGGCGACGGTCGCGCGACGGCCCGACTTCCGATAAGCCGTGTCGATAAGGGTAATTAGCTCCTTCTTGTTCATTATCTTATTGGCCGCCGAAAAGGGCAAATCGGGTGGGAGAATATTTCCAAAAATTATTCTGCCGACCGTCGTCTCCACCAGGCCGTCATCAAGTCTTACCTTTATACGGGCATGTTCATCCACCTGGCGATGGGCATAGGCGATACCAACTTCATCCGGGCCGGAAAAAACTTTCCCTTCTCCCTTCGCACCGGCCTTTTCCTTTGTCAACCAATAGCAACCCAAAACCATGTCCTGAGAAGGAACCATAATCGGCTTACCGCTGGCAGGCGAAAGAACATTGTTCACCGACATCATTAAAACCCGTGCTTCAATTTGCGCCTCAATCGACAGGGGAAGATGGACGGCCATCTGATCTCCATCAAAATCCGCATTAAAAGCGGCGCAGACAAGCGGGTGAAGACGGATTGCCTTTCCTTCGACCAGAACAGGGTCAAAGGCCTGTATGCCGAGTCGATGGAGCGTCGGCGCTCGATTCAGCAATACAGGGTGTTCCTGAATCATCTCATCCAGCACATCCCAGACTTCCGGATTTTCTTTTTCCACCATCTTTTTTGCTGTTTTAATGGTAGCCACATAACCGCGCTCTTCCAGTTTTTGGTAAATAAAAGGCTTAAAGAGCTCCAAAGCCATCTTTTTTGGAAGACCACATTGGTGGAGTTTCAACTCAGGTCCGACAACAATCACGGAACGACCGGAGTAGTCTACCCGTTTGCCTAAAAGATTCTGGCGGAATCGGCCCTGCTTCCCTTTGAGCATATCTGAAAGGGACTTCAGCGGACGCTTGTTCGGTCCTCGAATGGCTCGGCCCCGACGACCATTATCAAAAAGAGCGTCCACAGACTCCTGGAGCATCCTCTTTTCATTTCGGATGATCACATTGGGGGCCTTCAACTCCGTCAGCCGCTTCAGCCGATTATTACGGTTAATGACCCGCCGATAGAGATCATTTAAATCAGAAGTCGCAAAGCGACCTCCGTCAAGGGGCACCAAAGGCCTCAACTCGGGCGGCAAAACGGGAATAACATCCAGAATCATCCAGTCAGGATGATTTCCGGACATTCGGAGCGACTCCACAACCCGGAGCCTTTTCGTTAATTTCTTTTTAACGGCTACAGAACTTGCAAGGGAAATCTTGTTATGCAATTCATCCCAAAGCTCTTCAAGATCAATCTTTTTCAAGATATCCCGTATCGCCTCGGCACCCATTTCGGCATAAAACATACCCGGACCATATTTTTCCACAGCTGCGCGGTACCGATCTTCTGTGAGGATCTCCCGCTCTTTTAAGTCCGTGTCCATAGGATCTGTCACAATATAGTTTTCAAAATAGAGAACCTTTTCAAGCTGCTTGAGGGTCATATCCAGAAGGATACCGATTCGGCTCGGAATGCCTTTCAAAAACCAGATATGTGCCACAGGGGAAACCAGTTCGATATGGCCCATCCGTTCCCTGCGAACCTTCGATTGAATTACTTCCACACCGCATTTATCACAGACGATTCCGCGGTGCTTCATCCGTTTGTATTTTCCGCAGTTACACTCCCAATCTTTTATCGGCCCGAAGATTCGCGCGCAGAAGAGACCGTCGCGCTCTGGCTTAAACGAGCGATAATTAATCGTTTCCGGTTTTTTCACTTCTCCGTAGGACCAGGAACGGATCTTCTCGCCGGACGCAATGCGAATTCGGATGGCGTCAAATGAGATTGTCTCTTTCGACTTCCCAAAAAGGCTCCGAACCGATTCGACCTTGCTTAATGTCTCCATTGAACCTCCAAAAAGATAAACGTTAGAATGACCTGAATGAGGGGACCGGGTCTGCCCGGACATCATTTCCGATTCTTACTTACTGTCCCTGATTAATTCAACATCGAGCCCCAAGCTCTGAAGCTCTTTGATCAAAACATTGAAAGATTCCGGCAAGCCAGGCTCCAGGAAATGTTCCCCTTTGACGATCGCTTCGTAGATGCGTGATCGACCGGGAACATCGTCGGACTTTACGGTCAGGAACTCCTGAAGTACCGATGCAGCGCCGTAGGCCTGGAGCGCCCAGACTTCCATCTCACCGAGACGTTGCCCGCCAAACTGCGCCTTCCCTCCCAGGGGTTGTTGTGTAACCAGTGAGTAGGGACCAATGGACCTTGCGTGAATCTTGTCATCAACCAGATGGTGGAGTTTCAGCATATACATCCTGCCCACGGTCACAGGGCGGTCAAAGGGCTCCCCCGTCCTCCCGTCATGAAGGACGGTCTGCCCCGATCTCGGCAGACCCGCCTCTTCCAGCAAGTCCTTGACTTCTTTTTCACTCGCACCGTCAAAGACCGGAGTGGAAACATGTATACCCAGAACATCTGCGGCCCAACCCAGATGGGTCTCCAGTATTTGTCCGACATTCATACGGGATGGAACGCCGAGCGGATTGAGGACAATCTGCACCGCCGTGCCATCGGGAAGATAAGGCATATCTGCCTCAGGGAGAATTCGTGCGACAACACCCTTATTCCCATGGCGTCCCGCCATCTTGTCTCCCACCTGAAGACGACGTTTCATTGCAATAAAGACCTTGACGAGCTTTATCACGCCGGGAGGAAGTTCATCCCCCCGCTTTAAACGTCCCACCTTCTCATCATAAATCATTTGGCGAAGCTCGATTTGCTCCTTAGTAAAGGCCTCAATGCTATCGATCTTCGCCTGCTCTGCCTTATCGTTCAGGACCACGTTTCTGATGTCCTCATCGACTATTTTATCCAGGACCTCTTTCTCGATGATTTTCTTTTTCTTCAGAAGAATCTCCCCGGTTTCCGGATCAACGATGTCGACGCCAACCAACTGTCCGACCAACAGATTCCGGACCTTCTTATATTTTTCCTCCTCGATAATACGAAGTTCGTCTCGATGATCCCGCTGGAGACGCGAGACGTCTTCCGTTTCAATCATTTTCGTACGCTCATCTTTATCAACGCTCTTACGGGAGAAAATCTTCACGTCGACAACAATACCTTCTATCCCCGGGGGAACATAGAGCGAGGCATCCTTAACATCACCTGCCTTTTCACCGAAAATTGCCCTGAGCAGCTTTTCTTCCGGTGTCAGTTGGGTCTCCCCTTTCGGGGTCACCTTCCCGACGAGGATATCCCCCGGTTTGACCTCAGCCCCGACACGGATGATTCCCGACTCGTCCAGGTTGTTGAGGGTTTCTTCACTTACATTCGGAATATCTCTCGTAATATCCTCTTTGCCTAATTTTGTATCCCGGGATTCCAGCTCAAATTCTTCGATGTGGATCGATGTAAAATTATCCCCTTTGACCAGCTCCTCCGACACAAGGATGGCATCTTCGAAGTTGTACCCTCCCCAAGGCATAAATGCGACCAGGACGTTCTGGCCCAAAGCCAGCTCTCCCTGATCAATGGCTGGGCCATCTGCCAGGAGGTCTCCCTTCTTGACCTTCGTTCCAGCCGTCACGACCGGCTTCTGGTTAATACAGGTATTTTGATTGGAGCGCTGGTACTTAATCAGCTTGTAAACATCCAGCGCCGATTCCGGATCACCCGCAACATTCGCTTTTTCTTTCCGGCTCAGATCGGCCTTGATAACAATCCGGGTCCCATCAACACTGACGACGGTACCGCTCCGCTTTGCAAGAATGACATAACCGGAATCCCGCGCGACGACAAGCTCCATACCCGTTCCGACCAAGGGGGCCTTCGTAGAGATCAAAGGCACGGCCTGACGCTGCATGTTCGAACCCATCAGGGCCCTGTTCGCATCATCGTTTTCAAGAAAAGGAATCATCGCGGTTGCCGCACTTACAATCTGTTTCGGAGAAACATCCATGTATTCAACACGATCCGGCGTCACCATGACAAAATCTCCCGTGGAACGGGCAGAAATACTGTCCGAAGTCAACTTGCCCCGGCCATCCATCTTCGCATTCGCCTGTGCAACAACATAACGGTCTCCGTCAATGGCCGAAATAAATTCAACCACATCAGTCACACGACCTTTTTGAACCTTACGGTAGGGAGATTCGATAAACCCAAACTCGTTCACACGGGCATAGGTGGCCAGAGAAGTAATCAAACCAATGTTGGGCCCTTCCGGTGTTTCAATCGGACAAATACGTCCATAATGACTCGGGTGAACGTCTCTCACCTCAAAACCGGCCCGCTCACGAGTCAACCCTCCCGGCCCCAGTGCTGAAAGGCGACGCTTATGCGTAATTTCAGCCAGGGGATTGGTCTGGTCCATAAACTGAGAGAGCTGACTACTCCCGAAAAACTCCTTGATAACAGCAATCACCGGTTTCGCGTTGATCAGGTCATGGGGGAGCACCGTATCAAGATCAAGGAGGTTCATCCGCTCTTTAATCGTTCGCTCCATTCGGACGAGTCCGATCCGGAATTGATTTTCCAGAAGCTCCCCCACCGACCGGACCCGACGGTTGCCGAGATGGTCAATATCATCAATATTTCCTTTTCCGCCTTTGAGGTCAACAAGATAGCGAACCACTTCAACAACATCCTGAGGACTCAGCGTCCGGTTCTCCATAGGCTGGTCCAGCCCCAGTTTTTTGTTGAGCTTCAAACGGCCAACGGGAGAGAGATCATAGCGTTTTGAATTGAAGAAAAGGTTCTCAAAAAGCAGCTTTGCCGTATCCATCGTCGGTGTCTCTCCTGGACGAATTCTACGGTAAACCTCAACCATTGCCTCCTCGGGAGAACTCACTTTTTCCAGGGCCAAGGTATCACGGATTGCCGGTAGTATCGTAATGTTGTCTATAAAGAGAACACGAATTTCGTTAATGTCCGCCTCGCAAATCTTCGAGACAATCTCCTCCGTCAACTCCTGGTTTCTCTCGACAAGGATCTCACCCGTCTCCGGGTCAACAACATCATCGAGGACCGCTTTTCCAACCAGCTCTTCCTTGGGATACAGGATTTCCTTGATGCCCTCTGCCTTCATTTTCCGGAGGGCGCCTTTGGTCATCCTGCCTCCTTCTCTAAGCAGAATCCCTTTCCCCTTCTTTTCCTTAAAATCAGTCGGGGCATTGAGACCCGTGTGAATATCAGGGTTTAACTTCCTGAAAAATTCACCTTTAGAAACCCTGACATTTTCAATCGGATAGAAAAGTTTCAGGATCACCTCTTCAAGGCTCCCCCCCTCTACATCTCCTTCCGGTCCGGGCAGACTGTATTTCGAACCGTTTTCACCCCCCGTTTCACGGGTGAAGGCCTTCAATAAAACGGTGACGGGAAGCTTTCGCCTTCTATCAATCCGAACATAAAGAATGTCTTTGGGGTCAAAATCAAAGTCGAGCCATGAACCGCGATAAGGGATAATTCGTGCCGAATAGAGAACTTTGCCGCTGGCATGTGTCTTTCCCTTATCATGGCTAAAGGATGCCCCGGGAGAACGCTGGAGCTGGCTGACCACGACCCGCTCGGTCCCGTTCACCAGGAAAGTTCCATTCACGGTCATCAGCGGAAGTTCTCCGACATACACCTCCTGTTCACGGATATCCCGGACTTTTTTCGTTTTTCCCTTGCTCTCCTTATCCCAGACCACCAAGCGGACCTTGATTTTCAAGGGGGCTGCGTAGGTCATCCCGCGCTCAAGACACTCCTGCACCTCATATTTCGGCCTGCCAATCGAGTAGTCAATAAACTCGATCATTGCCGTGTCGTTGTAGTCAGATACGGGGAATACACTCGTAAAGGCCGACTGCAGGCCGATATCCTGGCGCTGTTCAGGAGTAAGATCAACTTGCTGAAACCGATTGTATGACTCTTTTTGAATCTCAATCAGATTCGGAATGCGAACCCGGACATTGATCTTTGAAAAATCTCTCCGATTGCGGATTTCGTTGCTGGGGAGAACCGGCATAAACCCTCCATTCTCTTTATGATACAGGCGTGCTGCACAGTTGCCAGACACATAGTACAGATTCTTGCTTCCCTAAGCGTCTACTTGACCTCTGCTGTTGCTCCGGCTTCCTCAAGCTTCTTTTTCATCGTCTCCGCCTCTTCTTTCGCAACACCCGACTTAATGGACTTCGGTGCCGCTTCAACAAGATCCTTGGCTTCCTTAAGGCCCAGACTGGTTAATTCACGAACCGCCTTGATGACCTGTATTTTCTTGTCCCCAATCCCGGTCAAAATAACGTCAAACTCCGTTTTCTCCTCAGCGGCTGCCGCCTGGCCACCGCCATCTCCTGCAGGCGCTGCTGCCACCGCGACAGGCGCCGCCGCAGTCACACCGAAACGCTCTTCAACGAGCTTGATCAACTCAGCCAGTTGAAGGACAGGCATTTTTTCGACTGCCTGGAGAATTTGGTCATTTGTCAATTCAATTTCTTCCGCTGCTGCTGTTTTTGCCATTTTTAACACGCTCCTCTTGAGTAAAAATCACGATTATTGTAAATAGCTTTCATCTCTTTAATCGGCCAGAAGGCCGGACCAGCCACAATGCATGGAACATGAGCACTAAGACTCAGAGGACTCCCGCTTCTCCTTCAAGGCCTGGAGAGTCAGTGCAAATTTACTGAGAACCCCATTGAGGCTCCCGGCAAATCCATAAATCGGAGATTGAAGCCGCCCAATCAAAGTCGAAATTAAAATCGGCTTTGACGGAAGCTGCGCAATCTGCTTGAACCGGGCCAGATCAAGTACCTGACCTTCAACCACGCCAACCTTGATCTTTAATTTCTTTTGCTTGTCGGCGATCTCTTTCATCGCTTTTGCCGGGGCAACCGGGTCATCATACCCGAGTGCAACAGCCGTCTGGCCCTTAAAGTGCGGTCTGAGTCCTTCCAGAGTCGTCTCCGCTGCTGCCCGAATCGCAAGCGTATTTTTAATCACCTGAAACTCGCCCTTCGCAGTTCGGAGATGGCCTCGGACTTCGCGTATTTCTTCCACACCCATCCCGGAAAATTCCGCCAGGATTGCAACCTTTGCCCTGGAAAATTTATCCTGCAAGGCGACAACGATCTCTTTTTTTTCCTTTAAACCCTTCATTGGACTTCCCCTTTAAACCTCATCATTGCCAGACAACGTCAAAGAAAAACCTATCCCGCTGCCCCCTGGCGCACACTCCCCAGATCTACGGCAATCCCGGGACCCATCGTTGATGAAACCGTAATCCCCCTCAGATACTTCCCCTTGGCAGACGCCGGCTTTCGCTTCATTACAGATTCGAGGACTGCGTTTGCATTATCTGAAAGCTGCTCGGCGCTAAACGAAACGCGGCCAACCCCAAGGTGAACAATACCCGCCTTTTCAACCCGATAGTCTATCCGTCCCAGCCGGATCTGTTTGATCACCTTTGCCACATCAAACGTAACCGTCCCCGTCTTCGGATTGGGCATCAGTCCACGCGGACCCAAAACCTTCCCCAACCTTCCGACAACGCCCATCAAATCCGGTGTTGCGACAACAGTGTCAAAATCCACCCAGCCCTTGGTGATCTTCTCCACAAAATCATCAAGCCCGACATGGTCTGCACCCGCATCCAGCGCTTCCTTCTCTTTTTCACCTTTTGCAAATACCAGTATACGCACCTTCTTTCCAGTCCCATGCGGTAAAACAACAGAACCCCGCACCATTTGATCGGAATGCTTGGGGTCAACACCCAAACGGATCGCCATGTCCACACTCCCGTCAAACTTGGCTGTATGCGTCTCCTTTGCCAAGGCAAGCGCCTCACTTAAAGCGCAGGGCTCCCCCTTCACTTTTGCAACTGCGGCATCATATTTCTTACCCATTCATTCTCCTCATTGAAGAACCCCGCCCCCTCAGGGGGCGGGGTTTGCACTTAACGATGCGTGTTGTTTCTATGATTACGACTCGACCTCTATCCCCATGCTTCGCGCTGTCCCCGCAATAATCCTGCAAGCACCCTCAATGTCGACGGCGTTGATGTCCTGCATTTTAACCTTGGCAATTTCCTCAACTTGGGCTTGACTTACCTTTCCCACCTTTTCCTTGTGGGGTACACCGGAGCCCTTAATAATACCGGCCGCTTTTTTCAGGAGATCAGAGGCAGGAGAACTTTTCGTTACAAATGTAAACGTCCTGTCAGAGTAGATGGAGATCAAGGCCGGGACAATAGACCCCTCCGAACCTTTTGTTTTGTCATTGAAAGCCTTACAGAACTCCATGATATTCACACCATGCTGGCCCAATGCGGGGCCTACGGGAGGGGCCGGATTTGCTTTTCCGGCCGGAATCTGGAGCTTAACGAGCGCCTTGATTTCTTTTGCCATCTAGATTGACCCGCCTTTCAAAAATAAATTAAACCTTTTCAACCTGGAGGAAATTCAACTCAACCGGAGTCGATCGGCCAAAGATGCTAACCAGCACCTTGAGTTTATGTTGATCCAGATTGACCTCATCAACCACACCATTGAACCCGAGAAAAGGACCGTCAATGATACGAACATTCTCTCCCTTATCAAACTGGGCCTTTTCTCTGGGCGGCGCAACCCCTTCATCCATCTGCCGCAACAGAACCTTCACTTCTTTTTCTTCAAGCGGTTCCGGCAATGTGCCGCCCCCGCCCAGAAACCCTGTCACCTTCGGGGTTTCTTTAACGACCTGCTGAACCTCCAGATCCAGGCACATCTCAACCAAGACATACCCCGGGAAAAATTTCTTTGTCGAAACACGTTTCTTCCCGTCCTTAATCTCAACAACTTCTTCCGTGGGGACAAGCACCTTTCCCATCTTTTCTTCCAGCCCGAGGCTTTTTATCCTTTCCTCGAGACTGGCCTTCACCCGGCCTTCAAAGCCGGAATAGGTATGAATAACATACCAATTCTTTTCCATAAAAAGCTCCCCGCAAACAAACGCTAGACGACCATGCGCAAAATACGAACCAGGACGGTATCAACAATGGCGAGAAACAATGCAACGATCAAGGTAAAAACAATGACGACCGTCGTGGAGCCAATCGTTTCGCTCTTGCCCGGATATGTCACCTTTGAGAGTTCGATTTTCACTTCTTTGATAAAATCAACCGCGGTCTTGAATAACTTCTTAATCATCTACCCTATCCCTCACACCAATGGTGACCAGGATCTCCCTTTCTATTTTTGGCAGGCCAGGAGGGACTCGAACCCCCAACAAGCGGTTTTGGAGACCGCCGCTCTACCAATTGGAGCTACTGGCCTATCGATCCGGTGCCAGCGAAACTACTTCACCTCTCGATGAGCGGTATGCTTTCGACATCTTCTGCAGTACTTCTTTAACTCAATCCGATCCGGTGTATTTCTCTTGTTTTTTTTTGTTGTGTAGTTTCTTTCCTTACAGTCTGTACACCCCAAGGTAATGATATCTCGCATCGACTTGACCCTTTTTCTACTTAATAATCTGAGTAATCACGCCGGCGCCGACCGTCCGACCACCTTC
>JBHHXE010000042.1:0-15170 GCA_046756865.1 Nitrospiria bacterium | reverse complement strand
TGACCATGCGGCTTTCCTGCGAGTTTCCCACAGGAGAGGGCCTTGAATAGGGTTAAACGAAGAGCAGTTCCGTCGGATGGGATTAAAATCGTGGCCCGGTATCAGATGACCCTGTCAAGAACATCAGCTTCCTGATGAAAAAATCAGGAAGCTGATTCCTTTCCCATGCCTTTGATGTCACCTATAGTTTTAATTCTGCGGGCGCATGGACGGCCCGCCGTCAGGTGACCCTGAACGGCAAGCGGGATAATCTCAAAATCGATGACTTCAACGCCTGCGCAAAGGTTGTTTCTATAAAACAGGGGTGCGCTGAAGCCATTGACAAAGAGGACGGAAAACTTATATCCCGGTGAAATATAATGCTGAAGAGATGGGAGTAGCGGTTTCGGTACACGATCAAATCCAGGCGTCACTGTGGCCGGATTCAGGACTTGATATTGGCATAGTGCAATGCACTTGAGAAAAGGAAAGCACTTTTAAAAACTGAAATGATGCCTCTGACATTGAAAAATTTTATGGATGGGTTTGGCATTCCATTGAAGAAACCCAAATCAAAAATGAAAGTATTAAGTGCAGCCAGATTTTTTTTTACCCTTTTAGAAGGAGCCTCATCATGAAGAAAAACAAGAAAAAGAAAGAGATTGATCCAAACATTCCGAAGTGCCCATTTTGCGGACGCCGCAATACGGTGAAGCATGTTGATGAGCGTTTGTACAATTGCGAATATTGCGAGAAGATGTTTCAAATAGAAAAGTAAGATAACAGCATTAAGCGCTGGGGGTAGGGTGCAGATGTGTGAACAAAAATGAAGGTATATTTAGGACCCTTTCATCCCAATTTAGAGGATGCATTTGTCGATGAAGTGCAGCGTTACAAGGTCTCGGATCGGCTTACGCCCCTTCTTGTTTTGGTCCCCTCTGAAGAAATTCTGAGGCGGTTACAATACCTCCTTACCTTGGATCACAGCCTCGATCTTATTAATTTCAGAATATGGACCTTCCATCAACTTTCAAGACAGCTTTATGAAGAGAAAAACAGGTCTGCTGAGCCGAACCTGTGTGAGGATCTCTTTCTCGAAGAGAGCTTGAGAAGCATGATACGGAAGGACTACGATTCAGGTTCTTCATTTTTCGGGCTTGATGAAATGGAGGGAGGGTGCGCCGCGTTGTGGCAGACGCTTCGTGATCTGAAGGACGGTCTCGTTTCTCCTGATCTAGTGATTCAGGCTGTGAAGGAGGGCCACTTCGGCAAAGAGGCCATCTCAAGGCTCAGTGAGCTGCTAGAGCTTTATCTAGACTTTCAAGAGCGCTGTAAGGCCTGGTCGGTTAAGGATTACACAGACCTTGACCTTATGGTGACTGATCAGATACCGGTATCAAAATTTTTAAAGCAATTTCACCATATTTTCTATTATGGTTTTTATGACCTGACCCAAGTCCAGACCGACCTGTTTCAGGCCGTGGCGAGATCCTATCCGACTACCCTATTTTTCCCTTTGGTGAAAGGACATTCCGGATGGGTCTTTTCGCAGAAGTTTTACGACAGTAATGTCCAAAACTGCATCAGAGATCAAAGTCTTATCATCGATTTAAAAAAGCAACAGCCGACCACAGCTCCAGTTTATGACCGCTTATTCTCTGAAGCATTACCCGGAGAATTTGTGGAAGCCCAGAAAACAACTCCGAGCCGTATAACCTTTATCTCTTGTTCCGGCACCCAGGATGAAACCCTGACAGTGGCGAAGGAAATATTGCGAATTGTAAGCGAAGACGGGATCTCTTTTGGGGATATCGGCGTCGTTGCACGAACCTTGTCTGCCTACGCAAACACAATCACGAATATTTTTCAGGAATATAAAATTCCTGTTTCAAGTGCAGTTCCTGAAGAGGTCATTCGCTTTCCTCTTACAAAAACGATTCTTCTTCTCACAGGTCTATCATATCGGAATTATCTTCGTTCCGAAGTGATCGACCTCCTGACGTCTCCATATTTGAATACAGATTATATATTCCCTAGAGGGATTAATCCGTGTCCTGACCTCTGGGATAAAATAACCCGAATAGCAGGGGTTACCCGGGGCATGGAAAAATGGAAAGGCTTAAAAAGATGTATTGAAAAAGATGAAAGGCAGCACGATAGTGAAACGAAGGACCAGGCAGACTGCCTCTGGCAGATCTTCAAGGCCTTACATCAGGACCTGAGCGTGCTTCCCGCAAAGGCGTCTTGGTCGGTCTATGGGGAGCATTGGAAGCGGCTCTTCATGAAGTATTTTAATCTTGTGCGCCGGGAAGAAAAACCAGAAGAACGAGGAGGAAAGAAAGAGAGAGAAAGCGGTCAACAGAAGGAAGATGAGATCGGGGAAGTGATCCTGGATACTCTGGAAAGCCTCAGCGCTTTGGACGCATTTATTTCCCCCGTTTCTCTTCATCATTTTATTGAGACCTTTCGCCGTTGGCTGGAGCGGGCCAGCGTCAAGATGACAAAGCGAAATACTTCTGGGGTCGCCGTGATGGATGCGATGGCGGCGCGAGGGGTTCCCTTCAAGGTTCTCTTTCTTCTCGGGATCAACGAGGGAGTTTTTCCCCGCGCCATACGGGAAGATGCCTTCCTGAGAGACGCTCATCGCCGTGTCCTTGAAACCACATTGGGATACAAGGTCGGGGAGAAACTGGCCGCCTACGATGAAGAAAAACTCTTGTTTACACTCCTGGTGGCATCTTCCCGAGAGCAGCTCTATTGTCTGTATCAACGCTCAGACGAACAGGGAAAATCCCTGTATCCCTCATGGTATCTGGGTGAACTCAAAAGAGTGATCGAATCGAAAAACCAACACATAGAACATGTCATCCCGCGGGGACGCCTGGAAAAGGAGGGGGTTGCGCCTTTTAACCGGGCAGATCTGAAAACGCCGGGGGAGCTTGCCGTATTCATGGCCCTAAGCGCGCAGGACCTGGACCCGATCATTGCCCGGCTTTCCCTGCCAGAGATGTTATACGCACATGGCCATCAGGCTTTGAAGCGCATAGAAGATGAAGAAAGCTTGAACCCCATTGACGGGATTGTCGGCCCGCTTCCCGATTATTGGAAATCGATTCAAGAAAAAGGGGTGTCCTCAACGGCCTTGGAGGAGTATGCCCTTTGTCCATTTAAATATTATTCAACTCGGCTTCTGGGCCTCTCCCTTGTTGAACGGCCTGAAGAAAGTGATGAGATAAAGCCGCTTGGAACCGGAGAGCTGTGCCACGACATCCTGAAGGAGGTCTACACATTCCTGATGGCGCAGGGGTATTTTCAAAATAAGGCATCGTGGTCCAACTGTGGAGATATCGTTTTGAAGCAGAGCCGGAAAATATTTTCCAGGTATGAATCGGAGCACCCGGTGAGTTATGCGGTTGTCTGGGAGGATTTGAAAGAACGGATCGTGGACCTGATCCAAACTTTGATAAAACATGATCGTCTTTATCTGCTTCAATCCGGTTACGTCCCTCTCGCCCTGGAGCTCAAATGCGAGAGCCGTTTGGAAGGGGGCTTTCCGATACAAGGCCGTCTTGACCGGATCGATTATCACGCGGAGGAGAAGCGCTACCGTGTTATTGACTATAAATACAAGATGGGAAAAAATCAAAATACGGAAGACAAAAACCTCATGCAGGCCGCGGTTCGAGGGCAGCGCCTTCAGCCTCCCGTCTACCTTCTGCTTGCAAAACAATATGCCGCGGTGCGGGATCAGGATGAGGACAGTTTTCCCACCGAGGTGGCTTTCTATTTCCTGGCCCCGAATTGGGAGAAAGGCCCTATTGTGGTGAGCGAGTTTCCGGCGAATGGCTGGGAGGGCGAGGCCGGGCTTATGTTGAAAAACACTTTTAATCTCTTATTGGAAGGTATTCAAAAGGGCCGATTTTTTATCCACCCCGGAAGCCACTGTGAATACTGTGATATGTCAACAATCTGCCGATTGAACCACCTCCAATCCTCGCGGCGCGCGGCAGAAGATCCGCTTACGCGAGCGCACCAGTCTCTGAGCAAATTGAAGAGTCCGAAAACGCCCAAGATAAAAAGGAAATCAAAATCAGGGAATTGATCTTGTGATGCGGGGGTATTGGTCTTGTTATGATAGAACAGCGACGACGCCATGGAGATCTGAATGAGTGATCAGGAGCGCTACAGGCTGAATGATCAAAAAGAGCGCGAACTAGCAGCGGCAACGTTCGATCAGAATATTGTCGTAACCGCCGGCGCCGGGACGGGGAAGACCTCATTGCTGGTCAACCGCCTGGTCCATCTTCTGATGCGCGAACCGGACCCGGTCCGTATTACGGAAATCGTTTCGTTGACCTTTACGAACAAGGCCGCCAATGAGATGAAGGCGCGTCTTAGAGAAGAACTTGAATCCTACATTCAGTTGAAGATAAATGTGGACCAGGAAAATACCTTTGAGGAAAAAACACAAAGGCAGCTTCAGGGCCTGATGGCTCGCTATCGCCTCTCGAAGGAGGATATTGATGACAAGGCGGCACAGGCTTTGCGACAACTTGAGCGCAGCGACATCGGGACAATCCACAGCTTTGCGGCAACGCTTCTCCGCCTCTATCCGCTTGAGGCTGGGGTGGACCCTGGATTTGATGAGGGGGAAGAGACCGCGTTTGAAAAATATTTTGAAGCGCAGTGGGCTGACTGGCTGGCGGTTGAATTGTCCCATCATGGGCCGAGGAAAGATAAATGGAAGAAGGCCTTTGGACATTTCTCCCTGGAAGAGATCCATGATCTTGCCCTTGGCCTTTGCTCTGAGAACGTCCCCCTGAACCGGCTGGATGTACTCCTTCACCAGGAAAAGATGCCGGCGCCGATACAAGTGTGGCTGGAGGGGCTTGAAACGCTGGCCACAGGCTTGAACACCCGTCATTCCGGCACGCGGAATATAGAAATCCTGACGCAGGCGGCAGGAGAAATCATCAGGGAAGTCCGGGTCCACCACAGGATCAGGCCAGAGCATGTCGCGGAAGCGCGGGAAGAGATCACATCTGGAAAGAAGGTATCGGCTGCCCAGGGCTGGGAAGAAGAGGAGGTCGAACAGGCAAAAAGATTGGTGGAAGCGGCCCGTCGGTTTCTCAAGATGGATGTGACCCGGTTTCGCCTTCTCCATGAGCTGATTGTTCCTTTTGTTGTGCCTTTTCGGGATCGCTTTCTCAGAACCGGCGCGATCTCCTTTGATGGACTCCTGGTGAGGGCAAGAAATCTGGTCCGTGATTGCCCATGGGTTCGGGAAGCGTTAAAGAGGCGGTTCCGGGCCATCCTGATCGATGAGTTTCAGGATACTGATCCGGTTCAATACGAGATCCTCCTCTATTTGTCTGAAGTAAAGGGCGAGAACTCGAAGGATTGGCGAAAACTTGTCCTTGAAGCGGGGAAGCTTTTTGTTGTGGGCGATCCTAAACAGTCGATCTATGGTTTTCGGAGAGCCGACATTGCGGCTTACCTGCATGTTGTCCGGGATCTGATTGAAGCGCAGGGCGGGATTCATCTCAGGCTGACCACAAATTTTCGAAGCCATGAAAAAATCTTAAACGTGGTGAATAGTGTTTTTGAGGGGATCCTTCGAGAGACCAATGACTTGCAGCCGCCCTATGTCGGGATCAACCCGCCTAAATTAAAGGAGCCAGGAGAGACCGACTCCCCTTCCGGTTTACGGGAATATCCCTTTCGAACGGTGGCCCTGCGTTGTGTGCGTGGCACGGGAGAAATAATGAACGCGGCACTTGCAAGACGGCTGGAAGGGGAGGCCATCGCCCGATGGCTTTCCGAAGAGGTCCTGGGCAAGGCAATGGTCCTGAACAAACATGGAGAGCCACATCCCGTTCAACGGAAGGATGTGGCGGTTCTGATGCGAACCCTAAGCCATGTGCATGAGGTACTAGAACCCCTGAAGAGAAAGGGCATACGCTATGTGGTGGAAGGGGAGAAGCGCTTCTTCGCCTCTCAGGAGGTTGTGGATGCCGTCAACCTACTGAGGGCGATTGCAAATCCGGAGGATACGATCGCCCTGGTCGGTGTTTTGAGATCTGCCCTGGGAGGTTTCAGCGATGCTGAGATCTACACAATGCGTCAGAAGAACCTTCTGAATTATGGTGTGGTTCGGAGAAGGACAGCGCTTGATCAGAAATTTTCTGAATTGGGGAAAATCGGTCCAGTCCTTAAAACACTTTATCTGTGTCTCGACCGCCTGCATCAGGAGATTCAGAAGTTTCCTGTCGATGAAGCTGTGGCCCGCATCTTTGCGGCGACCCCGATGATGATCCTGGCAGCCGAGTCCCTTCATGGCGAACAGGCAGTCGCAAATCTTGAAAAAATCAGGAGGATGGCCGGGAACCTGGGGGAGGAAGGTCGGGGAACTTTCCGGGAGGTCGTTGCCGAGCTTGAGAGATCGGTGAAAGAGGTGAAGGAGGAGGGGGAAAACCCCTTGGCAGAGGAGACGGTCGATGCGGTAAAGATCTTGAGTATACACAAGGCCAAAGGCCTGGAGTTTCCTGTCGTGGTTCTCGCGGGTTGCCACAGTTCCGGAAACCGGAGTGGGGGTGATAGGATCAAGGTGTTTCATGACTGGTTCAGTGATCTTGTGGGTCTCAGGGTGGGGGAAACATGGGACCCATCCGGAATCTACCTTGCGGAGAAGGAGAATCTCCGTAAAGCCGAAGAACAAAAGCGGGTGCTATACGTTGCCATGACCCGTGCCCGTGAACACCTGATGATCTCCTGTGCCCCGACCGGCCGTGGAGAGAAGGGGAGTTTCCTCGCAATGCTATCTGAATTTACAGGAGATCTCAGTGCGGAGCACCCGCCGGAATACAGGGAGTCGTGCAAAGGAAGAATAGAGACGGTGATATTGAGAGAAGGTCTTGAGCAAGCGGAAACAAAGCCAGCGCCATCTGACGAAATGCAGGCCACCCTCCAGATCAACTGGGAGGACTATGCGGATCAGTGGAATGTAAGAAAGCAGCGATATGATGAAACGCATAAACGGGAGATTTTTGTCACGCCGACTTCATTAAAGCAGCGCGGGATGACCTTTTCGGAACACACGAAGCAAAGGAGTGGAAAGTCTGTGACGGGAGATGCCGCGCGGGTAGGCCAGTTGGCGCATCGATTTCTTCAGGACTGGGACTTTTCGAGCGATCCGGAATCCTTCCGTGAAGTACTTACATCCTTTCTCCGTCATCGGTTAGGAGCGCTGCCTGAGAGAAACCGGTCGGAGATCCGCCGGGATCTGGAAGACCTTTTCCATGTCTTCTTGAAGTCAGGTTCATATGAAACCCTTTGTCAGGCAAAAATTCTGGGGCGTGAAATCCCTTTTCTGATCTCATGGGAGGGCCGGATCATGGAAGGTGTCATTGACCTGATTTATGAAAAGGACGGGAAGATTTATGTTGTCGATTACAAAACCGACCGGGTCAAAAAAGAAGATTTGAGGCAGGCGGCAGAAGGCTATCGCCACCAGGCGCGAATCTATCCCGAAGCGGTCCGGCGAAGCCTTCAGAGAGAGTTGGTGTCCACCCGGTTTATATTTTTGAGAACCGGGGAAGCGATTGAGATGTGATGAAATATAATCCTCTAACCGGTGCGGCCTACCTCTTGCGCGGTTTTTTTCTCCTTCAAAAACCCGGGGTTCGGCAATATGTTATTATTCCGCTTTCAATCAACGTCCTCCTTTTTTCCCTGGTTATCTGGTTTGGCGCCGGCCAGTTTGAGCGCTTTACTGGATGGCTGTTGCCAGAAAGCTATGAGTGGTTGGAATGGTTCCTCTGGCCTCTTTTTGCCCTCACCATGTCGGTCCTTGTTTTTTTTACCTTCATTCATCTGGGTCATTTAATCGGCGCGCCCTTCAATGGCCTGCTTTCAGAAGCAGTGGAGGAGTATCTTAGCTGTCGTCCCGCAAAAGAAGAGATGGGACTCAAGAGAATGATCGCTGGTCTTGGACCCGTCCTCATTTCAGAATTCAGAAAAATTATATACTTCCTTTCGCGGGGGCTGCCGCTCCTGATGCTCTTTTTCATTCCTTTGCTCAACATACTTGCGCCTTTTATCTGGGTTGGATTCAGTGCCTGGATGCTGGCCCTGGAATATGCCGATTACCCGATGGGAAATCACGGGATTTTGTTTGTGGAGCAGCGGACCCGACTGAAAGAAAAACGGCTGATCGTTCTGGGCTTTGGAGGCGCGACCCTGATCCTCTTGATGATTCCTTTCTTGAATTTCATTGCAATGCCGACAGCAGTAGCTGGGGCAACCCTTATGTGGGTAGAGCAGTTCGCAAAGAAATAGGTTGTTATGATCCGCTTTAGTATTTTCATCTGAAATTTCTTGTGTTAATCTGGGGCCTGTTCCGGGGGGGAATATTATGGTCATGATTGCGAATATGGCCACAATGATATTATTTACTGTAAATCCGTAAAAGAGATTCAAAGGGAGAAATATAATGGGCCAAAAAGATAAGGGAAAAAAAGAAAAACAAACCAAGCCGAAAATGACACTCAAAGAAAAGAGAAAAGCGAAAAAAGAAAAGAAGGGATAATCATGTTATCGCCTGATCTGAATCCGAGCCGCCAACGCGGGTTCAGTCATGCAGTTTCAATAATTTTATTACCCTGGTTGAACTTGTGTCATATGTTTGAGACCCCATTGGTGCATTGAATTCAGAATCGATTTCAGGCTTTTTCCCTCTGCGGTGAGCGAGTACTCCACCTTTGGCGGAATCTGGGCGTAAACTTTTCTGTTAACGATTCCATCCCGCTCCATTTCCCGAAGCTGCTGTGTGAGCATCTTCTGAGTCACACCATTCATTCCACGCTGCAACTCCCCAAACCGCCGGGTCCCTTTTAGAAGCTCCCGGAGGATCAAAACCTTCCAGCGTCCTCCGATTACTCTGAGCGTATTTTCTACCGGGCAAATCCCCTCTTCCATTTCTGTCTCCCTTTAGTATCTAAAAAGTTAGTATCTGACATAAAAGTACATACTTTACAAGCTAGCGTAAGATATTATACTACTGTATAGTCCTTTAGTAAACCATAAATAGAGAGGAGCTTTTCGTGAACATCTTATTTGAGACGGATGAAAGGTGGTCGAGCTTGATCTTACGGGTTGTGGTGGGATTGGTCATCTTCCCACATGGCGCTCAGAAACTACTCGGTTGGTTCGGAGGGCATGGATTTTTGGGAACAATGGGTTTTTTCACCGATCAGATGCACCTTCCGGTTATTGTTGCCTTTCTGGTGATCATTGGGGAATCCATCGGGGCCCTGGCAATGATCGCCGGGTTTTTTACCCGGTTTGTGGCAGCGAGTTTTATTGTCATTATGAGCGGAGCCATTTTATTGGTCCATTGGCCGTATGGTTTTTTTATCAACTGGTTCGGTCAACAGGCCGGTGAAGGGTTTGAATTTCATCTGCTGTTCATCGGAATCGGTCTTGCTCTGATGATGACCGGGGGAGGCAGGTGGTCGGCAGACCGCATCATTGCTGCAAAACTAAAAGAATCAAAGCGCTTTATTAGAAACACCATCTCATAAATGGTCCAACAAGGATGAGCGTCATGACTGAATCGAGAAAACCTTATATAGATTGAGCGCCTATATTGAGGCCAATCAATTTCAAAACAGCTTGTTCTCTTCGGCCTTGTCTTCGGGGAGTTCGAGGAGGGGGACGGACTGAACTGCATTTCCAGCGATGCCTTTTACGGCGCTGTACATGTGGTTTGTGTTTAACAGGACTTTCTGGATTTGCTTCTCCCTTTTCTTCCAGATGCCCATCATGGCTCTTTTTTCAGAATCCAGATCAGTTTGCAGTTGAGTGAAGCCTTCAACGATGGCCTCTACCTGAAGCCTGAATTCATTTCCGGTTAGAAAGTCGTAGAGCATCCCCATTTTGTCGCCCTTATTTTCCTGGGTGGCGATGGCGTGACTCAGGCGAATGGCATTCTCCCTTAGCGCAACAGAAAGACCTTTAAATTCTGTAAAGGTACAAACCCAGAGCCCTTCCATGATCCCCATTCTTTCCATACCAGAGGGCATGGACTCTGTCACTAAAACGCCGATATCAGCATTTTTTTCCCGAATGTCTTTTTTGAATTTTTCGATCCAGCCCGGTTGAAAACCCTTTGTCCTTTTGCTTTCATAATAGATTGTTCCACAATTTTGCCGGGTTCTTGTGTGGATGCGTTGAAGGCAGTCCGCCCCTCTAGCCCCCTTTTTTATTTCCTCTATCGTATCCAGGGGGAATTGTCCAGAAAGCCATTCTTCGATGGCCAACTCCTGAACCTCGCCTTGTGTCTGCATGGAACCCTGCTCGGCTTGTCTTTGTGCTTCTTTTAATTTGTCCCTCAATTGGTTAATAGTCTTCTCTCTTTCAGCGAGCTTTAAAAGAGATTTTTCGCCTTCAAATTTCTTGATCCTCTGCCTCTCTTCAGCGATGATTGTATTAAGGCGTTTTTCAGATTCCGCTTCGATCGATTCCTTAAGCTCACTTTTCTCTCTCTTCAAGCGCTCTATTTCTGACCGGGCTTTATTGAATTCTTTGAGTTTGGCCGACTTTTCATTAAGTTCTTCCTGCAGCGATTTGAGTTGATCAGATTGCTCTTCGGCAAATTGTGCCTTGATGCTTGCCCTTAATCTTTTCTCCTCGACTTTTATCCCCTGTTTAATTTTATCTGCGACAATAAGATCCTGCCTCTCCCGATCTGCCACTAATTTCTGGCGCTCTGCATTTGTCGCGTTCAGTTTGTCCTTGTAGATGTTCTTTTCCTTTGCCAGTTCTTCCAGATACTTCCTTTTGAGGGTTTCATCGACCTGATGATATAAGACCTCGTTTACGTCAATTTCCTGTTGGCAATTGGGGCAATTGATTTTATTGGCTGTTTGTTTCATCATGTACTCTCTCTAGTAGATTTTGACGGATGTTCCAGAGCAGAAAATATTGACACGAACTATAGCATGAACACACATGGCGAGTGAAATCTCTGTTTTTCAAGAGCCGTCTTCTAATAATGGGAGTCCCTGTATTCCTGATACAAAGAATGCCGCAAATCCGGCTTGTCAATGATGTGCGGATGTAAATAGGCCTAACCAGTGAAAATTGGAGGATTAAAAGTCCAAAATGGATGGAATTTCAGTAAGGGCTGTCGACGGGACTACTTTTGAAGTCAGGGTTGAGGGAGCCTCAACAACAACTCATTATGTTGTTCTTTCCCAGTATTATTATCAAAGTCTGAGTAATGGCCGGGTCAGCCCCGAGATCTTGATTGAAGCGTCTTTCCGGTTTCTTCTAGAGCGAGAAAGCAATACAAGTATTCTTCCCCGCTTTGACCTCCCGCTCATCAGCCGCTATTTCCCGGAATATGAAAAGACAATCAAAAAAGTGTTGGATTGATACCGTACGCCAGGCCTATTGTCCTGGGAGCGGGTTTTTTTTGCGATGTACTGTCCTGTTATGACGCAGAGGGTTCGGTAGTGCCGGACTTTACGGCTTCAAGAACCTGGAGGGTGAGGAGGTAGTAGAGAAATTGAGCGCATTCCAGCGAGTTCATCTCAGACGTGATGAGGATTTGGTATAAGGTACGTTCCCCGTCGGCAAGTTGTATCAGTCCCTCCAGGGATGGCGAGAAGCTTATTTCTTTGGACAGCCGGGGCAGAATCTCAGAGGTCTTTATGACAGTATTGGGAGAGGGTAATTCATTTAAAAGGCGGTTCCATTCCCGAATCCGTTGAATGCCTGCCAGGATGAGATCCGCCGTGCTGATATTCAGGGTAATGACTTCTTCAGTGGGGAGAGGGCCTTCGGTAAACTTGTACTCCCCATCAATCCAAGTGAAGAGGCTCAGGATGATCTCCTTGACCTGATAGATTACACCCTCAAAAAGTTCTTTTGGTGTGATCAAGCCTTCTTCTACAAGGATGGTGCCCTGTCGCTTTCCTGTCTTTTTCAGGAGCTCAACGGATCTTTCGTATTCCTGATAGCGAATCTTTCCGGTTTTTAGCAATACCTCGCCAAGACGATCATCCGGATAAAGGGAAATTGCAAAGATAATCTCGCCGTTTTTAAAATAAATAGACTTGTTGAGGTCATTCCTGAAAAGATTCAGTACGCCGGTCTTTTCCTTCTGCCAAATAATCTGAAGAATTTTCGGCAATCGAATATCACGAAGAGATCCGGTGGGTGTAAAGAGATCTTCTACCATGTTATGCCCTTTTGAGTATCCTGGTCTCGTTGGTGCGTTGGCGCCAGGTCACGAGGAGCGAACTGGCAATAAACCAGGACGAGTAGGTTCCAACGACAACCCCGATCAGGACTGCAAGGGCAAAATCATGAATGACTTCACCCCCGAAAAAGTAGAGTGCGGCAACTGCAAGAAAAGTTGTTACGCTGGTAATGAGGGTCCTGGAGAGGACTTCATTAATGGTCCGATTGATTGTTTGTTCGAAAGATGCTTTTTTACGGGTCTTGAGGTTTTCACGGATACGGTCGAAAATAACAACGGTGTCATTTAAAGAATAACCTGCAATAGTTAACAGGGCAGTCACCGTGAGGAGGGTAACCTCTTTATCCAGGAGCAGGAAAGTCCCCAATACGACAAGAACATCATGGAAGGCGGCAATGGCCGCCGCAATTCCAAATTGAAATTGAAAGCGGTATGCAATAAAAGAGATGATGCCGATGAGGGAGATTGTGATTGCCCAAAGGGCATCCTCCTGAAGCTTTTTCCCGATGGTGGGCCCGATTTCTGTGCTGCTTTCAACAATAAACGGGTTTTCAGTAAAGGCCTTGGAGATAATAGATTTTATCTGGCCTCTGATGTTTTTCTCTACGATATCTTTCTTTTTGATGCGGATGATGAGCTTGTTTTCGCTTACCACTTCCTGGAGCTCTGTTCCCGGAAGTCCCCCGTCGCCCAAGGCCTTTCTGGCCTCATTAATCGGGACGGGGCGATCAAACCTAAGCTGAACCGCGGCGCCTCCGGCGAAATCGATCCCTAAATTTCCTTTGCCGCGTGAAATCTGGACCAGGGAAATCAAACCAATAGAGACGAGAATGATGGAGAGGATGTAGAAGATTTGGCGCTTTCCGAGAAAATCGATATCTGTATTTTTTAAGAACTCTAACATATGTCTTCCTTATTGTTCCCTTCTGGATTAAATGCTCAAGCGCTCCAATCGTTTCCGGCCATTGATAAAATCGTAGACCAGTTTTGTGCCGACCAGGGCGGTAAAGAGGTTAATCATGACCCCGAGTGAGAGTGTCACCGCAAAACCTTTGATTGGACCGGTCCCGAACATAAAAAGAGCGAAGCCGGTGATGAGGGTGGTGACATTGGAATCAAAAATAGAGGAGAAAGCCTTATTGTATCCGGCATCGACAGCCAATCGGACCGGCCTCCCCGCGCGTAACTCTTCCCGGATGCGTTCCAGAATCAGCACATTCGCGTCCACGGCCAGTCCGGCGGTCAGGATAATGCCGGCAATCCCGGGCAAGGTCAGGGTCGCATTCAGTGCGGTCAATGCGCCGACCAGCAGGACTAAATTGAGCATCATTGCAAAATCGGCGAGCAAGCCGGAGAGTCGATAATAAACAACCATGAATACGACAACGAGAAAGGATCCTAATATCAATGCAAAGAGCCCCTTGCGTATCGAGTCTTTTCCCAGAGAGGGCCCGACGGTCACATTTTGTATGACCTTGACCGGTGCGGGAAGAGACCCCGCCCGTAAAATAATGGCAAGGTCTTTGGCCTCCTGTGTCGTAAAGGTCCCTGTGATCTGGGCCCGGCCCCCGCTGATTTTTTCCTGTATGCGCGGAGCCGACTTCACAGACTTATCCAGAACGATCGCAAGACGCCTCCTCCTGTTTTCATCGGTCACCTTCTCAAAAAGTCTGGCGCCCACCGGATCAAAGGTGATGGACACGTAAGGGTCATTAAATTCCCCGAAGGAGACGCGGGCATCCGTGAGGAGATCTCCGGCCATGACGGCTTTCTTTTGGACGAGGTAAGGTGATTTTGTGACATCACCTGTTTCTTTGTTGACGATCCGTTCAAATAGAATTTCGTCTTCCGGGTCAATTTTTTCCTTAAATTCATTTAAAAATTTTTCGGCCTCTTCCGGATTAAGCCGTGAAGGAAATTGGCCCAGGACGGGAGATTTTTCATTCAGGAGCTTAAATTTGAGTTGGGCTGTTTTTCCGATCAATTCAATGGCCCGCTCGGGTTCTTTGACCCCGGGGAGCTGGATGAGAATCTGCCTGTCTCCCTGTTGCTGAATGAGTGGTTCGGTTACTCCGAATTCGTCTATTCGATTCCGGATGGTCTCCAGAGCCTGGAGCGTTGCGGTGTCGAGTATTCTTTTCTCCTCCGATTTTCGGAAGGTCAGGACTTTTTCTCCTCCCGCCTCCCGGTTCGTCACCAGGCTTGCATATTTGTCGTCCAGGACTTGCGTAATTTTTTCGTTGTCTCCGGAATCGAAGGAGAGCGTGATCTCTTTTCCATCCCGCTCAATGGATGAAAAGGTGATCTCTTCATCTTTCAGCGCGTCTTTAAGGGAGGCCATATTCCGGTCTATCGCATTCTCAACCGCTTTTTCCGCTTCGACTTCCAGAATAAGGTGCATCCCTCCTCGCAGATCCAAGCCAAGCGTGATTCCCCTGCTTGGGAAGATATTTCCCCACCAGCTGGGAAGTATTGAATAAATGGGTGTTGAGGGGAGTAAGAACAAGATGGAGATCACAATCGTTGCGAGGATAAAAAGGGAGCGCCCTTTCACTTCTCGTTTCATTAGGTCTTTGCCTCCTTCTTTTCAGACCCGTCCGGGGCTTCTTCAATATGGGTTCTGACAACTTTCAATCGAACGCCATCTGCAACCTGGAGTGTAACGACCTTTGGTGTGAGGTTGGTGACCGTTCCGATGATCCCGCCCGAGGTCGACACGCGGTCTCCTTTTTTCAGGGTATCAATCATCTCTTTTTGTTTCCTGGCGCGCTTTTGTTGGGGCATGACAAGCAGAACATAAAAAAGAATAAAAATAAGAACAAAAGGGATGAACCCGAGAACCTGTGCGGAGCCCGCTCCCCCTGATCCGCCACCTGCCTGGGCCCATGCTGTTGATTCAAATAATCCGAACAATGTACGCTCCTCT
>JBHHXE010000041.1:0-15188 GCA_046756865.1 Nitrospiria bacterium | reverse complement strand
CCCCATTTCATCTCATGGGTCAACTTTGCAGACTTCAAGGAAAGTGCAGTCAGTGGGGTAATCGTAAAAAGGCAAAAAAGGACTGCCAACACCTGGGCCACGGAAAGGACATTCACCCGATAAACAGAGGGGACGAAATAACCATAGATCCCCAGCCAGATGATAATGATCACGGCCGCCACAAGCAGAACAACCGTGAAGATATTCGCCCACTTCCCCCATTTCACCGTTACGACCTTATCCGCCCGCCAGTACAGGATAAAGCAGATAAAGGTCGTTAGAATCATCAAATTAACAACCGTCAACTTGGCTGACATCACTCCGAATACACCCAACAAAGGATGATGCGCGCCTCCCATTGCCCTCGCTTCCGAAACGCTGGCCACAAGAGAATGGGGTGTGAGCCAGACAGAAAAAGAACCGACCAGTGCAATCAACATAATGATGATCGCTTTCTTATATTTCGGGGCGGAATGGGTTCGATAGGCAATCCCCTGCCAGAAATAATAATTGGCCCCGACAAATAAGACACCAATGAGCACAGCCTGAAGGATAAAAAGCCAGGAAAGAATTCCTCCCATTAGCGTAATGCCCATTTGCTGGTTGTATTCATAGACCTCACGCATCAGATAATAACCCGCAAAAGGCATCGGAAGGAGGCCAAAGACACCGATAAAATTTCCGATATAGCCCATCCAGTCGTAGTGCTCTCTCTCTTCCTGGGTCTTTGCACCAAGATAAGCAACACCCGCGTAGGCCCCACAGACAAATCCTCCCAGTATCAGGTTCCCCACAATGCGATGAAGGATAACCGGAACCCAAGTTGGGTTATTGATTGCAGTCCAAGCTCTTCCCCATGCCGTCAATTCCGGGTTCAGAACCACCGGACTGGCCTGAAAAGAAAGAAAGCCACTCGGCAGAATGACCAGCAGCAATCCCGCGGTGTTCAACATCATACCCCAAAAAAGATGGAGCCCCTTTCTGTTCTGCCACTTCTCCCAGCGGTCCCAATAGACATAGACTGAAAGGGTTTCATACAGGAAGAGAAAAACATATATGTAGTAAGTTGGCTTAAAGATACCCGCCATCGTTGACATGAGTGTCGGATAGAAGACGAGAAGTGCAAACAGAAAGACAATCCCAACTAATGCCGTTGTTGCAAAACAAGCGACGATCAGATCCATAAACTCCAGAGCCAATCGATCATATCGCTTCTCCTTCGTCATAATACCGATCACTTCGATCGTGATAATAAACATCGGCACACCCAGGACGAAGGCCCCAAAAAGGATGTGAACCTGGGACAACACCCATATGAGGTTACGGCTTCCGATTCCCGGGATATCGCGATAGGTCGATTCAACGGACTCAGCAAAGACCTCGGCCGAAGGAATCAGAAGCAGCGCCATAAAAAGGAAAACTGTCCATAAGGCTGGTTGCTTTATTACTTTTTTCAAAGTCATAGCAAACGCTCCAATATGCCTGAAAAGATAAAACCTTTTTTACTTATCACAACTTCTTGATTTCATCTTAGCCTGCCCACCCTGCCAAAGACAAATGTTTAATGAAGGTCTTCATTCTCCCTCTTCCAGGGGAACCGCTTTCCCTTCGAACTCGTTACCTGTAAGAACTGACCAAGGGTTTAGCAGGAACCCAAGGGCCTTGGTCGCATAAAAATCAAAGGTTGCAAACTTCGGCAGGTGAAGATGGAACCATCCGAACTTCATCCCACCAAACATTAATCCAACCCCGAGAAGAACCACGAGAACACCGGAAAAAAGATTATGAAGCACGACCGAAAAAGATTCCGCGCCCGGGTAAAGGATCGCTAGACCCGAAACCTGCGTTCGGACATCATACAATAACTGGTAGGCATGTGAACCCGCGTCAAAGCCAAGAGACGCCAGGGCTGGCCCAATAGCAGTTTCCAGCAACCAGTTCGGAAAGAATCCGAGAAAGAGAATCGCGACCGCAAATCCAATCATGCCCACGCGCATCGGAAGTGGCGCTGCTTCGACATTCTTATATTTTTCTGGGCGTTTTCCTCTAAACGTCAACATAAACAGCTTCATATTAGAGGCGAAGGTGCCTGCCGCCGTAAGGATAAAGATCTTTTCGACAATCCACAGGATTGTATCGTGCCCATGCTCATATGACTCGATAATCGCATGATGCAGGATTGTTTTGCTGGCAAAACCATTAAAGAACGGAATTCCGGAAATACCGCAAACAGCAATCAGGAGACAGATCGCCGTTACCGGCATATTTTGCCACAAGCCACCCAGCTTATACATGTCGAGTTCCTTGGTCCTGAAATAGACTGCACCGACCCCGAGGAAGAGGGCCGCCTTAAAGAGGGCATGGTTCACAATATGGTAAAGGGCGCCCGCAACGCCCATCGCCCCTTCCCGGCCAAGATAGGCGGCACACCCGATTCCCATCACGATGTACCCCATCTGGCTGATACTGTGAAAAGCAAGCATCCGCTTGGAATTTGAAGCAAGCAGGGCAGAAATAACAGCCAGGAACATCGTGATCGTCCCCATCAGGATCGTCACATATCCGATATTACTCAGCGTCAACCAGTCCGCCATCGAACCATCCTGAGGAACAAAGAGCATGTTTACCACTCTAAATATGCCATAGGCCCCCGCCTTGATCATTGCGGCAGAAAGAAGCGCAGAGGCTGGAGATGGAGCGACCGGATGGGCCTCCGGCAACCAAAAATGTTCAAAGAAAAGCCCGGCTTTACCGCCAAATCCAACCACCATCAGTGCTGCGATCTGGAACTTGAGACCACCGCTCATGGAAGCAGCAACATCAGCGGCAAGAGGTTGAATCGCCAGCGTTCCAGCGTAGTTTTTCAGCAAGACCATTCCGGAAAGCAAAAGCAGACTGGTGGCAACGCCGACATAGAGGTAAAGGTTCGCCCCCTTAATTGCCGGGGCATCTTCCTTGTGTGCAATCAATGGGTAGGGGAATAAAAGTAGTCCCTCGAAAAAGATAAAGAGGGTAAAGAAATCACCCGCAAGTAAAACACCAAGATTTGTTGCCAGCGTCAGCAAAGAGAAGAAATCATAGCGGAAGCGGTTCTTCTCCATGGTCATATAGGTAATGCTGAATATGGAGCAAAGAATCCAGAGCAATGCCGTAAAAAGAGCGACCAGCAAGCCGGCAGAATCGACCTTAAAAGTCAACTCAAAACCAGGCAGCCATGAAAGAGATGTCGCCACGCCTCCAGCGATAACCCGGCTATAGATACCAAGCAGGAGGAGAAAAGGGAGCGTGCAGGCACTGACAACAACCGCATTTCTATACTGGTCTGAATCTTTTTTAAAAAGTAAAGCAAAAGCCCCGATAACAGGGATCGCTATCACCCAAATGGGAATGGCTGTCTCCATCAAACGCTCCTCAGATTCACCACAGACATCGTATCCAAAAGACCACAACCTCTAAGCTGGCACATCAAGAAAGAAAGAGAACCCAATGCGCAAACCGCCCCTCGATTGGAATCGTCATTACATCTTTCAAAAATCTTTGCCGCAATCATGGACTCATCACTTCTACAATCTGCAACAAAAAGCCCGGGTACATCCCCAATAACAGAGATACTACTGAAGTGATACAGAGAGGAACAACGACAAACAAAGGCGCCTCCTGGATCTGACTCTCTGATCGCCTGGCTCCCGGCATCTCCGCAGCGGCTGCGCCGACACTTTGTGGAACGAGAATCGGCGATACTCCCTCCTCAGGCTTTCCAAAAAAACCATTGATCACAATCGGAAAAAAATAGAAAGCATTTAATAGGGCGCTCGTTGCCAGGACGATCAAGGTCCAGAACTCATTCGCCTCGGTGGCGCCAACCATCAGATACCACTTGCTTACAAATCCGCCTGCAGGCGGAATCCCAACCATGCTGAGGGTCGCAACAGCAAAAGCCGCCATTGTCCACGGCATCTTCCTCCCAATCCCCGACAGTTGAGAAACGTGCGTCTTCTTGGTTGCGACATAGATTGAACCTGCACAAAAAAAGAGCGTTATCTTGGCAAATGCATGCATCGCAATATGCATTACCCCTCCGCCCAGACCGCTGGTACTAAGGAGCGCCCCCCCTAAAACCATGTAAGAAAGCTGACTCACCGTGGAATAGGCGATTCGTTCTTTCAGGTTATTTGCCCTCATGCAATAAATAGAGGCCGTGATAATCGTGAAAGAAGCAATTACGGCGGTAATTTCACCCAGACTCCACTCCCCAAGATGCAGCGAACCCACCAAATCGAAACCAAAGATATTGATAATGACACGTAAAACACAGAAGGCTCCTGTATTCACCACTGCAACCGCATGCAACAAGGCACTCACCGGGGTCGGGGCGACCATCGACGCGGGAAGCCATGAATGAAGCGGCATAAACGCAACCTTACCGATTCCGCCCAAAAAGAGTATATAGATACCGATCAGCAGAGTTTGATCCACATCAGGAGGAAGGATTCCGCCTACCTTAAAGTCAACGGATCCTGCATAGTAATAGGTGCCGAGAATTGCGGGAATCAAAAAAACCTTAGACGTTCCCAAAAGATAAGCTAGATATTTATTCCCTTTTTCCCATGCTTCTTCGGTTTCATGGTGGGCAACAAGGGGGTAAGTAAAAAAGGTAATCAACTCATAGAAGACAAAAAGCGTAAACCAGTTATTCGAAAAAGCCGCCCCCAGCGTGGCAAAAAGGGTGACAGCAAAGCAGTAGTAGAACCGTGTTTGCGAATGCTCATTAAGGCTTCGCATATATCCGATGGAATAAAATGAGGTAAGCACCCAGGTAACGGAGGCAACGAGACCAAAAAGAAGCCCTAAACCATCGACCCGGAATCCAATCGGAACGCTCGGCCAGAAACCCCAGACGATATAGTGGAGTGTTTTCCCCTCAAGAACGGGAGAAATCATCGTGAGAACGGAAAGCAGCATCAGGGAGGACGTGACCAGCGTACAGCCGTCCCTGAGATTTTGATTCTTACGGGTAAGAATGATACCCACAGACCCTATAAAAGGGATCAAAACTGCGATAAAGGGTTTTATTGACTCAACTTCCATAACAGCCCTTATGTTCCCATACTACAGTCCAACATCGCCTGTGATTCTCTGCAGATGTAAATACACACAAGCCAGCTAAAACCACCCACTACTTCTCAACGGTATGCTCAATTTCCTTGTGGTCGTGAACCGCCGGCTTGTTTCCATGCGACCAGGTGTGCTCGTACGCAATGGTCTTCCATATTTCCTCATCGGTAAGCTCATCCTTCCAGCCCGGCATCGACGTCTTCTTGACCCCCTCAGCGATCCGCCAGAACCAATAAGACTCTGAAAACCGATTCATCCTCTTCGCAACGCGAAAATCCCGAGCTCCGCGCTTTTTCGGGCGATCTTTCTTCTTGTTGATGGCATGGCATGTTGCACACCCATCCTTTGCAACCCTCTTTTTTCTTTTGTAAACATATTCTATTTTGTGGGTTTCAAAAATCTTTTTACCTTCGGCAATAATTTTTGGGTCGGTCCACCATCCGCTTGGCATTTTCTTCCCGGCATAGGCCTTTGGGACCGGCTTTAAGGGTTTATCGTCATCGCCTTTCTTTGCAAAAGCAGTTCCTGAACCCAGCATCAAACCAACCATCAACACAGCGACAAGCAAAACCAAAGGCTTCCTGGCAATCATCCCCCACCCCTTTCTAAAAATTTAACCTTCAACATCTCCAAAGCAATCCCCGCGAAGATCATTGTACGCTCGCAGAAGAGGGCTCTGCCTTACTATTGCCCCTCAACAACGCACTATTAAAAGAATCAATCTTATGGCACCCTTTACAGTTTTTTGATATGACAATCCTCTCCCCTTTTGCCAGGAGATCCGCATTTGCAGGAACCCTGTTGGCAACGGTTGATACCCTCGGGGATTCACCGCTAACACTATAGAGATAAGCCAAAACAGCACGAACATCCTTATCCGGCATACCAAAATTTGGCATCGGCGTATCCGGACGGATCGTCTGGGGATTCTTGATCCAATAAAACAACCACTCCGGACGAATACGCTTCATGGCATCGGACAAAACCGGACCGACAACACCGCCCTCACCCTCGGATGTATTTTTATGGCAGCCATCGCAGGCATATTGTTCAAGGTAGAGAAACTCTCCCTCTTCTATCTCAGCCGGATCAGATGGATCCCAGCCACGCAGGGCATCTGGCGAAATTCCCTCATCTTTCAGCGTCATCATGTAAGAGACAACAGCTTCAAGCTCTTCATCCGAGAAGAAAAAGTTCGGCATCTTTGCTTTTGTGAGGGGCATAAAACCGATGGGACGAATCCGCTCCGGCTTCTTTAGAAACTCGATCAGCCAATCCGGCTTCAGCTTACTGCCTTCGTGCCCAAGGTTCGGGCCAATCGGCCTGAGAAGGTCAGTTTCTTTTGCGTGGCATACAGCGCACTCCCCCTTGCCCACCTTTCCAAGATCGGGAAGACGGACGGACCTGGTCTCCCTTTCTCCCAGCTCTTCTGACAGGGTCCGAATGTATGCGACGAGACTATGCATCTGATTCTCCGTAAAAACAGCACCCCAGGGAGGCATATAATAGGAGATATCCACGGCTGCCCCGCCTCCTTCGATGACTTCATAAATCTCTTCATCATCGTACTTATCGATTTCGGGCGTGGTCAGATCGGTCGGATGAACATCACCCAAGTGGTCTGCATTGATGCCGTTCCCTTTTCCGGAAATGCCATGGCACACGGCACAGTAGTGACGAAAGAGGCGCTTCCCATCCTTTGGACTGATTTCAGATTCGGATGCCAGAACCGAAGGCACGGCGAAGACCGAAGACATACCGAGTATTACAAATGAAAGGACCATCAACAAAGACGGTACTCTGGAGTTCTTTCCTGTTCTGTCCTGCAACCCTGTTCCCCACCTAAAAAAGAGCTGATAATCCCCCCGACTCCTAAGCCTCATGGCCCAGGAAGCTATTTATCGGGTTTAGAACTAGTAACGAGTGAATTGGTGTTTGGCGTGGAAAGATATGACTGTTGTAACCAAGAATTACCAACATGGAGAATATACAAATATCTTCAAATAAAACCCTCTCTTCTACGAAGAAAAAAAGCTTGAAAAACTGATATTCTCCAATGATTTTTTGACTTATATCATACGCTACAAACCTTGTCAACAGATTTTTGGTGAAGGAAACAAGCGCTGCTACGCTCAGCCGAAAAAGACATAGATCAGGGTCGGAACCCGTAAAAACCGGCACCAAACATTAAACCAAATAATCCTGCCCAGCACGATGAAGATAGTCATCCCACATCGCCGGATCGCCCATCACGTCCCATATTGAGGAGTATAGGTCGGTCCCCTCTAGAATGGTTCGTTAGCCGGGTGCATTCATCACAATATTTGTCACTAACGCACTGATACCGGGATCAAGCTCCCACTTCTGATCATTGCAGATCCCATCCGTAGAACCAGGTCATAAAATATTGAACCTTGCTTGACGTTTCATTAAGCTCTGGAAATCTCTCCCGAAGGTGGTTCACTCCGAATCTAAACGGAGGCTTTCTGAACTCCAAGCCCAGGGCATGACTATAAGCGTTATAAAAACGATTGTTCTGATCCCGGACCCTCCACCGAAACTCAACAAAGGTGTTCACCACAACACCTCCCGGCAAGGTCGTCCAATCAACCCCCTGATTAAGGAAACCCATCGAACCCGTGCCAACCAACCTGTCCTCATCATGAGAAAATCTTCCCCAGGTCGAACCAGGCAGGCCTTTAATCAGATACAATAGCTTTCGGTTCAGATCCCAGCTATAAAACCAGGTCGTAAAATACTGAAGCTTATTTGATGATTCAGTGATCTCCGGAAATCTCTCCCAAAGGTAGTTCACCCCAAATCTGAACGGAGGCTTTCTGAACTCCAGGCCCAGGGCATGACTATAAGCGTTATAAAAACGATTGTTCTGATCCCGGACCCTCCACCGAAACTCAACAAAGGTGTTCACCACAACACCTCCCGGCAAGGTCGTCCAATCAACCCCCTGATTAAGGAAACCCATCGAACCCGTGCCAACCAACCTGTCCTCATCATGAGAAAATCTTCCCCAGGTCGAACCAGGCAGACTATTGAATTCCAGCGCATGCACTTCCGCAATGGATACAATTAAGATTGCTAAAATAGATATAAGCCAACGCGTCATTCCTACGTTCTTCGCTCCTCTATAAATTTAGTTGACAATTGCAAACCCTGGAAGTTTTACCCATTTTTTTTCCTTTCCATAGAGGAAGAACGCGTCCCCTTTTTTCACAAGTTTGCCCCGCTCATTTTCAGTGACAAGCTCGGTTTCCGGCAATACGGAAATAACGTCCCTTGATGCTGGAGATCCCGGCCGAAATAATCCTTGCTTAATAAAGGAAGACAAGAAAAAAGAAAGAGATAAATAGCTTGTCGGCTTTGAAATAATCTGCTGGCTTACGGGTGTGTCCTGAAAATCGCTTCCAATCAATTTGATCCCAACTGGAACATTGGTGATTTGTGGCAATGGAAGATCCCGCAAGCCGGATGTTTGAAGGGAATTACCGCGTAGCCCGAGCCCATGCTCCGGGATAAATACCACAGCAACATTTCGTCCTGATGCTGTGAGCAAGTTGAAGAAGCGCGTTAAATCCCCAAAAAGCTTTTCGACGTCTTCTTTATAATTTTCCGCACGATCTTGCTTCCACCACTCCTTCTCTCCATCCCAATGGGCACCATCATGTAAACTAACACCATTGTAATAAACCGCGGCACGATCCGAGCCGGAGTCCTGCCTTATTTTCCACCACCTCTCCAATACATTAAAATCATTAAAGAGAGGAGAAGAGTCAAAATTGTATGCTTGAATGGAAAGATCAGTGGGCAAGATCGGCCCGTCGAGGTGTCCGTGAGATTGCACGTTCGCCGCAACGCCACGATATAGCCCGTCATGGTTAAGCGTAAAATAGGTCTGATATCCCAACTCACGAAAGGCATCAAACAGGTAGCACTCCCCCGGAACCTCGTTATAAAGCTTGCGATGCTGAAGTTGTCCGCAATTCGCCCGCAAAAGCCGGATCGCTGAAGGCGTACTATATGTGGTCACCGTATTAAAGTGAGTAAAGAGGTAGTCAAATTGCTTCAAGAAAGCGTGCTCTTCCAATCCAACCGCCTTCAAGTCATCCCAACCCAAAGAACATATATGTAAAACAACAATATCAAAATTAGGTTGATCTCCTTTCGGTCTTTCAAAGTGGACAACTCTAGACGATTCTGAGCGGGAAAACGCATCGAAATATCGGTCTAGTTCATCTTTGGGTTGTCCAAATTCGAGTACCGGAACAATCAAGAGCAGGACGAAAACGGCGGGGGTAAATTTGACACGCTGCCGAACCCAATAGCATGCTAACAACATAGAAACGACGATTAAGGCTTCTAATGGATTGAAAAATCCCAGGAGAAATTGAAACATGTATTCTTTTGATGGCAAGCGCTCATCCATAAGAAATAAGAATGACTCCTTGAAGGTGGGGAGCCATGAATCATGCCACAAGAGCAGCCCAGCAAAGATAACAGCGACAAAATTCCTTGCAATGACTAGAAGTGAGTGATGTTTTTTCCCCTCCGGCACACGGATCATCAAAAATATAGCGAGCGCCAGATTCCAGATGAAGCTTATTCGGATAAACCCCCTAAAATACAAGTACCCTTTTGCGATAAAATAAAAAGACCAAAGGCCCATAGCAGCTGTCCCCTTAAAACCTCACCGAATTCAAATCATCAGAACAGAAGAGCTTCCTTTCAGTTTTCTCATACGAAAAAGGCTTATCCTTTTATTTTAATGGTAAAAAGTTGAGGTCTTTACTTTCCAGGAAACGAATACCACAGAGCGTCCCTTTTTCTTTGGTCTCTTTCAATCGAACAATTTCACCCAAGATACTAAATACCAGGCTTCCACCTTCGAATATTTGGACGATGACCTCTGTTGATAAGGTTTCATCCGTTTCCAAATAGACAGAAAGTCCGGTTGTGCTGATATCTTCGGTAACGCCCTCATATACACGCTCCCCGACGACCAACTTGCACGCCATTTTTCTTCGTATACGGGAAGAAAAACGGTGGATAATTTGTTGTTTTAACAAAGGGACAAAGGACGAAGCAGCCAAGTGCCGGAAAGAGTCCCAGGTATTTGAAGTTGACCGGTGAACCCCATCCCAACTCGATGGGGAGCTATACATTTGACGGATTAGACCTTGGTGCTGTATTTCAGAAACGTTTACAAAACTGATACAGATTTTGGAAACCTCCGCAGTCAAAAGGTCATTCCGAACCGTCCTTCCTGTAATCTTTGTCAATTCTCCAAAGTCGCTCCTCAAGCAAACCACCACTTGTTCAGGGAGAGAAACGGGCCTGTCAACTATCATAGAAAGACCCGTTTCACTCAAATCATATGTCTTTCCTTTAAACACCCTGTTTGAATACGTTAATTCGCATGATATCCGCCTGGCAAGCCGAGGAACGCGTCGTTTCTGTAGAGATCCTCGCGCAACAACAATGGCAGACGCAACAATCATGACGTTATAAGCGGCCCAAGCAGTACACCACAGGATCACATCCGTATTTAAACTGTGGAACCAAACCTGATAAGCACCGTATAGTATACCAAGTATTAAAAGCGCCAGGAGGAAAAGGTGCGGCATGACATGAGACCAATCTAATCTTGATTTCTCAACCCGTAATCCTTTAGGGGTAACATTGAAGACGTTTTTCTTCACAGTGAATATTGTTTCAATCGAGGTCCAACTGATGAAAAAGCACATCACCGTCTCGTAAATATCCCCCCAAAATGGGTTACGAAAGTTCTTGCTTATAACATTAGAAGACGTTGTCGATGCCACATAATATGGAAGAAAATAGCCCAAAAGCATCGGCAGGGGGGCGATCAAAGGCGCAACGTTCAACAAAAGAAGAGAGAGAGGTGCAACCAGATACATTATCCTGGAGAAACCATGGAGGAAAAAAAAGATTGAAGCGAAATAGTTAATTCGCTGCATAAAGGACAATCCCCGTTTCCAAAGGGGATTGTCCATAAGCAATACCTGAATCCCCCCACGGGTCCATCGCTGTCTTTGCTTTAGATAATCTCGATAGCTCTCAGGCGACAATCCTGCAGCAAGAATTTTGTTCAGATAGATCGACCGATATCCTTTCGCATGAAGAACCATACTGGTATGAAGATCTTCTGTCATGGTAAGCGATTGAAAACCTCCGATCTCCTCGAGCGCTGTTCGGCGAAAGACCCCCCCAGACCCGGCAAAGAAACTTGCATTGTAATTGTCCCGCCCTGGTTGTATCACATAAAAAAAGAGGTCTTGTTCATTTACAATTTCACGTTCCAGCCTGAGATTCCGTTGGAAAGTGTCAGGATTATAGAAGAAATGGGGTGTCTGGACGAATGCAACTTGCTTGTCGTCAAAAAAACTTATCGTATCCTTGACAAATGTCCGTACGGGAATGTGGTCACAATCCAAAACGACAACGAAATCCCCGGAAGATTGGCCCAAGCCGTTATTGAGATTCCCGGCTTTAGCATTTACATTAGATGACCGGGTTAGATAGTTGCATCCCAATCTCTCCGCAAGGGATTGGACCTCTTGACGCTTACCATCATCAAGGACATAGACACTTATCCTATCGGAGGGGTAGTCCATGGCCATACAACCCACAACGGTCGGATACAAAATATCAACAGATTCATTATAAATCGTAATAAAAATATCAACTGAAGGGAGTTCAGACTCATCTTTCCGGATAGGAGTGCGGTTTGTCGGCTTAGCAACCTGAACATAAAAAAGGACCGTCGCTAAGAAACCGTAAGCCTCAGCGAGTAAAAGGAGGAGGCTTATTCCTAAGCCCACCCGACTTCCAGTGTTTAGCGTATAAGCGCCTCTCCAATAAAAGTATCGTATACCTAAAATAAGACTTAGGGTCCCGGCAACCCACTTTGCCTTGAACCGAAGCATCCGAATTTTTGGTAAAATAAGGGCAAAGAGTATGAATAGGATTGATAGGGCATAATCTGCCTTGGATCCGATGAAAGCCTTAGGCTGGATTTCTGAGAAAACCGTAAGATTTGTTTTTACTTCAAAGAACTGAAAAAACTCTCCGGCAAATGAACGCATCGCTTGCACGTCGGGAGCTGTGGATAGCATAAAAGGAAGGGCCGCCACTGAACAACAAATTATAAAGAACTTGGGTAATTTTTCCATACGAAAAATACTATACCATAAAACTCTGGTATTGGAAAGTCATTTTCACTAGAATGACGCTATTTCTTGCGGGTACCTTCATCCTACACTAAGACACAAAACCCTCAACATATGAATGTCCAATGGGGCGAGGTTCTTCAACAGAATCGCCTGAGACAAGCACTGATCGGGCTACTGATGATACAGAAAGATAAAAGTCCTGAACAAAACAAGCGGAAAAACCTTCCCCAGGTTCTCACCATCGCAGGGTCGGACTCATGCGGAGGCGCCGGCATTCAGGCGGATATCAAGACCATCCATGCCAATGGTGCTTATGCCCTGTCGGTCCTGACGTCGGTGACCGCACAGAACACACTGGAGGTAACAAAGACCTTCGACCTTCCTCTGGAGATAATTATAGCGCAATTCAAGGCTGTTTTTGAGGACTTCGATGTCGCCACCGTCAAAACCGGGATGCTCTCTTCAACGAGCATCGTGAAGAAAGTCTCCCTATTGCTAGGGGATCACAACATCCGGAATTTGGTGGTGGATCCCGTCATGATCTCCAAGAGCGGTTACCCCCTCTTGAGGCCAGAAGCGGTCCAGTCGATCAAGACCAAACTTATCCCTCAGGCAAGCCTTGTCATGCCAAACATTCATGAAGCGGAAGCACTCATGGGCATGAAAATCCGAACCATCGCGGAGACAGAAGAAGCAGCCCGAATGATGATGAACCTCGGTTGTGAAGCCGTTTTGATTAAGGGAGGACATCTTCTTGAGGCCCCCGGTTGTGATGTGCTTTTTGATGGAAAAAAAATAACGCTCATAAAAGGAGAATATATTGAAACGCCCAACACCCACGGAACCGGTTGCACCTATGCCTCAGCTGTCGCAACCCACCTCGCTCTGGGCTTGCCTCTTATCGAGGCCGTCCGCGAAGCGAAAACTTATGTAACCGAGGCGATTCGTCACGGCCTTCCACTCGGCCACGGCCACGGTCCGACCGGCCATTTCTACGCCTTCAAGCGCCGGGTCATAAGCTCGCCCCCAAGCCAATGCGGGGAGTGATACCCGGCGCCGGAAAACCAACGGCCTCTTCATAGTCCGCATCCAGTAGATTATCGATTGCCAGAAAAATGTTCCAGAAGGGGCTTGCCGTCCATGTCACCGCTATATTTATGCGGGCATAGCCCTCCAAATCACGGTCTCCCTCCGGAATCGAAGAATCAGGAACCTTGCCCACATGAAGCACATCCATATTCAGAACCAATGATGATACGGGGCGCCACTGAACAGCGATGCCCCCCCGCCACTTCGGGCGATTCCGGAGTACCTCCTCAACACCTTTAATATTCGTATGGACATAGGTCAGGTGGGAGGAGAGGTCAAGACGCCGCCCAATCCTGGAGCGAATGGTCGCTTCAATCCCTTCGGTCGTGATCTCTGATCGATTAACCAGGATTGGCGCCGGTTCTTCCTGAAAGTCGATTCCGTTTTTATATTGGTTGGAGAAATAGGTCGTGCTCAAGGTGAGAGATTCCTCGAAAAACGTTTGGGTGGCCCCCACTTCAAGTCCGCGGCTCTTTTCGGGAACCAGAGTCGGGTCCCCGACCAAGGGATGACCCAGGGAAAAGAACCCAGGCAACTTAAAACCCTCTCCCCAACTGGCATAGAGCCGCAGGTTTGCAGATGGAATGTTGTAGGAAAGTCCAAAGCGCGGGCTCAACTCTGAGTTAAAATCTTCAGGAAAATCCACTCTCAGGCCTGTTTGCACCAATAGCCCTGAAAAAAACCTGTACTGAGCTTCCGCGAAGAGGGCCCAGAGTTCACGTTCAAGCTCAAAACCCGTTGGAACGGCCGTGGGTCCAAGAAGCAGGCTCCCCTGATTGGAACCATTCTCTGATTGTCCTTCAAACCCCATCGTCAAACGAAACGCTTTCGTTACCATAAATTCGTTATTCAGAATCAAATTATAACGGCGGTATTCATTGTTAGAGGTATTCGGCGGGATACCAGGCCGTACTCCGGCTGTAACTCCTGGAGAGTCGATCTCTTCTTGTCGATCGTAATACCCGAAGCGTAGTGTGGCCCCCCAGGGAGGAAGCGGCGTCGTAGAGATTTCAGTCCCAGCGGTCAATTCACGCACATCACGCGCATCCGCACCACGCAAAACGGCGTCTGGGGACGCCGGTCCGCCGCTATCGTCGGGGAAAGACCCAAGACGGCTGTCTGCGTAGCGCAACACAAATCGCAAATCAGCATCCTCGGAGTGAAAAAAACCGAAATTCGTGTAAAAGGCTTTGCTTGAAAACCCGCTTCCCTCCACCGGGTCACCCGCATCAAGGCTAGAGCCGCTCAGGGAATAATCAACCCGATTTGACTTGCCGCGTATCCCGAGCAGGGCCTGGTAGGAACCGAACTTTCCTCCGGAGACCTTAAAAGTATTGAGCGGAGCGGCTCCCCCGCGATGTGTAATGATATTGATCACACCCGCCACGGCATCAGATCCGTAGATCGAAGAGAGCGGTCCGCGTACAACTTCAATCCGTTCGATACTGTCCACATTGAGTGTTGAAAAATCAAAAGAACCGCCCCTGCTGTTGGTCGGATCGTTGACCCTGACCCCGTCGATGAGGACAAGTGTGTAGTTTGGATCTCCGCCGCGGAGATAAACCGAACTCACACTTCCGCGCCCCCCAGCCTGATCAATATGAAGACCCGGAACCCCCCATAAAAGCGCGATGACACTATCGGCCTGCTTTGCCTCGATTTGTTCCGTTGTAAGGACCGTCACGGTGAGGGCAGATTCTTCCCGACTGTCCCGGATGAAAGTCCCGGTGACCACGACCGGCTCAAGTACAACCGTGGATTTAAAGTCTTTTGAAT
>JBHHXE010000040.1:0-15319 GCA_046756865.1 Nitrospiria bacterium | reverse complement strand
GCCTTGAAACGAAACATTTTATCTCCTGAAAAATTCAACCCAGACTTCATCAGGGGTTCCTAAATTTACCCCCGTCACCCAGTCATAATTTACCGCATTCACAGGCGAATCGGTAGCTTTTCATTCCGCAATTGCGGAATGAGGGTCAATATCCCCTCCTTGACTTTTCTTGCTGATTTGCTATGATCTCTGTCGATCATTTCTTTTGTGATTTATCCTAGGAAACACCCGATAACACGGTTGCATTATGACTGACAGCTCACTCTCGCCTGAAATTATCAAGCTGATGGACAAGATCGCCGAAAACCCGAATTCCCGGCTTTTTGTCCCATTGGCTGAAGAATACCTAAATAGTGATCTTCCGGACGAAGCAATACAGGTCCTCAACAACGGAATAGAAAAACATCCGACCTATGTTGCAGCCCGGATCATGCTCGGAAAGATCTATCTGGAAAAAAATCAGCCTGGCGAGGCAAAATCGGAATTTGAGCAGGTACTCGAAATTAATCCGGAAAATATTCTTGCGCACAAAAAACTGGCGATCATTTATCAAAAGGAAGGCGAACCCCAGCGTGCTGTCGATGCCTACAGACAGATCCTGGCCGTTGATCCCTCCGATAAAGAGTCAAAAAACCTTCTTGCCGTCCTTGAAGAAGAGCTCTCTCCTGCCACACTTTCAGAAGCCTCTGAGCCGACACCCGGAGGGGGAAATAATTTTGAGATCGAAAAGACACCCACTTTCGAAACCTCCGATGAAACAAGGGTTACAAGCGAAGATCCATTTTCATCCGACACAGAAATTGTCCCTGATCCGGTGGACCCCTTTCCCTCCGATCAGGTTACGGACAAAACAGCCGAAGTGGCTCCACCGGAAGATCTTGCTGAATTAGAGAATGAGACCGGCTTTGACCTGGAAGAGCAATGGCAGCCTGAGGCTATCCCGCAAAATGAAGAAAATCCGCTCGAAGCCGCGATGGAGGCCTCTTCTCCTGCTCCGGACCCGCTCCCGGAGCAGGACGTACAGGAGACGCCTGCGACAAATTCCCTGGCCGCGCTTTATATCGACCAGGGATGCTATCAGGAAGCTGCAGATATTTACAAAAAATGCCTGGAACGTGATCCAACGGACCGTGAAAGCAAGGACGGACTTGAAAAAGCGCTGGGACTCCTCTCTGAAAAATCTCCGGCAGACGTGCTGCCTTCTCCTGAGTTGACAGGTAAAACAGGAGAGAAATCGTCTCAAAAAACCCAGACCGAGCGTTTACAACTGTGGCTGGATACCATTCAGAAAAAGAAAAAAAGAGCATAGCTGTTTGGCTTGCCCGGGTAAGCCTTCATGACAAAGTAAAGAGAATACATAAGCGCAGTCATGGGAAAAAGACAAATGAAGCGAATCGTTAGGGAAGGATGCGGAAATGAGCTTTAGTGAACACCTGAAAGGGATCGCGGATGGCCTTGACGGCCTCATGGGCGTTGCCATCGCAGACATGGATGGCATTATTGTCGAGGAATATTCTGTCGATTCAGGCCTCGACATGGCCGTTTTCGTCGCTGAATACAGTCCACTATGGACTTCTGCTGAAAAAGCGGGGTCTTCGATGAACTTTGATCCGCCTGATGAAATGAACCTTCTGCATGAGACGACAGCCGTAATTGCCAGGAAGATCAATCCGGAATACTTTCTCATCATGGGGATGGAATCCCGAAAAGGGATTGGGAAAGGCCGATATCTTGCCACGCTCGCTGTGGCCGCTATTGAAAAGGAGCTGTAAGCATGCTCCGAATCCTGGTACTGCACGGCCCAAATTTAAACTTACTGGGCAACCGGGAAACAGAACGGTATGGCCTGAGCTCTCTTGAGGAGATCAACAAACAACTGACGGCTCTGGCCAAAGCGGAGGGGGTTGCTGTAGAAATCGATCAATCGAATTCAGAAGGGGCTCTGGTTGACCGTATTCAGTCGGCTTCTGGAAATTTTGATGCCATTGTCATCAACCCGGCGGCCTACACACACACCAGCATAGCAATTCGGGATGCGATTCTAGCGGTGAAAATCCCAACTGTGGAAGTTCATTTATCCAACATCCATGGCCGGGAAGATTTCCGGAGAAAATCATTTATTGCTGATGTCGCCATTGGCCAAATCGCAGGATTCGGCCCCCGCAGCTATCTTCTCGGGTTATTGGGGGCCATAGGGCATCTACGAGGCCGCGAACGATCTTAAACCACTAGAAACACCGCCGGGAGACAAAAGAGAATATCATGATCGGGACAAGTGACTTCAGGGGAGGATTAAAACTAGAGCTTGAAGGCGATCCTTATATGATTGTTGAGTCCCAGCATGTGAAGCCGGGCAAAGGCGGCGCATTTGTTCGAACCAAATTAAAAAACTTAAAAACGGGGAACCTTCTCGAAAAGACCTTCCGGCCCGGGGAAAAATTTAACGTGCCTGACCTTGTCGAAAAAGAGATGCAGTTCCTGTACAGTCAGGGTGATGAGTATCATTTCATGGATACAGACACCTATGAGCAGCTTTTCCTCGTCCCCGTACAGTTGGGGTCTTCAAAAGATTTTCTCAAAGAAAACATGCTCGCCAAAATTGTTTTTTTTCGCGGGCAGCCTTTGAGTGTTGAGCTCCCGGTATTTGTAGAGCTCAAGATCATTGAAACAGAACCGGGCGTCCGTGGCGATACCGCGACGGGAGGAACAAAACTTGCCAAACTGGAATCAGGCGGCTCAGTGAAGGTTCCCTTGTTTATGGAGGAAGGGACCATCGTTAAAGTTGATACACGCACGGGAAGCTATATTGAACGCGTAAAATAAAGTAACGGCTCAGCAAGCCCCTATTTTGCTTCAGGGTAAGGCGCGAGGGGGGCAGAACCATAGCGTATGCGCCTATATGTGAGGATTCGGGCGCCACAGAAACCCGCCATGGGGGGTGGGTCTCTTGTAGCCAAGGAGGGGGAGTGCCGAACAGTTACAAATACAGAAACACAGAGAGAGCCTGAATATGGATCTACAAGAATTAAAAGACCTGATAGCGCTGTTAAATGAAACAGACCTCACCGAGATCGAGGTCGAGGAATCCGGGAGAAGAATTCGTGTCCGGAAAGATGCCTCGGGTACCGCGCAAGCGCTTCCCCCCTTGCAGGCAGTCGCAAGGCAAGAAATACCCGCCCCAGCCGGGCAAGAAGAGGAAGGGCAAAATCTTACCATCGTGACTTCCCCGATTGTTGGCACTTTCTACACAGCCGCTTCTCCTGATGCCAATCCCTACGTGGCCGTCGGTGATACAGTAAAGAAGGGACAGATCCTCTGTATCGTTGAGGCGATGAAGTTGATGAATGAGATTGAGGCGGACGTCAACGGGAAAGTTGTCTCAATCCTGCCGGAGGACGGGGCTTCTGTTGAATACGGTGAAGCCCTTTTCAAGATCGAACCCGCCTAGGCCTCTGCTAAGGGTCTTTCCCATAACAACATGTACGATTGGCCGGAGGTCACTTTTGAGCAAGACAAGGAGCGAAGCGTGCTCATACTATTTTGGGACAGCCCCTAATGTTTAAAAAAATCCTGATCGCGAACCGGGGAGAAATTGCACTGCGTATTATTCGCGCCTGCCGGGAGATGGGTATACGCACGGTCGCCATCCATTCAGATCCGGATGCCGCCTCGCTTCATGTCCGCTTCGCAGATGAAAGTGTCTGTGTCGGCCCCGCGGAAGCTGCCCAATCCTATCGAAATATCCCCAACATCCTCAGCGCCGCGGAAATAACCGGCGCCGAGGCCATTCACCCCGGCTATGGATTTCTGGCGGAGAACAGCCACTTCGCAGAAGTCTGCGAATCAACCGGCATCAAGTTCATTGGCCCGCCCGCAGAATGTATCAGCATGATGGGAAACAAGGCCAAAGCCCGGGAAATAATGACGAAGCAGGGTGTCCCGATTGTCCCAGGAACAGAAGGCAGGATTCGGGATGAAAAAACTGCGATCGATACTGTCCGGAAGATCGGGTATCCGGTGATCGTTAAGGCCGTCTCCGGCGGCGGCGGACGGGGAATGCGAGTTGTCCATAAAGAAGAGGAGCTTTCCAATGCGATTAAAACCGCTCAATTGGAAGCCAAAAATGCTTTTGGGGACGACAGCGTCTACATCGAAAAATTCTTTGTCGATCCGCGGCACATTGAGGTTCAAATCCTGGCTGACGATAAGGGCAAGATGATTTACCTGGGGGAAAGGGATTGTTCCGTTCAGAGGCGGCATCAGAAACTGGTCGAAGAGTCCCCTTCTCCGGTCGTCGATGATCGGCTCCGGAGAGAGCTTGGACGGGCGGCCTCAGGGGCGGTCAGCGCCGCAAACTATGTCAACGCGGGGACCGTCGAGTTCCTTCTCGATAAGGACAATCACTTTTATTTTATTGAGATGAACACCCGAATCCAGGTCGAACATCCCGTCAGCGAAATGGTCAGCGGCATTGACCTGATCAAGGAGCAAATCAAGATCGCAGCGGGGAAACCGCTCGCGATGAAACAGAATCAGGTCCGACTCCAAGGACACAGTATAGAGTGCCGCATCAACGCCGAATCCCCTGACAAGTTTACCCCCTCTCCCGGTACCATTACGGCCTTCCATCTGCCCGGGGGGCCCGGAATCCGGGTGGATTCGGCCTGCTACATCGGGGGCGTGATCCCTCCCTATTATGATTCCCTTATCGCAAAACTCATTGTTCACGCCGCCACCCGTGAAGAGTCCATCGCTAAGATGAAAAGCGCCCTCGCTGAATTTGTCATCGAAGGCGTTCAAACAACGATTCCACTTCACAAACGAATCCTTGAAGATCCCGGATTTGTAAAAGGACGCTATTCAACAGGTTTTCTCGATCACTTTCTTTCCCTGTCTTCCTCTTCGTAAACCGTGCCACTTTCTCCTTTATATTTGATTACCGATCCCCTCCTCTCAGGCCGTTCCGACGCGCAGTCGCTTTTTGAAGCGATCGAATCAGCGCTTGACGAGGGGGTCCGACTGATCCAATACCGGGAAAAGAACAGAGACCGACGCCAGATGTACGAAACGGCAATAAGGCTCCGGGAACTCACGGCCCGCTGCGGCGCCACCCTGATCGTCAATGATGAGATCGACCTTGCCCTGGCCGTCAAAGCCGACGGGGTCCACCTCGGCCAGGGCGATCTTCCCGTATGGCTTGCTCGAAAGGTACTGGGGCGAAAAGTTTTAGGAAAAGACGCCATCATCGGGATCTCTACACATCGCTGCTCAGAAGCGATCCAGGCAGAGTCGGACGGCGCCGACTACATCGGGATCGGACCGATTTTTAAAACACAAACAAAGCAGTCTTCGAATCCCCCGCTCGGTTTAGACACGATCACTGAAGTCCGCAATCAAATCCAAGTTCCGATCTTTGCGATTGGGGGTATCCGGCTATCACATATTCCAGACATCATCGCAGCGGGTGCGGATGGAATCGCCGTGATCTCCTCAATCGCCGGAGACATCCGTTCAAATGTAAAACAGGCCATGACGCTGTTGAATACGAACAGCAAGCGCAACCCTCGCCCATCCGAGGGGAAGTAAGCAAGCAAAATGAAGCCTTCATCCAAGCGGGTCGGAGCATCCTCACCGCTTTCTGGTGAAGATCTTCAAGAAATCATGACTGTAAGGCGATATTGACAATTACACTGTGCTATCCGGCCACTCAAGAAAGGACATGCTTCCAATGGGAGATCAAAGTCCCCAGGAGATCATTCCGGCCTAAAACTTTTCTGGAATATTCTATATTTTTCTCGATACTTCCTCTTTTCCCAAGAAAAGGCAGCGGTCCAAAAACAGGAAGATTGCACCTCTTCCTGAGGATTTCAAGGTTGCTCTTCTCTGAAAGGTCTAAGCCACGCGTACTGCGGTTGAGAACAATCCCCGAGAAAGAAATCCCCCGTACCGCGCCGGAGCCCAGGGTCAGCAGGGTATGATTCAACGTCCCCAGGCCGCTGCGTGCCACCACCAGAACGGGAAGTTTGAGAAGCAAGATGAGACTGATCAAATCTTTCCTGGCCGTCAAGGGAACCATTAAGCCCCCTACGCCTTCAACAACCAGAAAAGTATGCCGCTTCTGCAACTGATGAAAGGCCTTGAGAATCCTCGCAATGTCGATCTTCTTATTTGTGCGGAGGGCTGCTGCATAAGGCGCAAGCGGCTCTTGAAAGGAATAGGGGGTAATCAATCGAAGCGGATCCTCTGAACGGGCGGAAAGCTTCAAATAGGCCGCGTCTTCCGGAAGAAGACCTTCCCGGGTTTGACGGCACCCTGACTCAAAGGGCTTCATCACGCCAACATCAATCCCCTCTGAAAAAAGAAGCCGAGCGATTGCGCCGGCAACAAGCGTTTTCCCGACGCCGGTGTCGGTTCCAGTGATGAAAATGCCATTTGCGACTTTTTGGCCTCCGATCAAAGATAATCGCGCTGTGCTTGGCGGTCGCTTGCTCATTTTCATAAAACCCGGCTGTCCAGATTAAATGTCTGTCCTGAAACATGTTTCATTTTTGAGAGCGCAAAGACAAATTCGGAAACCTCCCGAGTCGTCGCCAGACGGGACAGGAGGTTTTCTTTCCTCCGCGCCGTTTTTTTTTCTTGCGCCAAACCCTCCGTCATCGGGGTATCGAGAAAGCCCGGGAGGATCGTATTAACCTGTATCGGAACCTCTCCCCATTCTCTCGCAGCCGTCTTCCCCAGGGCAATCAATCCCCGTTTGGACGCAGCATATGCGGCCTGTCCGACGGGCCCGGTCAAAGCGGCGCGTGAGGCAATATTAATGATGTGCCCACCACCCTGGCAAGACATCACATGCCCGGCTTCTCGCATACAGAAAAAGGCCCCGGAGAGATTGAGGCCGATGACCTCGTCCCAATCAGCCTGAGGCATTCGGGCAAAGAGATGATCCTTTGTGATCCCGGCATTATTGATCAGGAGGTCCAACCGCCCCCATTGATCGAGGAGAGCATCAAATACTTTTCGGACTGCGCCGGCATGACGGAGATCCGCGGGAAACAGGCCCGCCGTAATACCCCGGGCCTGTAAAGCCTTGACCGTTTCCTCTCCACCCCGGATGTTACGGTTGGCATGAACACCTATGCAGTATTCACCTGTCGCAAAGGCCTGGCAAAGGGACCGCCCCAAGCCGCCGGCAGCCCCAGTAATCAGGACGATCTTCTTCTGGGATTCAGACCCCGGCATCGCTATATTACCCGCAGATCTTTTCCGATCTCTTCCAATCGGGACAGTAAAAAATCAATCTGGCTTTCCGTGTGGGCAGCCGTCAGTGTAACCCGAAGACGGCTCGTTCCCTCCGGAACCGTAGGCGGGCGGATCGGAGGAATATAAATTCCCCCTTCAGAAAGTCTATTTGAAAATTCTACGGCCTTTTCACTGCTTCCGATGAGCAGGGGGATAATAGGGGTCTCACTCTCCAGGGTATTAAACCCGAGTTTCACAACCTTATCACAAAAATATGCTCTGTTTTTCCAGAGCCGCTCCCTTAAAAACCCTTCCACTTCGATCAATTCAAGCGCCGCGAGAGCCGTCGCCAATACACTCGGCGGGAGGGCCGTTGTATAGATGAAGGAAGGGGCTTTGTTAATCAGATAGTGCCTTAGTACCCTCGTTCCAGCGATAAATCCCCCAAATCCGCCGAAGGCCTTACTGAAAGTCCCCATCTGGATGATGCGAGGGCTCGATAGTCCAAAATGGTCGCATGTCCCCCCGCCCCTCGCCCCAAGCACACCGGTCGCATGTGCATCGTCCAGATAAATGGTCGCATCATAGTCTTCCGCAAGTGCAAGGATTTCAGGAAGCGGGGCGATATCGCCATCCATGCTGAAAATACCGTCCGTGACAATCAGGACGTTCTGTCCGGACTTACGATTTGAAAGAAGCTTTTTCAACTGAAGCATATTTTTGTGCGGGTAGACACGGAATTTCCCGCCCGAAAGGCGGCAACCTGCAATCAGGCTGGAATGATTGAGTCGGTCCGCCAGGATTAAATCCTCTTTTTGCACAATTGACCCGATTGCACCGATATTGGTCATGTAACCAGAGTTGAAAACAAGGGCCGACTCAGCCGACTTAAATCTCGCCACCGCAGATTCCAGACGATCATTCAGGCCTGAATGCCCCGAAATCAACCGGGATGCTCCCGCACCGACACCCCCGGATTGGATGGCTGAGATCGCAGCAGCTTTCAGGTCCGGATGATTCGCCAGACCCAGGTAGTTGTTGGTGCAAAAGAGAAGAACTTCCCTCCCGTTCTTCCGGGCCGCCGTCGCAGATTCCGGATCGAGGGGGATCAATTTGCGTGACAGATCCTTTTGTTCAACCAGCCCAGGTTCATCTTGAAATTGGAACATTCCGTCCTCCGTTGCCCTTAGATAATACATCCTCCGCCGCCCTGTCAATAAACCTTCACCCTGTCAAGCAACCCTTAGGGATCTCAACGGGGGGTTCCCAGAATTCCCTTGACAACCATGGGTTGCCTCGATAGACTTATTTCAGTAGTTAATGTCCTGAATTTATTTATTTCTTCCTGGTTGGAAGGCTTGGAATCTTTCGGGTAGGGTCAAGGAGGAGGGATGTTCGAAAAATTCACAGATCGAGGAAGAAAAATAATCATACTTGCCCGCGAGGAGGCTGAACGCCACCAGAATGATTATTTGGGGACAGAACATATTGTCCTGGCACTCCTGAGAGAAGGGGATGGCATCGCCCTGGCCGTCGTAAAAAAGATGGGCCTTTCGACCGAACAAATTCGGCTGGAAGTTGAGCGGAATCTCCCAAGCGGAAGCAATACCATGACATTCGGCGAGATCCCCTTCACCCCTCGGGTCAAAAAAGTCATTGAATATGCCGTTGAAGAGGCAAAGCTTCTCGGGCATAACTATATCGGGAGCGAACACCTCCTGCTCGGGTTGCTGCGGGAAGAAGAAGGGATCGGGGGAAAGATCGTCCGCAGCCTGGGTGGCAACCTGCTGACCGCACGCCAGCTCACCATCAACCTGCTGAGAAAAACAACTCCGCGCGAGAAAGAAAAGAAAAGCACTACCCCCGCTCTGGATGAATTCGGGCGGGATCTGACCCAACTGGCAAGTGAAGGTGCCCTGGATCCTGTCATTGGCCGCCATGATGAAATAGAGCGTGTTCTTCAAATTTTGAGCCGGCGGACAAAGAACAATCCCGTCCTCATTGGAGAATCCGGTGTGGGGAAGACCGCGATTGTAGAAGGCCTGGCGCAAAAGATTATTTCACTGGATGTCCCGGAAAATCTTTTTAACCGCCGGGTCATCGCCCTTGATCTGGGTTCACTGGTTGCCGGCACAAAATACAGGGGCCAATTCGAAGAGCGCCTTAAAGTGGTCATGAAAGAGATCCTGACCGCAGGAAATATTATTATTTTCATCGACGAGCTTCATACCCTGGTTGGCGCCGGAGCAGCTGAAGGGAGCATTGATGCTTCCAACATGCTTAAACCCGCACTGTCCCGTGGGGAAATGCAGTGTATCGGCGCAACAACCCTGGATGAGTACCGGAAACATATTGAAAAAGACGCGGCCTTGAAACGACGTTTTCAGGCAATCTTTGTTCAACCTCCTAGTTCTGACGAGACGGTCCAAATCATCAAGGGATTGAAAGACCGTTATGAAGAGCACCACGGCGTTAAAATCTCAGATGGCGCCGTAGATGAAGCGGTGCGTCTTTCCGACCGTTACATTTCCGACCGTTTTCTTCCGGATAAAGCCATAGACGTTATTGATGAGGCGGGATCCAGAGCAAAACTCATGGCCTACTCCCGTCCGGAGCCCCTCCGGGTCTTAGAGAAGGAGATCAAAAACATTGCGCATGATAAGGATCTTGCCATTCGTCTTCAAAATTTTGAAGAGGCCGTGAAACTTCGCGAGGAAGAGGAACGAATCAAAAAACTCCTTGAGGAATCAAAACAGGAATGGGCTAAGGATAAAGAGAAAAACCGTCCGAATATTGACCGCGAAGAGATTGCCTATGTTGTTTCGAAGATGACCGGCATCCCCCTTTTCAGGATGGAAGAGGAGGAAACCCGGAAATTAATGCGGATGGAAGAGGTCCTTCACCAGAGGATTGTCGGCCAGGAAGAAGCTGTCGTTGCCATTTCCCGGGCAATCAGAAGATCTCGTGCAGGACTCAAAGGAGATCGTCGCCCCATTGGTTCCTTCATCTTTCTCGGCCCAACGGGTGTCGGAAAAACAGAGCTGGCCCGTGCCCTGGCTGAATTTCTCTTTGATACGGATGAGGCCTTAATCCGCATCGATATGTCTGAATACATGGAGAAGTTCTCCAGTTCGAGGCTTGTGGGTGCCCCTCCCGGATATGTCGGCTACGAGGAAGGCGGGCAACTGACGGAGAAAGTCAGGAGACGTCCCTATTCTGTCGTTTTGTTTGATGAGATTGAGAAGGCCCATCCGGACATGTTTAACATTCTCCTCCAGGTTCTGGATGACGGCTTCCTCACGGATAGCCTCGGAAGAAAGGTAGACTTCAAGAATACCGTTCTGATTATGACCTCAAACCTGGGCACACGAGTGGCCGATAAAGCCGGAATGCTCGGTTTCCAACGCGCCGAAATCGATCTTCATGGAAAGATGAAGGATGCCATCCATTCGGAACTCAAAAAAGCCTTTAACCCTGAATTCCTGAACAGGATTGATGACACGGTTGTTTTCCATTCCCTGGAGAAGAAGCACTTAGGAAAAATTGTCGAGATCCAACTGAACGAGTTAAATGATCGTTTGCTTGAAAAAGGAATTGACCTGCTGGTGAGCGATGAGCTGAAAGATTGGCTGGTAAAGACAGGATACGAACCGCTCTATGGGGCACGTCCAATGCGTCGCTGTATCCAGAAGAATATTGAAGACCCGCTCTCTGAAGAGATCATTAAGGGACGATTTAAAGGAAAGACACGTATTAAGGCCGTGTTGAAAGACAATGCCCCCTCCTTTATTGAAGAAGAAGCAATGGCGGAGGTCTAAACCAACGCTTGTTAAGCATCCGGAAATGAGCCTCGCTTCGGCGGGGCTTTTTCGCATCAAATCGCCGGATTCGTCCCGCCCCTTCCCTTGCCCTTCTGTAACGCAGCATCTTCTTGTTATTGATACGAGGTATCAGTGAGTATTATTCATGATGCACTGAAGAAGGCGGCAGCCGAGAAGAACGCGCCCCTTTCTCACCCCGCCTCACTGGAATATCATTCTGAAAAAACATCAGGCCTTAAAGGGCCCGGGGGGATGACGTTGTTTCTCCTTTTCCTGTTATTCCTTTCTGCCTGGTTCTATTTTCACAAGCAGGAGGAATTGCCTCTAAGCTTCAGGCAGACCGTCGTACCTTTCGAATCCGCTTCCGGGAATAAGATCTCTGCTTCAAAAGAAATTTCTCATGAAGAGACAGCCCCTCCCGAAAGCATATCCGAGTCCCGCAATGAACAAGGGCAGCGTGCTCTCCTGGAGGGATTGAAACAGTATCGCCAGGGAAAATATGACCATGCCGTCCGTTTATTCAGTGAGGCGGTCACAATCCCCTCGCTATCCGCAGTGGCACACAACAACCTCGGGATGACACTCCGCCTTATGGGAAAAGTCGATGAAGCGATCACTCACTACAAAGAGGCTATTCGTCTTGACCCAAATTACGCTGAGGCCCACAACAACTTAGGTATGGCCCAGGTTGTCACCGGGTTGACCGACCAGGCGGGAACCCATTACAAGAAGGCAATCAATCTCATGCCTTCTACCCCGGCATTTCACTTGAACTATGCAACCTGGCTGGAACAGAAGGGGTCTCTTCAGGATGCCCTCATGCAGTATCGGTCCTTTCTCCGACTCTCATCCAAGACGAATGAAAACCCCACAGATGCCGATATACAAAATAATACATTGATGTTGGTCAGGTCACGTCTCAAACAGCTTGAAGGCTCAAACCCTTGATCATCCTGGGAATTGAGACCTCGTGTGATGAGACGGCCGTCGCTGTATTGGAAGATGGGCATATTATTCGCGCTGACCTGATCTCATCTCAGATTGATCTCCACAAGAAATATGGCGGGGTGGTCCCTGAGCTCGCAAGCCGAAGACACATAGAAGTGATCGGTCCTCTGGTACAAGAAGCCCTCAGCAAATCGTCTTGTACGCTCAAGCAGATCGATGCGATTGCCGTCACGGTCGGACCCGGCTTGATCGGAGCCCTTATGGTCGGCGTTTCAATCGCAAAATCACTTGCCTACGCCCTAGACATTCCGATGCTTCCGGTTCACCACCTGGAAGGACATATTTCAGCAGCTTTCATTGAACACCCTGATGTGGTCTTCCCTGCTGTGGCACTGATTGTGTCCGGCGGACACACAAACCTCTATTTCCTCCCCAAAAAAGGAACTTACCGCCTCTTAGGTCATACGGTGGATGACGCGGCAGGAGAAGCCCTGGATAAGGGGGCAAGGTTATTGGGATATGGATACCCCGGCGGTCCAATTATTGATCGTCTCGCCAAGAAAGGGAATCCGGAGCGATTTCGGTTCTCCGTGCCCTACCGCTCCACAAAGCATTACAACTTCAGCTTCAGCGGGATCAAAACTGCCTTGAGCCAACGGTTTTCCGGGATGATCCGGGAATCCGAAGGAGACCTTACTTTGATTCAAGACATCGCAGCGGGGTACCAGGACGCCGTCGTCGCCAGCCTGGTAGAAAAAACGATGGCGGCAGTCGAAAAGGAAAATGCCTGCGGAATACTCCTGGGTGGCGGAGTTGCGGCAAATAGCCTCCTTAGGCAGCGAATCAGAGAGAAAGCAGAATGTATCGGGGTCGCGACCTACATCCCTTCCCCTTCCTACTGCACTGACAATGGGATCATGATCGCAAAAGCGGGGGTCGCACACTACGAAAGAAAAGATTTTGCGCCAATGGACTTAAGCCCAATGGCAAACTATGAGTTTTCACACTAAATTCTACAAAAACCAGAGCCACCTCATTTTTGCTTCTCCTGCTTCATTGTTCTCACGACCGATCAGTCCTCCCAAAAAGCTCCATTTTGTTTCCTGACCCTTCACGGACTCATACACGTAAAATGGGATGATCGGATTGAACTCAAAACGGGTCATCTCAGGTGTCACCTTCCATCTGAGCAGGGCGATGGCCGATCCCCCGAAGATCCGGAATTCTTTACGGTCCTTGGCGGGCCGCTCATAACTCATGAGCCAATGGAATATCCTGAGTTCTGTAAGATCCCCTTTCATGGATTTCCTGTCGAAGAGCGGCCATAAAACCTTGAAACGGCCAAACTGACTTCCCCGTTCGTAGGAATATTCGTAGATCGGGAAGAACCGGTCGGAAACCTGCTCGCTGGTTTTCAGGTGCTGATAAAGGGAGATCGGCGCTACCCCAAGAAGACCAAACCGGGATTCGTCTCCGTTTTCTTCCCGTTCGTAACTGAAAAGTGGCAGGAGACTAACCTTCTTTCCGGACAAGTTGCTCCGATACCGTGCGATCAAAAGGGCATTAAAGCGTGTCTCTTCTTTTTCCCGATCATGACTGTAGTCGTAAAGCGGAACGAGCCGGTCCTTGATCCCAGTTGGAGATTTAACATGTTGATAGAGGGAGAACTCCCTGAACCCCAAGGCGTTGAAGCGGAAGGTCTCCGTCTCAACATCCGAAGTATAACCATAGATCGGGAAGAGGCGGTCGCGCGTGCCGTTTGGACCGGCGTGATGTTGATAGAGAGACAGCGGCGGAATCCCGAGGACGCCGAGCTTCCATTCTCCCGTTTCTCTTTCCTTCCAATACCCATAGACCGGGAAAAGCCGGTGCCTTGTTTTCTCAGCGTCCTTCCGGTATCGATACAGAGAGATCGCGGAAAGACCCCCAATAGTAAGAGATGAATCCGATCCGTGCCGTGTGTAGTCGTAGAGGGGAAACAGGAACCCGCTGGCCCCCTCTGCGCTTCGGATTTGACGGAAAAGGCTGATGGGCACCAGCGGATCAAGGCCCAGGGCGGTCAGGCGCCATTCCGGACTGAAGCGATTCCTCCGGAAGCTGAAGACCGGAGGCAAATAGTCTGCCACTGTCTCTGCGGTCGTCCGGTGCCAGTAGAGGAGTACATTCAGAGAGGTTTCGTTGTTTTGAAAATCTTTCCCGTAACGGTAGAGCGGGAAGAAACGATGGATGAGATGTGTTCCTGCCTTTTCTTTCCGGAAAAGTGCAATTTTTGAAATGCCGAACAGGGAGAGGGAGTGTCCTTCTCCCTCCGTCTCGTAGTCATAAAGCGGAAAGAGTCGGTCGGAAAATCCACTGGCATGGTGGCGGTGGCGGTAAAGAGAAAGATCTCCAGGGCCAAGGATCCCCAAGCTGCTTATCCCCTCGATTGAATCACGGTGATAACTGTAGGCGGGGAAGAGATGGTGCCGCGTTGTCGAAGGATCGGTATCGATCCAGAGAAGCGAAAGCTCCCGATGACCGATCAGGGCAAAGCGTGTTGCCTGCGCTACGCGGTCCTTCTCATATCGGTAAAAGGGGAAAAAGCGGTTGGTGATCCCGCTTGAACTCCGCCGGTCAAGAATGAAAGCCAGATGAAGTGAACTCATGGACGGTGGAAGACCCAGCATCGTCACAATACGTTCGTCTTCCGTCCCCCGATAACCGTAGAAGGGAAATAAATGATCCGTGGTCTCTTCGGCTGTGACACGATGTTCGTAAAGTGTCAGCGGTGCCATTCCGAGCAGCCCAAACCGCCGGACCTGATTGGCCCGGTCATTTTCATAGGAATACAAGGGGAGGAAGGCATCCTTTGTGTAAAATTCAGTCTTTTTGTGCCGGTAAATCAGAAGTGCGTCCCACCGGACCTCTCCGGTCTCCAGATTATTCGCGTAGGCGTATAGGGGGAAGAAACGGTCTGTCGTTTTCAGGGCTGTCCGCGTGCGTTCATAAAGGGAGAAGGTCGTTCCTCCCCCCGTGCGAGGAAAACCCAAGACCGAAAACCGCATCCCTTCCGAATCGGCATGGTAGGCATAAATTGGAAAAAACCAATTAGAGATTTCATCCTGCCGAACGCGGTGTTCATAGAGCGTGAACGGCGGCACACCCAGGAGTGCCACGTGCCGCAACCCGCTGGCCTGGTCATTTTCATATGTATAAACAGGGAGAAGGGCATCCTTTGTGGTGGTCCCAGTCTCTTTATGCCGGTAGATCTGAAGCGCATTCCACCGGATTTCCCCGGTTTCCCGATTGTTCTCATAGCTGTAAACAGGGAA
>JBHHXE010000039.1:0-15371 GCA_046756865.1 Nitrospiria bacterium | reverse complement strand
ATAAATTTAGATGATTGAACAGCAGGCCCAAAGTGGCAAATATCGTCTTTCTCACAAGAAGTAACACATGGAATAAATATAAAGTAAAAAATTTTAAAAATCTAACATCATAGGAACCGTCATTTTTCCTGCCCCTCCATCAATTCGGGTAAAGGGATGAAGGTCCCCTTTTTTCTTATCTTTCGGTGAATGATTAATATGCCCAAAAATATCAACAACAGGAAAAGAACCCGCCATCCGAATTCAGACCCCACATGTGCGGGGTCTAATGGTTCATTCCGTTCAAGATAAAATTGAACGATTCTAAAATTAAGCAGCGCATGAAAGAAAAATCCCGGCATAAGGGATTGGGTGGATTCGTACAGGTAGGCAAAGAAAAGACCGAAGACAAATGTCGTCTGAGAAATGTGGCCGTGCCCGAGCATAAAGAGAAGAGCAGTCAGGAATATCGCGATGGTGGAGCCGGCCCTGCGCCGTATCGGGCCGTATAAAAATCCCCGAAACACAAGCTCTTCCAGAAGTGGACCGATCACCACCAGGAATATCATTGGCATCCAGAGCTTTCCTGCCCCGAATTCGGTTTCGATTAATCCCAGCAAGGCGCCTCCGCCCCTCATTGTCTGCCTTTGACGAACAAGTACATACTCAAGGATGGCCGGAAGGTTGAGGAGCTTGACAAATATAAACGAGATGAGAAAAAGAAACGTATTTCCAAGGATAAAGTATCCAACGATCCATCGTAACCCCATCACCATCTGTCGTGGAAGCTGTTGAAAAGATACCCCGAGAACTGCATACGGCTTCCGGGTCGAAATAGGATAAAGAATCAGGAGGACAACTAGGATGGCCGCCTCAATGCCAATATAGATCAACCAAACCCACGGTCTATTCTGTGACATGACCCCGGCACAGATACCGACCATATGGATCAGGATCGCCGGGAAAACACCCAGCCAAATACTCCAGGCATGGAAATCAAAAATAGATCGCCGCATGGCAACGACATGTTTATCGGGCGAAAAAGACCACCCCAACCACATAAGGACGGCAAGATATACGATCCGAAGGGTCAAATTTTCCATGGAAAAGACTCTTGGGTCATACTGGCATTTTCGGGTATTCCCTGGATTTGAAAAACCCCGCTGCGGAGAAGCAGGAACTGCACTCGTATTCACTTCTGTCAAATTTATTGCAAGACTTTTCAAGACCCCTAACATTATACAATATTAGAAGCTTGGGCCCCTAATCCTTGGTAGTCCCGGAACAAAGCATTTATTCCTTCGCGTTGAATACCATCACATAGGAGGACAATACCTGGAGTTGACCAAGGCGGTACCGAAAGGACTTGAGATTGGCCAAAAGGTTGAACGCTACGTTGATCCCAGCGACGCAACATCTTTTGTGATTTATGGAAAGCACGGAGATGCCTTGTATCAATTTCTTCCCGCAAACTGATTATCACAGTCGGCTTTAAGGTTCCCAGAGCCATGTGATCTTTGTAAGAACGAGGAGTGTGTCGCCATCTGTTTGCCTGGCGGGATTGACAATGAGGTAGAACCAGCTTTTGTCCCGGTATTCCCACGAAAGTCGGAGGTTTGCAGCCAGCGAGTCGTCTTCCTTGTCCCATTGTATTAATCCCTGGAGCAAGAGCCGGTTGCTCAGCGACCATGAAATATCCCCATCCAGAATCTGAGAGGTGAACTCTCCCTGAGGAAGATGAACCTGGTCAATCTCTAAACCGGCACCTACTTTGATGCCTTCCCCTGGTGCGGCAGTCAGACTGAGATCGAGGGACGATTTCCGTCCATCAAAAAAACCACCCCATATGAGGCTAGCACTGCCGGAAAGGGGGCGTCGGCTGTCGCTGAAGAAAAAGACGCTGTAATGTGTGTAGGTGAAGGTCCCCGCTGGAATCGTGATGCCGGGACGAATTGTAAAATCCTCTGGAAGCCGCTCTTTTTGGGGATCGATGCTAAGCAATATAAAATCACCGGAACGAAAATCAGCCTGAATACGATTGTAATTGCTCCGGTATAAAAAACGGCCGCTATCATCCGTTTGATGGGTCATTTCTGTTTTGAGCCCTATCTCACGAATCAAGCCTTTCACCGGCTGAGGACGGATGTCCACAAACCCGAAGGTCTCTATCAGATCGGTCTGTCGAACGAAACCCAATGCGGGAAAAAAGGTTTCATCTATCCGGAGGTGGTTGAGTTTAATCCTCCAGAAAGGATCCCGCCACTGAACCTCCCCGAACGATGCCTGCCCTCGCTCTGCGCTATTGTTCCCCTCGGAGTGGAGCCAGAAACCGTTCGAGGTCAGGCGCGCATTGGGAGAGAATGTCCCATCGAATCCAATCGTCTCACGTCCGGGGCCGCCCCGTTCCGAACGTTCCGTCCCCATCAATCCAATGTTCGATCGGAGACCCATATCGCGCGAAAGCCGAACCACCCCGAATTGTTCCGCTGGATTCCCCCCCTCCGACTCGGTTTCCATAAGAAGCATTCCAATTCCGTAAGGACCAACCTTTCCACTGAGTTTTCCGCCGACCAGGATTGGGATCGCCTGCCGGTTAATGAGGCCGATTCGGCGGCTGAAGAAGGGCTGAATCCGGCCGGAGAGTCCAAAATTATAAAAACCTTTTCCTTCAAGGAAAAACTCTCGTTTCTCTGGAAAAAAGAGGGGAAATCGAGTCAGATTGATTTGAATCCGATCAGCCTCCGTTTCGGCAAAGTCGGTATTGTAGGTGAGATCCAGTGTTAAATTTGTCCGGAAACGGTAACGGAGATCTAATCCGACGTCCAGGTCGCTTTCAGAGATATCCTTGCCCCCGGTTCGGTCATTAAGGATAGACCCTTTGGCATAAGGCTTGATCGAAAAAGGCCGCACCCGACTTTTCGGTTTGACGTCTCTGAGGTGTCCCGATCTGGAGACCTCAAAAAATGTTTGCTCAGCGCTGAGGGGGCTCCAGAAAGAGATCTCTTTCAGACGAGGGACGCGGCGGCGAAATTGAATCCCCCAGGTCTGTGAGTCACCTGGCCTGAATCGGAGGGTCTCAAAAGGGATTTGAAATTCGGCAGACCATCCGGTGGCCGTCCGTCGTGCCGCAACCTCCCATTTTCCATCCCAATCCCGGTTGACCTGAGAACCCTCCTGACTGACCAGTGCGTCGGCTTTTGCCGACAAAGGGGTGGTCTCAAAGAAAAAACCGTTTTGGTGATCGTGGTAGGTGTCAATTAAAACAGCAAAGGCATCGCTCCGATCAAAAAGGGCATCCTCCTGACGTTCATCTCCCTTAACAAGATCAGGCTGGGGATCATTCAACAGGGCCCCGATGTAAAGATGCCCTTCGTCAAAGGCAATCCGTACCTCCGTCGCCGCCAAAGAAAGAACCCCCACAAAGGGCTCCTGCTGTACAAACCCAGATGCGGGACCAGCCTCCCGCCAAACCAGCTCGTCTAAAAGGCCATCGATTCGTATCGATTTTTCTTCAACGGGAATCGCCGAAAACGATCCCTTTTCGGCCTCCTGGGCAAGAGCCTCCCCTGCCACGACAAGGAGCAGGAACACGGAAAGGAAGATCGTATATGCCTCACCCTTGTAAGCCTCTTTCTTAATATATTCAATCACATGACCCATAAAATATTTCCGCAGATTTTTTTAAACTTATCATTTTTCAATCATGAAGAAGGCAGGTCAGGTGAGTTTAAAAAAGGAAGGGGGAAAAGGCAAGCCATAAAATCTGAACTTTTGCTTTACGATCCTATGCCCGAGCAGTTACACTACGCCAATAGATGATACTAACCAAGGGTTCGCCAGTGCAAAATTTTCTCAAGGTGCTCGTCCTTCTTCTTTTATCCGCGGGATGCGTAAATAAGGATATCCCGCTCCCAGACCATCCCGGCGGTCAATTGTACAGCGGACTCAAAAAAGGTGTCATCCGATGCTTTAAATGTCACGGAGCCCAGGGAGAAGGGACTTTTCGCGCCCCGGCCCTTGTCGAGTCTGGAAAGACGATGGCTGCCGAGAAGTTTACGATAACCGTCCTCAAAGGACGGGGAAGGATGCCTCGCTTTGAGGGCAACCTGACGGAAGAAGAGATCGCCCAGATCATTGATTGGCTGGAAAAGGTCTCGCCTTTGTAAGTTTATTCCCGATAAACACCCTCAGCTTGATTAATTGTGAGGCCCGCCTCCGGGGTTCAAAGGCGCACCCTCCCAGGCACGAAGAAATTCCTGAGCCCCTTCGGAGGAGTGCAGGTAGGAGAAACGCGCAACCTGCCTTCCTAAACCCAATATTCTCCCTTTCATATCACCGTCGACAATATGACCCTTGTCATCAAAAACCTGCCAGGCTTCAGGGATCGATGTCTGTTCAGGAATCACCCAGGCGTGAAGGGCCCTCCCGACAACACGCAAGCCGTTCAGGGCATTCAGCGCCCCCATCTTTCCACCGGAGACGCCTAAAAGACCGATCATTTTCCCTTCTATTTCGTCAAACCCCATTAGATCAAGGGCATTTTTGAGCACCCCGCTGAAACTACCGTGATATTCCGGCGTCGCAAGGATGAGACCCTGTGCTGCTTGGACCTCTTTTCTTAATCGAAATACGTCCTTGGGATAGTTGCTCTCGTCTTCTTTGCCATCACAGTGAACGAGCTGGTACTCCTTCAGATCAATCAACTTCGTGTCAGCCCCGACCTCCTGTGCCCCTTTCAAAGCGATGCGCAGGGCGTGATGAGAATAGCTGCCAAGACGGAGGCTGCCACAAATTCCGACGACAAGGACGCCATCAGTGGAGTGGGCATTCTTCTGAGTCATAATCAGGTTCCTCTCTTGCCTCATTTTAGAAATTTTGAATTCAGGATTTTAAACTAAAAAACGAAAACCTTAACTCACGATCCAGGCTTTTGCTTTATCGACTTCTTTAAAATTAAAATGTTTGACTTTGATGCTGGGAAATAAACGGTCACTCACTTTCGCCAGTATTTCCAACCAATGTTTGTCCGATACGATAGCTTCCATTTCAAAATCTGAAAAGTGTTGTATCTTTTTCGGGATATTCTTAAACCAGGCTTTCGGTTCCATCATCCCAAAGTTTTTTATTTCCGCGTAGACACGCAATCTTTTCTCTTTTTCCAGCATTAATTCGATCCTGGTCCAAAACTTTTCTATCTCCAGAAGGGTGATCCCACCATCCAGAATCATCCCAACAACCCTTTGATCCTCAAATTTTATTTCGCTTAGCATGGCTTCTCCCTCCGGACTTCCTCCACCACGATACTTCACCCGGCAAATAAAGAAGTCCAATCAATGGCAGGGATCAAAGCTGATGATCTGAAACCCTGCGCAGTTTATTCCTGACACTCCGCGTAAGTAATCATCGAAAGGGTTGCCCCCTGGGGATCCTGGAAGAGACAGAACCTCCCTACTTTCGGGATATCCGTCGGGGGAACGATGATTGAGGCCCCCAGCGCTTTGGCCTTTGCCGCAGAGGAGTCGACATCTTCAACCGTAATATAAGCACCCCAGTTCGGCGGAGCCCCTTTGGCTTCTTCCGGAATCGGCATGATGCCGCCAATATCCTCATCCCCGTTTTTGATGACGGCATAGTTCATCTCGTTCATCGGCCAATCTTCAGTCGTCCAGCCAAAGAGTCCCGCATAGAAGGCCTTTGCCTGATCGACATCCGTTGTCATGAGTTCATTCCAGCTAAAGCTCCCCTTTTTCTTAAAATGATTTGTCATTATTTTCTCCTACGATTTATTCTGTTAAAAAATACCCTGCCTTTTGCCCCTCACCTTTTGAGCTTGCTGAGGAATAGCCTCCTTAGCTTTTCAAGTTTAGGTGTGATGACGACTTGGCAATACGGCTGGCCCGCGTTACCCTCATAGTACGCCTGATGATAATCTTCCGCTCGGAAAAATACAGAAAGCGGGGTTAATTCGGTGACTATCGGGTTCTCCCAGATATGGGCCGCGTTGATCTTATTCATCATCTCATTGGCAATATTCTTCTGCTCAGGTGAATGATAAAAAATCACCGAACGATATTGTGTGCCGACATCGGCCCCTTGACGATTCAAGGTTGTCGGATCGTGAAGTGTAAAAAAAACCTCCAGGAGATCCTTAAATGCCAGCACCATTGGATCAAAACGGACCTGGACAACTTCTGCATGACCCGTCGTTCCGGAACAGACCGCCTGATAGCTCGGATCAGGTACCGTTCCGCCCGAATATCCAGACACTACTTTTTCCACCCCTCTCAATGTAACAAATGCAGCCTCAAGACACCAGAAGCATCCCCCGCCAAGCGTCGTCTCCTCCATCCTAGCCCTCCCTCTTCTTCTCCCCATAACCACCGCCACCCGGCGTCTCGATGATAAAATGATCGCCGATTTCAACCTGAAGACGGTCGGTCCCTGACATCTCGACAATCATTCCGTCAGCCCGAACAACCCGGTTCCGACCTACGCTTCCCGGTGCACCGCCCGAAAGGCCATATGGAGCAATCAGCCGACGGTTTGACAGGACAACGATCTCCATTCCCTCAAGAAAACGGATCTCCCTGATTACACCATCTCCGCCGCAATAGCGACCCCTGCCGCCGCTTCCGCGCCGAATCTCGAAGCGTTCAAGCAGGACGGGAAAACGCCATTCGAGGATCTCCGGATCGGTCAGACGGCTGTTCGTCATGTGGGTCTGCACGGCGGAGGTTCCATCAAAACCCGGCCCTGCGCCGGATCCGCCGCAGACGGTTTCATAATATTGGTAACGCTCATTGCCGAAGGTAAAATTGTTCATTGTTCCCTGGGATGCCGCCATCACCCCCAAAGCGCCATATAGGGCATCGACCATTACCTGTGAGGTCTCAACATTTCCGGCAACGACAGCCGCAGGATAATGAGGCGCCAGCATTGAGTCCTTTGGGATAATGATCTCAATCGGGCGAAGACAGCCCTCATTCATTGGAATCTCATCATCAACCAATGTCCTGAAAACATAGAGGACGGCCGCCCGGCAGACGGCCTTCGGCGCATTAAAATTATTCGTCTGCTGTAGACTTGTTCCGGAGAAATCTACGACAGCGCAGCGCTTGATCCGGTCTATCCTGATCTCAACCTTTACCTCGCTCCCGTTATCCAGCGCATAGATAAACTTATCCCCTTTAAGGAGGTGGATCGCGCGTCGCACAGACTCCTCGGCATTCGCCTGAATGTGATCCATATACGCCTGCACCGTCCCAAGTCCGAAGTGCGTAATCATCTTGTGGAGTTCGTGAAGCCCTTTCTCATTGGCCGCAATCTGTGCTCTCAGATCGGCGACATTCTGGTCGGGATTGCGTGCGGGGTAATCACATGAAAGAAGATGTTCACGCAAGCCCTTCTCATTAAATTGGCCGTCCTCCACCAGTTTGAAGTTGTCGATCAGAACCCCTTCCTCCTCGACCCTTTGGCTGTTAGAGGGTATCGAACCGGGAGTGATTCCGCCAATATCGGCATGGTGACCACGGCTACCGACGAAGAAAAGGATCTGATCGTCCCCCTTTTTAAAGACCGGCGTCACCACAGTCACATCAGGGAGATGCGTCCCGCCATTATACGGCGAGTTGAGGGTATAAACGTCACCGGGACTCATGTTTCCCCGGTTTGCCTTGATAACGGCACGTACGCTCTCACTCATCGAACCGAGGTGGACCGGCATGTGAGGCGCGTTGGCGACAAGATGGCCTTGATCATCGAAAACCGCACAGGAAAAATCAAGACGCTCCTTGATGTTGACTGAATAGGCGGTATTCTGGAGCGTTTCCCCCATCTGCTCAGCGATCGACATGAAGAGATTATTGAAGACCTCCAGCATCACCGGATCACATCGGGTTCCAATTGCGACGCCCCGCGCGGGTTGAGCCTGGCGCGTCAGGAGCAGATGTCCGAGCGGCGTGCAAGCCACCTGCCAACCCAGTTCCACAACCGTTGTCGTGTAGGGCCCACAGATGATGGCCGGACCGATAACTTTGTCTCCCGGAAAAAGGTCTTCGCGCTTAAAAACAGGTGTTTCACAGGCCTTCTCCCCGATATCGGTCATTACTTTTGTGTAGGCTTCCAGTCTGCCGCCTCCTTGCCTTGGTTCCGCCTCCTCTGAGGATGGGATATGGGATGCGCCAATCAATTCGACCGACGCTGTCTCGACGGAAATCTCCTTGGACTGCATAAGGAAACCATAGCGCCTCCGGTGGGCTTCTTCAAACGCGGTGACCATCTCTGAGGCCGTTCCAAAATCGACAGCAATCGCGGTGTCGCATCCGTCATATTTAAGATATAATTGTCGCTGGACGGTAACACGGTCTCGACTTGTAGATTGTTGAAGCATCCTTTTTGTCCCCGCTTCGGCAAGCCGGTCAAGTATCTCTTTTATTTGAGGGGTCGCCTCTTCATTCAGTTTCACCTCGACCGACTGCTCCCGCAGGACGCGCTGGTCGGCCAGTCCCATGCCGAAGGCTGAAAGGAGGCCCGCGAGGCGATGGATAAAAACGGTCTTTATCCCAAGCAGGTCAGCAACCTGACAGGCATGCTGTCCGCCCGCCCCGCCAAAACAAGAGAGGGTATACTCCGTCACATCATATCCGCACTGGATGGAAATCTTCTTAATCGCATTGGCCATGTTTTCATTGGCGATCCTAAGGAAACCCTTCGCAATCTCTACCGGTGTGCGCACAAGTCCGGTCGCCTCTTTTATTTCCTCGACCAGAAGGGCGAATCGTTTGTGAACGATGTCCGTATCTAGAGGCAAATCCTGATTCGGACCAAAAACGCTGGGAAAAAATCTGGGTGAAAGTTTCCCTACCATGAGGTTGCAATCGGTCACCGTCAGCGGTCCGCCCCGTCTATAACAGGCCGGCCCGGGGTCCGCTCCGGCAGAGGCAGGTCCGACCCGGTAGCGTGAACCGTCAAAAAAACAGATTGACCCCCCGCCCGCCGCAATGGTGTCGATTTTCAGCATCGGGGCACGCAGTCGAACCCCTGCCACCTGAGACTCAAAAGACCGTTCGTAAACGCCGTCATAATGGGCGACGTCTGTAGAAGTTCCCCCCATATCGTAGGTAATCATTCGTGTAAACCCGCTCTCGGCCCCACTCTTCACCGCCCCGACAATACCGCCCGCCGGGCCGGAAAGAATTGCATCCTTGCCACGAAACAGCCCCGAATCGACAAGCCCCCCATTCGACTGCATAAACATGAGCTTCACATCCCCAAGGGCGGATTTTGTAACCGAGATATACCGATTTAAAATTGGAGACAGGTAGGCATCGACAACCGTTGTTTCGCCGCGGCCAACGAATTTGATTAAGGCACTGCATTCATGGCTGGTCGAAATCTGCTCGAAACCGATCATCCGGGCGAGTTCGGCCAGTGTTTTTTCATGTCCCGGATACCGGTAAGCATGCATAAAAACAATGGCAATCGACCGGAAGCCCTTGTCAAAAACCTCCTGGAGTTGCACACGGGCAGCCTCCAGATTTAAGGGGGTCACAACCTTCCCCCCGGACATGACCCGTTCCTCTATTTCAATAACCTCCTCATAGAGCTGCTCGGGCAGGACGATCTTCCGGTCAAAGAGTTTGGGACGGTTTTGATAGCCGATACGGAGCGCGTCCCGAAATCCCCGCGTGGTCACCAGGAGAAGCCGCTCCCCCTTCCGTTCAAGCAGGGCATTGGTGGCAACCGTCGTCCCCATCCTGACCACTTCAATGCGTTCTGAGGGAATCGCTTCATCTGAACGCAATTCAAGGAGGTCTCGGATTCCCTGTACGGCCGCATCACGATAGCGTTCCGGATTTTCAGAGAGAAGCTTATGCGTTCGGAGCCCACCCTTGGGCGCGCGTGCGATAAGGTCGGTAAAGGTCCCCCCGCGGTCAATCCAGAATTGCCATCTATCCAAATGCCCATTCGGGTCTTGTTTGTCTCTAACGGCTTCCACCCTCAAACCCTCATTTCCATCTCTCTAATAAGTTCCCATTATAGGGACTAGCATTGCTAAATTTCAATTTACAGCCCATGAGGTGCATGTTAGAATTTAGAGTTTCGGTTTTTCCGGTAAAATATGATGAAGGAACACAAAATTATCATCAAAGGGGCGCGCGAGCATAACCTGAAGAACATCGATCTTGAGATTCCCCGGGATCAGTTGGTCGTGATTACCGGGCTTTCAGGCTCGGGAAAATCTTCACTCGCCTTCGATACCATCTACGCAGAAGGACAACGGCGCTATGTAGAATCGCTTTCGGCCTATGCGCGTCAATTTCTAGACCAGATGGACAAGCCCGATGTCGATACCATTGAAGGGCTTTCTCCCGCCATCTCGATTGAACAGAAAACAACAAGCAAGAACCCCCGCTCCACGGTCGGGACCGTCACCGAAATCTATGACTATTTTCGACTCCTCTATGCGAGGATAGGCCACCCCACCTGTTATAAATGCGGTCGCGCAATTACCTCCCAGACCATTACACAGATGGTCGATACAATAATGGCCTTTCCGGAAGGGGAGAAAATTCAGATCCTGGCCCCGATCATCCGAAGCCGCAAGGGAGAATACAAGAAGGAACTCCGGGCAATCCGGCAGAAAGGGTTCATCCGCGTCCGGATTGACGGAAAGATCATCGACCTTTCGCAGGAAGGCGTCGTCCCTATCAAAGAAAAAAACAAAAAACATACAATCGAGGTTGTCATCGACCGTCTGATTATTAAAGAGGGATTGGAGCGGAGATTGGCCGATTCTCTGGAGTTGGCGGCAAAAATGGGCGAAGGAATTGTCGTCGTCCTGAAGGAGGAGGAAACGCTCCTCTTTTCGGAACACCTGGCCTGTATTGACTGCGGTGTGAGTTATCCGGCAACCGAACCGCGGCTCTTTTCATTTAATTCGCCCCACGGCGCCTGCCCTTCGTGTGACGGCCTGGGAACAACCCTGGAAATTGACCCGGACCGTATTGTTCCAAACACTTTGCTCTCCGTCCGGGAAGGTGCGATTCGCCCATGGGAGAGGAGAAGTTCCGCCTTTTATTATCAGGTTCTCGAAGCCCTGTCGGATCATTATCAATTTAATCTCAGGATGCCTTATCATGAGCTCCCCTCAGAAATTCAAAACATGCTCCTTTACGGCTCCGGAACAGAAGCAATACGATTTTGCTACGAAAACGATGACCGGAGGGAGTTTTATCACAAGCCTTTCGAGGGAGTCATTCCGAATCTCGCCCGCCGATACAAAGAAACCGATTCCAGCTACATCCGACAGGAAATCGAGGAATATATGGGGATGAATGCCTGCTCCACCTGTAAGGGAAACCGCCTGAAGCCGGAGAGTCTCGCCATCAAGATTTCTGGCCGCTCGATTGCGGAAATCAACCGGCTCTCTATCCGGGAGGCCTTTCAGTTTATCGCCAACCTGAAGCTAAGCGACAAAGAAGCCGTCATCGGAAAGCGGATTCTCAAAGAGGTTGGAGAACGTCTCGGTTTTCTGGTAAATGTGGGTGTTGATTATTTGAATCTCGACCGGGTTGCGGGCTCCCTCTCCGGTGGGGAGGGACAGCGGATTCGGCTCGCCACGCAAATTGGGTCATCCCTGGTCGGCGTCCTCTATATCCTGGATGAACCGAGTATCGGCCTCCATCAGCGCGACAACCTTCGTCTCCTCAACACGCTTCGTCACTTGCGCGATCTCGGGAACTCGGTCCTGGTGGTCGAGCATGATGAAGAAACCATCCAGACTGCCGATTGGATCATCGACATGGGACCCGCAGCCGGAATTCACGGCGGCGAGGTTGTGGCGCAGGGCTTACCGAAAGAGATCATTGCGGAACCCTTGTCGCTCACCGGACGTTACCTCTCAAAAGAAAGGTCAATCACCCTCCCCGAACGAAAACGCGAATCCAAGGGCTTTCTCAAAATTAATGGCGCATCAGAGCACAATTTACAAGAGGTTCAGGTCGAGATCCCGATTGGGCTTTTTACTTGCGTAACGGGGGTTTCCGGATCAGGCAAATCAACACTGGTCCTGGAGGTACTCTACAAGCATCTTGCGCAAAAGCTTTATCGAAGCAGTGAAAGGGCCGGGGCATGCAAATCCATAGAGGGAATTGAACAGATCGACAAAGTCATCCACATCGATCAATCCCCCATCGGCAGAACACCACGATCAAACGCGGCGACCTACACCGGCGTTTTTGGCGTCATCCGCGACCTCTTTGCACAATTGCCGGAGTCACGGATGCGCGGATACAAAGTGGGCCGTTATTCATTCAATGTCAAAGGAGGACGCTGCGAGGCCTGCCAGGGAGACGGCGTCATCAAGATTGAAATGCACTTTCTGCCCGATATCTACGTCACCTGCGAAGTGTGTAATGGGAAACGCTACAACCGTGAAACCCTCGACATCCTTTACAAAGGGAAAAATATCGCCGACGTGCTCGATATGACAATCACCGGGGCAATTAATTTCTTCAAGGCCATCCCCTCAATCCAGGCCAAACTGAGGACACTCCAAAGGGTCGGTCTCGGCTATATCAAGCTGGGACAATCCGCAACAACCCTCTCCGGCGGCGAGGCTCAGCGAGTGAAGCTCTCTAAGGAACTCTCCAAACGGGCCACGGGGAAAACGCTTTATATCCTGGATGAGCCAACAACGGGACTCCATTTTGCCGACATTCAAAGGCTTCTGGATGTTCTAAATCAATTTGCCGAATCGGGAAACACGGTCGTCGTTATCGAACACAACCTCGACGTCATCCGGAATGCCGACTGGGTCATCGACCTGGGTCCTGAAGGGGGAACGGGAGGCGGCAAGGTGGTGGCGACTGGACACCCAGAGGAAATAGCAAAAATAGAACACTCCTTCACAGGACAATTCCTGAAGAAAATGCTAAACGGATAAGAGGATTGCCCGCCGTCTTGCCCATCGGCTCAAAAAATCGAGAGCATCAAGATTTTAGCTTTGCCTCCAACTTAATCGGAAACACAAAGAGTCGTCCGGTCTTCGGGTGGCGTGAAACTTCAGCTTCTATGCCATAAACGGAACGGAGATGGGCGGGAGTCAGGACCGTTTCCGGATTTCCATCCGCTACAATCCGGCCCTGATGAAGGAGAACCAGTCGATTCGCGTATCGGGCCGCGAGACCCAGATCGTGGATGGCCATCATCACGGTAAAGCCTTTCTCAACCAGAGATTCGATCAGGTTCAGGAGATCCAACTGATAATGCGGATCGAGATTGGCTGTCGGTTCGTCCAGAAGGATCAGTTGCGCCCCCTGAGCCAAAGTCCGTGCCATCAAAACCCGTTGCCGTTCTCCCCCGGAGAGTTCCGTGATCAGGCGATCCCCCAGGTGGGTCGTCTCGGTCTGGGCCATCGCCTCCCGAACAATATTTTCATCGCCGGTGGATTCCCGTTCAAAGCGGTCGAGGTGTGCATATCGGCCCATCATAACCACCTCTTTACAGGAAAAAGCGCTCTCAAATACCGGATTTTGTGGGAGGTAGGCCACCTGTCGGGCCAGCATCTTTTGTGTCCATACTTCCAGTCTCTCTTGGCTGAGAATAATAGAACCTTCAGTCGGCTTCCACAGTTTCATCATTAGCTTCAGCAACGTTGATTTCCCCGCTCCGTTCGGCCCGATCAATCCAATCAACTCCCCTCCCTTCATCTGAAGGTTGATCTCCTTCAAAACAGGCTGACTATTCCTAAAAAATGAAACATTTTTTAACCTTATCGTTTCGTTCATCGTTGTTATTTAGACCCTCTTTTGAAAGAAGATTTAGGAGGATTATCATACCGATGGTAAGAGCTCAAGTTGCTTGAATTTTTCTTCAGAGTAAAGCGCGAGGAGCACAGAACCGGAGCGTAGGTTCTATACATGAGGATTCGGGTACCGCGGCAACGCGTCCATGTAAGAATGGGTCTCGCGAAGCCAAAAGGCAAGTGACCTGAGCTCTTATGCATGTCTTCCATCTCGATTGAGCAGGTAAAGAAAAAAAGGAACACCGACAAGAGAAGTGATTGTCCCCAAGGGCAACTCCTCAGGGGCAACAACGGTTCGGGCCATCAGGTCGGCCCCCACGAGGAGACTTCCCCCTGCCAGAAAAGAGGCAGGCAGAAGCTTGCGATGGTCCGGACCGATCATCAAGCGGACAATATGAGGGACAATTAGGCCGGCAAAGGGAACCGTCCCGGAAAAAGCAACAGCAGTGCCAATCACCAGAGAAGAGAGGGTCAAGAGAATACGCTGTATCCTTCTCACCTCCATCCCGAGTGCTGCGGCACCGCCTTCTCCTTCCAACATCAGTATATTCAGATCCCTTGAAAATAAGATCAGTCCGAGGGTTCCAGTCAGGATCGGCCAGGTAGAAATCCTGAGATGACTCCATCCCCGTCCGTCCAGTCCGCCCATCAACCAAAAAAAGATCTCACGGAACGCCTCTATTGAAGACACCCGCGTCAGAATGAGTGAGAGAATTGATCCCATGAAAATACCGATGGCAATCCCCGATAAGAGGAGTGTCGCCATTGAGGTTCTTCCCTGCCTGGATGCCAGGAAATAGACCAGGAAAAGGGTCCCAAATGCTCCGAGAAATGCCGAAAAGGGCATGACCAGATAATGGCGGAGCGCCATGCCGGATGCAAGTGAAATTACGGCCGCCAAAGCGGCACCACTGGAAACCCCGATGACACCCGGATCAGCCATCGGATTTCTAAAAAGGGCTTGGAGCGTCGCACCCGTAATGGCAAGGCCTCCTCCCACCAGAACAGCCAGGAGAACACGGGGAAGCCGGACCGTCATGACGATCACTTCCTGGGCCTTCTCCCACCCGGAAAAATCAACAAAGGGCAGCCGGTTTAAGAGAATCTTCATAACAAGTGCGTAAGGAATCCGAACCGCTCCCGTCGCGGTCGCAAGAACAATACACCCGGCAAGCAAGGCAGACAGGAAGAGAATGAATGCTCCAGGAGAAAAAATTCGAGTTGATTGATAAGATGGTCTCATGGTCGCGCTTACCTTCGTGGGTAAATGCTTACGCGCTCTCAGGGTGCTTGAGGGTGGGGGCAGTAAGTTCAAAAAATTTTAATATTTTCTACCCCCAGAACCCTGCCCCGGTACGCTTTATCCTTCACGGTTCAAAGTGTGTCGGATGAATAAGCCGCGCCAGGGCCAAAGTCGCATCCACAATATATTGTGATACCGTTGTGAGATATTTTTCTGGAAAGACAAAGACCCTGTTCTTTCGGACTGCCGATAGATGGGCCAGGGCAGGGTGTGTTCGAATCTTTTCTAGAAAATCAGATTCCTCCGGCTGCCACGCGCTGAGGATCATCACATCCGGGTCAA
>JBHHXE010000038.1:0-15378 GCA_046756865.1 Nitrospiria bacterium | reverse complement strand
AGCAGGTCAGCGGCGAGGTCGGATTTTCCGATCAGAGCTATTTCAGCAAGGTCTTCCAAAACAAGGTCGGCAGTTCCCCTTCATCCTATAGAAGGCAGGGTTAAAACCCTCCCTTCTATAGGATTTTCTTACCCCCCGCCAGAGGTCACATCCCTGGCCTTTGGTTCTTCAACTCCTCCATTTCTATATAATAAGAAATTTTGAGGTAAACAAAAAAGGGCCGCTCCTGATAGCACCTACCAGGATTAGAGTTGTGGTCGGGGCAAACGTTAAACGGAATTATGCTCCCCAAATCTTCGTGCCTGCCGGAAGAACATCCGCGCGGGCAAAGAAACACAAAAAGACTCAGACCAAAACCCCTGCAATATCAGGGTGTTGGGCTTCCGTATCCCTTCGGAATCTCCGCTATCCCTCTGACGTGTGGGGTCCTTGACCGAGCCTCCCGGATTTGTTCATGCCACCCCGAGAGAAGATTGCGGAACGGGCGCGCTTCATCTATACTTCCTAGAGTTTGTATATTTGGTAGAGGAGAATGCACATGGAAAAGAAGGTCGAACTGGAACTTAAGCCAGGAGAACGTACTGCCCTTGTCCTCGCCGAGCCTGAGAAGCCGACAGGACACCTCACGATACTCTGTCACGGCTTCATGTCGAGCAGGGAAAGCAGCACCAACCTCGCCCTGACGGAGAAGCTCCTCTCAAACGGGGTCGCGACCTGCCGCTTCGACTTCTTCGGTCATCATGAAAGCTCAGGTGTATTTCAGGAAATGACCCTGACCCGCTGTCTCGAACAGGCAGAGGGTATTCTCCATTGGGCAACAGAAAATGGGTACAGCAAGTACAGTCTGGCCGGCTCGAGTTTCGGGGGACTCATCGCCATCCTCATGGCGGCACGGCATCCCGCTTTCAGCGCGGTTGCCTTAAAATGCCCCGTCTCTGACTATCCGGCGCTCTGGAAATCCCGGCTGGGTGAAAGTGGCATGAAGGAATGGCAGAAAAGCGGCACCCTCTCTTTCGCCACCTTTGCCGGAAAGGCCCGCCTTGAATATCCCTTCTATGAAGATCTACTGAAGTACGACACCTATCGCGAAGCCGGGTTGATCCAAAGTCCGACCTTGATTGTCCATGGGGATGCCGACGCTGATGTTCCGGCGGATCAAAGCAGACATCTCTTTGACCAGCTCCACTCAAAGAAGGAGATAGAGATCATCCCGGGTGCAGGCCATGACTTTTCTAAACCGGATGATTTTGAGCAGATGGTCGGACGAATCGCTTCCTGGTTGATCAGGGACTGAGCCCCGGTGATGATTCCCATTCCCGGCATCAGCCGGATTGAAATCATCCGAAACAGTGTGGATGCAATGAAATGTGAGCTCCCGACTAACGACAACACCCAAACCGACAAGACAAACAAAAAAATGAAGCCCCAAGCCATGAGAAATAGCTTAAGGCTTCATTTGATTCAATATTACCGGCAAAAGGCTTTTCTCAGGCAAGTGCTGACAAGGCCGCATCAAAGTTGGGCTCTTGTGTAATCTCGGGGACCTGTTCGGTGTAGCTGACTTTGCCGGAGCCGTCGATAACCACGATCGCCCTTGAAAGGACACCGGCAAGCGGTCCGGTCGTAATAAGGACGCCATAGTTTTTTCCAAATTCGGGTGAGCGAAACACCGATAGCGGGGTCACATCCTTCAAACCTTCCGCTCCACAAAAACGCCCCAGGGCAAAAGGAAGATCAGCGGAAATGCAAAGCACCGCCGTATCAGTCATCCTGGAAGCCTCTTCATTAAATCGCTTGACCGATGCGGAGCAAACCGGGGTATCGATGCTCGGAAAAATATTCAACACAACTTTCTTACCCTCAAAATCACTCAGGCTGGCTTCGGATAAATCGTTTTTCACCAAGGTAAATGCCGGTGCCGGTGTTCCCACATCCGGCAAATCGCCGGCCGTTTTGATTGGATTTCCTTTCAGGGTAATGTCTGACATATTCCTCTCCTTCCTCGTTGAAGATGGCCCGATGATCTCAGAACAACCGGTGGAGACCCAGGCAATGCGAAAAAGCCTGCGACATATCCACGAGGTGATTGTCCCATAGCATCATCACACGAAGCAAGCAACAAGTTCAAGTCGCCTGTTTTTTCGCCTGAACGGCAGTGATCTGATAAGCCCGGCATCACCGATGTTCCGATTCTGACGCGAAGCCCTCAGGGTTTTTAGATTGCCAACGCCATGTATCGGCACACATTTCTTCAAGACCAATATCAGCAGACCAATCCAGCTCCTTTTGTGCAGTCGCGGGATCAGCATAACACTTGGCGATATCCCCCGGACGGCGATCCACAATCTGGTAAGGTACTTTTTTACCCGAAGCCTTCTCAAATGCGGCAATCACTTCCAGAACACTATAGCCCCGCCCTGTCCCCAGGTTATAGATGACGGTGCCCGGATTTGATCTCAGTTTTTCCAGTGCTTTCAAATGGCCCTCCGCCAGATCAACGACATGGATATAATCTCTGACCCCGGTGCCGTCATCCGTTGGATAATCATTGCCAAAAACAGAAAGCCGTGGGCGTTTACCGACTGCAACCTGTGAAATATAGGGAAGAAGATTATTCGGGATGCCGTTCGGGTTTTCCCCGATCTCCCCGCTTCGATCTGCTCCGACCGGATTGAAGTAGCGCAACAGGGCGACATTCCAGCTTTCATCTGAACGATAAAGGTCTTGAAGGATCTCTTCAATCATGAGCTTTGAGCGGCCATACGGGTTTGTCGGCGAAAGCCGAAAGCTTTCCTGAATCGGAACTTCTTTCGGATCACCATAGACTGTGGCAGAAGAACTGAAAACAATATGCTTCACCTGATATTTTTCCATAACCTCGCACAGGGCAAGGGTCCCGCATACGTTATTCCTATAGTAGCGAAGCGGGATTGCCACCGATTCTCCCACAGCCTTCAATCCCGCAAAGTGAATCACCGCGTCTACCCCGGCGCCTTTCCCAGCATCTTCTGAAGCGGCCCTGAAAACAGCATCCAAACTTTCCTTATCAAGAATATCTACCTTATGAAACAGGAGTTTTTTCCCGGTAAGGGTTTGCACTCTTTTTAGAGATTCTTCCTTGCTGTTGCTTAAATTATCAACAACGACCACCTCATGTCCTGCGTTTAACAAGGCAACACATGTGTGACTGCCAATATATCCCGCTCCGCCGGTTACCAATATTTTCATCCGGAATTCCTTTCTGTCGATGTGCCCCAACAATAAAGCCCTATAATACCATTTTGTATTATCAATTTTTACTCTCTTTATTTTATTTATAGGTACGACTCCGATAAAGGCTCAGAGTGTATCGGTTGATTGGACAGCCCACCTAGATAATCAATTCTGAGATGGAACCAACAGGAAAGCTATTTATGATCAGTTCTGGGGAAGGTAAATACAGGCAGGGTCTTCGGCCAGCATGTCTCCGGTCAGAGCGTAGGCCCGTGAGCGGGAGCCTCCGCAGATCTCCCGGTATTCGCAGCGTCCGCAGCGGCCTTTCAGTTTGTCCGGGTCACGGAGCGCCTTGAACACGGGGTTTTCTCTGTAGAGTGAGGACAGGGATGCAATGCGCACATTGCCCGCTGAAAGGGGGAGGAATCCACTGGGGAAGACCTCACCAGTATGTGAGACAAAGCAGAATCCCTTTCCAGCGTTGATACCCTTCGCCTTTCGACCGAAGGTGTTTGCGGGGCGCATGCCGCCGGCAAGCTGCGCCGGGATGGCAGATCCGGAAGCGGAAGTGACTTGCTGCGGCACGGATGCGCGGTGCTCCATGATCACCCGGCGGTAATGTGGCGCCTCGGTTACCTTCAGCAGAAATTTCGATCGCGTGGAACATTCGTAAAGCTTTATGAGCAAGTCCTCACATTCCTCTCCACTGAGACCCTTTAAGGCTTCTCCCCGGCCCACGGGAACCAGGATAAAGACCTCCCAGAAGACAATGCCGATCTCTTCCACCAGGGCGATCATCGCCTCAGCGTCGGAAAGGTTGTAGCGGGAATAGGTTGTATTGATCTGGACCGGAAGGTCCGCCTCGTGAGCCCAGGCAATGGCCTGCATCGTGGTGCGATAGGTTCCCGGAACCTGCCGAAAACCGTCATGAAGAGATTCATGAGAGGCATCAAGACTGAATGCGATCTGCGCAAGTCCAGCCTGTTTCAAGCCGGAAAGCATTTCAGGTGTGATCAGCGAAGTCGCCGCCGGGATGGTCGCCATCCGGAGCCCTAAACCAGAGCCATGGGCCACAAGCGCCTGAAGGTCCGGACGCTTCAAAGGATCCCCTCCGCTTAAAACCACGACCGGCGTCCCCATTGCCTTGATCTCGTCCAACAGACGGTAGCCCTCTTCTGTCGTCAACTCCTCCGGGCATCGTTCAGGCATCGCAGACGCCCTGCAATGACGGCAGACCAAATCACAGGCCTGCGTCAGCTCCCATATCACCAGGAAGGGAGCCTGGGCGAAATCAAGTTTCGCAAATGACAGATCCGGCATTCTCATCCCAAGGTCCTCCGCGAGAGCCCCAAAACGACAAGGGGCTTACGCCTCCATTTATCGACCTTTATAAGCAGTCTGTCAAGATTATTGCCCCACACCAAAATTGATCATCGATTTTTGGGACAAAATATAAACCGTCTTCAGATCGATTTTAGTCACAGAAACTGTTAAGATTTAGAGGATAGAACCAGGAGGGAAAAGGCACGGATATCTTTGGGCCGACAAACGGATTAAAATCGGGGCAGATCAAGCGATTAGAACAGATCGGTCGCCGGAAGATCAAGGGAGACCGGATCATTACAGTCGAGTTGGCCCGGGATCTGGCGGCCATTTCATTTGAAACAGGACGGCAGATCGGGATCCTCGTCGGAAGAGAAGGTAAGATCCATACCCTTCTGATCGGGAACCAGCGTGAGGTTCTGATTCCCGACCTGAGCGATCTTCGATTTGGAAAGCGTGCGCTACGTGGTGTTCGGCTTGTGCACACCCACCTTAAAAATGAGGCCCTCAATGACGATGACCTGACCGATCTGGCCCTTCTTCGACTCGACATCATCGTGGCAATCGGTGTCCTCAAGGATGGATCGCCCGGTCGGCTTTATCTCGCCCACCTCCTTCCACCCAACCCGGGAGGACAGCTTTACGAGATCCATCCTCCGACCACCATACATCAGCTGAACCTTCCCTTGAGTCCTTTTCTTATGGCGCTCGAAGCCGAATTTGAAGGGCATCAGGAAACGGCTATCGCAACCGGAGGCCAGGAACAGGCCATTCTCGTCAGCGCATCCTTAAAACCGATCATTGACCAGGAATCATCGATGGATGAACTGGCCGAGCTGAGCCGCTCCGCGGGCATTGTGCCAATTGATCGGGTTATTCAGCGTCCAAAAACCCTTCATCCAAAATTTCTCCTGGGACAGGGAAAACTGAAGGAAGTCATCATGAAGGCCCTGCAGCGGCAGGCCAAGCTCCTGATCTTTGACCAGAATCTAAGCCCCCTCCAGGTCAAGACCATCGGTGAAGTCACAGAAATGAAAGTTCTTGACCGGACACAGTTGATCCTGGATATCTTTGCCCAACGGGCGCACAGCAGGGAATCAAAGGTCCAGGTTGAACTTGCACAGCTTCGCTACCGCCTTCCCCGGCTGGCAGAACGAAGCACGGCCCTCTCACGCCTGACCGGAGGAATCGGGGGAAGAGGGCCTGGAGAAACTCGTCTTGAAATAGATCGGAGGAGGTCCCGGGACCGCATCGCCCGCCTGGAGCGGGAGATGAAATCATTGGCGGCGGCCCGTGCCCGACGGAGGACGAAGCGGACCGAGCGGCGGGTCCCCATCCTCTCGATCGTCGGCTATACCAACGCGGGAAAATCAACCCTCCTGAATACCCTCACAAAAAGCCAGGTGGAAACAAAAGACCTTCTCTTTGCGACACTGGATACCTCAACCCGCCGCCTCCGTTTTCCGAGAGAGAGAGAGGTCATCCTCACGGATACCGTTGGTTTCATCCAATCCCTCCCCGCTGATCTGCTTGGAGCCTTCCGCTCAACCCTGGATGAGCTCCGGGACGCTCATCTCCTCATCCATCTGGTTGATATCACTAGTCCACGGCTGGAGCAACAGATCGAAACTGTCGGACATATCCTCTCGGACCTGAAACTGTCGGGAACGCCCTGCCTGCTTGTTTTTAATAAGATAGACCAATCCGATCCGGAGACCGTCAAAAATCTCTGTGAGCGCTATGATGGCATTGCCATCTCAGCCCGGCAAACAGAAAACCTGGGTCCTCTTCTCGCCGTCATAGAAGATCTGCTTTGGAAAAAAGAAATCGGGGCCGATAAGAAGCCTCTGCCCTCCCTCATCCCGTAATTTAGTCATTTCCTGAAACCCTGGAAATCCAGCTTGGTTTTGGCCTCAGAATCGACTATGATGCGCCTTATGGGAAAACGGCAGATTTTTGTTCTCTCAGATGCGACCGGAGAAACAGCAGAAAAGATCACCCGCGCGGCGCTGTCACAGTTCTCAGATGCGAAGACGGTGTTGGTTCGTCGTCACCATATCCGAACCGAAGACCAGATCGCGAAGGTTTTGGATGAGGCCGAGTTGAAGCAGGGGCTGATCATCTACACCTTTGTTTCGGAATCCTTGCGTTTGAAAATTAGAGAACGTGCACTGAAATCCAACCTGATGGCTGTCGATATGCTCGGTCCCCTTTTAAGCGCCATGAGCCATTTCTTCGACAAACGGCCTCAATCCGACCCGGGCCGCCTTCATCGCGTCGACACCGATTACTTTGGCCGCATCGAAGCTGTACAATTTACGGTAAAACATGATGACGGACAGAACCTCCCGGGAATCCCCCAGGCCGACATCGTTCTGGTCGGTCCCTCGAGAACGGCCAAGACCCCCTTGTCGATCTACCTTGCGCGTCATGGATACAAGGTCGCCAACGTCCCGATCGTCCTCAACATCCCACTCCCGAAAGTGATTGAAAGTGTGGCCCAGGAGCGCATCATCGCCCTGAGCATCAACCCTCGACGGCTTCAGGAAATCCGGGAAGCCCGTTTGAAAAAACTCAAGCAGAAAATTACCGACTATGCCAAACTAGAATCAATCGTCGAGGAACTCAAAAACTGCCGCAGAATCTACCGTGAAAACCCGAAATGGAGCATTGTCGATGTAACAGGTCGGGCCGTTGAAGAGGTGGCAACCGATATCATGAGCCTGTTTCGCCAAAGAGAACTCTTCTAGTCGACTCCGATGCTCTTTCCCATGCCCCTGAGAACCAGGGTAGTTGACCCTCATAAAATGAGATGATAGACTTATTTCTAAAGGAGGGCCACCAATGGCTGGTTCAAAAAAAGGGCAGGAAGATCCGGGTCCCTTTAAAGATACCATGAAGAAACTCTCCAGGCAGTTTGGCGGCGCTGATGCCGGGGCGAAAATCGTCGAGTATGAGCGGGAGCGAGAAAAACTCCTGACCCAGGTTGCTTCGATGGAACGGGAGTTAAGAGACCTTCACCAGTCCCGAAAGCAGCTCGATCAGGCCTTCAAGCAAAATGAAAAGCTCTCAGCCGCATTGCTGGAGGCAAAGCACCAGATAGAAACCCTGCAGGCCGAGATCGAAAAACTGACAAGCCCCCCATCCAGCTATGCCGTTTTTTCAGGTATGAATCGTGATGGAACCGGAAATGTCTTCGTCTCCGGTCGGAAGATGAAGGTCAACATCCATCCAGATATCTGCACCGGAGATTTAAAAAAGGGCCAGCAGGTCATCCTGAATGAAGCGCTGAACATGGTCGAGGCCTGCGCCTTTGATCCGCACGGTGAGATTGCGCGCGTTAAAGACATTCTTGGAACAGACAGAGCCGTTGTCACCCTTCGCGCGGAAGAGGAACGTGTGGTCTCATTGGCCGATCCCTTACTGGATGAAAAAATTTCTGTCGGGGATCATCTCCTCTTTGATACCCGCTCAGGATATGCCCTTGAAAAAATCCCGAAGTCCGAATTGGAAGAGGTCATCCTCGAAGAGATCCCGGATGTCACTTATGACAGTATTGGTGGACTCAAAGATCAGATCGAGTTGGTTCGGGATGCAGTGGAGCTTCCCTTCCTTCACCCGGACCTGTTTGCCGAATACAAGCTTCTGCCCCCCAAGGGAATTCTTCTTTATGGACCGCCAGGATGCGGAAAAACCCTTATTGCAAAGGCCGTTGCCGCCTCAATCGCCAAGAAAATGAGCAGGCGTTCAGGCAGAGAACTTCGAAGTTTCTTCCTACATGTAAAAGGCCCCGAATTACTGAATAAATATGTCGGGGAGAGCGAACGCCAAATTCGGGAGGTCTTCAAAAAAGCGAAGGAACGGGCTGAGGCCGGGAATCCTGTCATCGTTTTCTTTGATGAAATGGATGCGCTTTTCCGAACCCGGGGGACCGGTGTTTCTTCGGATATGGAAGCAACGATTGTCCCTCAGTTTTTGTCAGAGATTGATGGCGTGGAGCGACTTAGAAATGTCATCGTCATTGGCGCCAGCAACCGCCAGGACTTGCTGGATCCTGCCGTTTTACGGGCGGGACGGCTCGACATCAAAATCAAGATTGAACGCCCCGATGAAAAAGCCGCCGTCGATATTTTCCAGAAATATCTAACCGACGACCTCCCCTATCATACTGAGGAAGTGGACAAGGCCGGGGGCGACCGGAAAAAGATTGTTGAAGCCCTGGTCAATGCCGCGGTGGGAGAAATGTACAGCACCCGGGAAGAAAATAAATTTCTAGAGGTCACGTACGCCAATGGAGAAAAAGAAACTTTCTATTTTAAAGACTTCTCCAGCGGCGCCATGATCGAAGGTGTTGTCTCCAGGGCAAAGAAATATGCAATCAAACGGATGCTGGAAACGGATGTCATGGGCTTAAAACAGGAAGACCTGATCCATGCCATCAAGGACGAATTTAAAGAAAACGAAGACCTTCCCAACACAACCAATCCCGACGACTGGGCAAAAATTGCGGGTAGAAACAGCGAAAAGATCATCCACGTTCGGACCATGGCCGGAAGAACCGCGGCAGATACCAAAAAAATAGAAACGGTCACGACAGGACATTATCTGTAAAAAGATCGGTGTTCGGCCGGAAAACCCTATCGGAGATCTGGCAACGATGAAGCGGATATTGGGAACCGAGACCGAGTTCGGAATTGCCAACATGGGTTCCGAAAGCTCAGATCCCGTTTCAAATTCCATTTTCCTGGTCAACAATTATCCTTATCTTCCGTCCTCTTCCGTCATTTGGGATTATGAGAATGAAAACCCCCTGTGCGACGCGCGCGGGTTTGAGGCAGATGGAGAACGTGAATCCCCCGGACCCGAGTATAACCGGCTTCTCAATAAACTTCTCCCGAATGGGGGGCGCCTATATGTCGACGGCGCTCATCCTGAATATTCCACTCCAGAATGTGCTAATCCCCTTGATCTCGTTGCCTACGAAAAAGCCGGCGAGCGCATTCTTGAGCGCTGCGTCGAGATCTCGGAACATCTTAAAGGAGAAGAGAAACAGCTTTCCATCTATAAAAACAATACGGACGGCAAGGGGAACAGTTACGGTTATCATGAGAATTATCTGGTTTCCCGTCAACTCCCTTTTGACAAGATTGCCTCACAACTCATGCCCTTCCTGGTAACACGCCAGATCTATGCCGGTTCAGGAAAAATCGGTTCGGAAAACAGAACCGAACCAGCCGAATACCAGATCTCCCAGCGTGCCGACTTCTTCGAAACCCGGGTTGACCTGAATACCATGGTTAAACGGCCTATCATCAATACACGGGATGAACCCCACGCCGACCCGGCGCGGTATCGGCGCTTACATGTAATCGTCGGCGATGCCAACATGTCGGAGGTCAGCACCTTCCTGAAGGTCGGGGCATTGTCACTCGTTCTGGCCATGATTGAAGCCGGCCAGGAAGTCAAAGGACTTGACCTGGAAGATCCGGTTCGGAGTATCAAAGAGGTTTCACGGGATTTAACGGTAAAGAAAAAAATCAAGCTCACCAGGGGTGCGGCATGGTCCGCGGTTGAAATCCAGAGGTCCTATCTGGAACAGGCAGAGGACCACTTTTCCCGGACTCAGAACCAGACCACGAAGGATATCCTCAAGAGATGGCGGTCTGTACTGGACAAGCTTGAAGAAGATCCGATGCAGCTTTCCCGTGAAATCGATTGGGTCATCAAGAAGGAGTTGATCGAATCCTACATGAAGCGGAAGGCTTGTGACTGGACAGACTCCCGCGCACAGATGATGGATCTACAGTACCACAATGTCGTTCAAAGCAAGGGTCTCTATTACGCGCTTGAGCGGGGGAATTATGTTGAACGGTTGATTCGCCCGGAGGACCTGGCCCATGCTGAGGAGCTTCCTCCGGAAGACACGCGCGCCTATTTTCGCGGGACCTGCATTAAGAAATTTTCAAAGGAAGTTTATGCGGCCAGCTGGACCTCACTCTTACTTGATCCCGGAAATGGGGCCATCAAAAAGATACCCCTTCTGGATCCGCTGAAAGGAAGTCGGGATCTGGTCGGTCCACTTCTCGACAAGGCCGAATCAGTTGAAGCCCTACTGAACATGATTTCGACATGAGGTGAGTTAAATGGCAAAACAGGAAAAAAAGAGCACCCAGAAAAAAGAATCTGGAAACAAAGAAGAGGCGGTTTCCGCCAAGCCCGAAGTGGTCGAGAAGGGGAAGAAAATAAAAGAAGACCTCGACAAGATCATAGATGAAATCGATGATGTTCTCGAAGAGAATGCTGAAGAATTTATCAAGAACTATGTCCAGAAGGGAGGAGAATAGTGGCTGAATTTCAATTTCACGACCCCGGCTCCAGCTTTCATCACCTGCTGATCTCAAACACATCCGCGCTGCCTGCGGGGGCAAGGGGCGTGTCGGATCAGACCGGACTGCCGGAAAGGGGATCCCATGAGAAAAAGGATCTCAGTCAATGGGTTCCTCACGGGACAACGGTTTTGGCCTTGCGGTATAAGGAAGGCGTCATCATGGCGGGAGACCGTCGGGCAACGGAGGGATATGCAATCTCGGAACGCCGGATTGAAAAAGTCCACAAGGCCGACGCCACATCCGCCATCGCGATCGCAGGTGCCGCCGGCCCCTGTCTGGAACTGACCCGCCTCTTTCAGACCGAACTCGAACACTATGAAAAGCTAGAAGGGTCTGAACTCTCCATGGATGGAAAAGCGAACAAGCTCGCCCAAATGATCAAGGCAAATCTCCCAATGGCCATGCAGGGTCTTGTCGTCGTTCCCATTTTCTCCGGTTATGATCTGAAGCGGGAGACAGGGCGCATTTTTAAATATGATATTGCGGGCGGGCGCTATGAGGAAACGGAGTATTATGCCATCGGGTCCGGCGGGAAAGATGCGCGGGGCACAATGAAAAAAATATTCAAGGCCGACCTTTCGAGAGATAAAGCCATCCGCGTTGCAGTTGAGGCGCTTTACGATGCGGCAGAAGCGGACGTCGCCACCGGCGGACCCGACCTGATCCGCGGGATTTTCCCCAACGTAAAAGTAATCAGCAAAAAAGGGGTGGAAAATGTCCCACAGGAACAGGTCCAGGCATTGCTTGAAACCATGATTCAGGAACTTGGAGGAAAATAAAAATGGCAATGCCCTACTATGTTTCGCCCGAACAAATGATGCAGGACAAAGCAGAGTATGCCAAGAAAGGCATTTCCAGGGGAAGATCAACCATCGCCATGGAGTACAAAAATGGAATTCTCCTCCTGGCGGACAATCCGAGCTCCCTGAATAAAATTTCAGAAATTTACGATAAGATCGGTTTTGCCGGCGCAGGGAAATACAGCGAGTTTGAAAATCTCAGGAAGGCCGGAATCCGCCATGCCGATATGAAGGGCTACCTTTACAGCAGAGATGATGTAACGGCGAAATCTCTCGCGAATGCCTATTCACAATCTCTCGGGACCATCTTCAGCCAGGAGATTAAACCCCTGGAAGTCGAGATTCTGGTTGTGGAAGTCGGGTCTTCTCATGAGGACAATGAGATCTACCGAATCTCTTTCGACGGGAGCATCTTCGACGAGAAAGGATTTACAGTTGTTGGTGGAGAGTCTGAAAATTTGAAAAATTGCCTGGAAAAGGGCTACCGCCTTGCTGAGCTTAGAGAGGCGCTTCAAATCGCCCTGAAGGCCATGGAGGAGGAATATGATCAAAAGTTGAGCCCGGAGGGGATGGAGGTTGCCGTCCTCGACCGGACCAGGGCCGGACGGACTTTTCGGAGACTCCACCAGAAAGAACTTGCGGGTGTCCTAAAAAAATAAGGTCACGATGCAGGCCTGTTGAATTCTGACAAAAGATGTAAAATGAAAAACCGTATCTTTGGTCTGGAAAATGAATATGGTCTGATCTTTTCTCCTCACGGCAAGGTTTATCTGCCAATGGAAAAAATTCTGGGCTATATATTTGAAGGACTCATTCCCAACAGCTGGCCCTCGAATGCCTTCCTGACAAACGGGGCACGGTTTTACCAGGATACCGGATGCCACCCTGAATACGCTACGCCGGAGTGCGACCAGGTGTTTGACCTGGTGGTTCATGACAAGGCTGGAGAGCGGATACTCGAGTCCTGCCTCCCCCTTGCGGAAAAACGCCTGAACGATGAAGGACTCTCAGGAGATATCTACATCTTCAAGAACAATACCGACTCTATGGGAAACACCTACGGGTGCCATGAGAACTACCTGATGCGTCGTGATCTGGACTTCTGGAAAGTAACGGAACAACTCATCCCCTTTTTTGTGTCCAGACAGATCTATACCGGTTCGGGAAAGATCCTGAAACTCTCCGGGCGAAGCCACTATTTCATTTCTCAACGCGCGCAGCACATCCACGAAAAGACCTCCTCCTCGACCACGTCCTCACGAAGCATCATTAACACACGAGATGAACCGCATGCCGATGCAGAAAAGTACCGCCGCCTCCACATTATTATCGGCGACTCTAATATGTCTGAGTACGCGACCTACCTTAAAGTCGGAACTACGGCGCTCGTACTCTCCATGATCGAAGGGGGATTGAGCCTTTCAGGGCTGGAATTGGACGATCCTGTGAAGGCATTGCGTGAAATATCAAGAGACCCGACCCTCAGAAAAAAAGTGCGCTTGACCGGCGGAAAGGAACTAACGGCCATTGAGATTCAAAAGATATATCTTGAAAAAGCAAAGGCCTACGTTTCCTCTGGAGACGCGGACGATATAGGCCGGGACATCCTCGAACGCTGGGAATATGTACTGGAAGAACTTGAAGAGGACCCCAGCCGGCTCGACCGCGAAATCGATTGGATCGCAAAAAAAACCTTAATCAATAAATTCATGGACAAAAAAGGCTGTGGACTGGATGATCCCAGAGTTGCCATGCTCGATCTTCAGTACCACGAAATCCGCCAGGACCGTGGGTTATATTATCTTTTATGCCGTCAGGGCCTTATTGAACGGGTCGCGTCCGAAGAAGACATTCAAAGAGCCATCGCTCGCCCGCCGCAAACAACCCGTGCAAAAATACGGGGAGATTTTATCCGATTTGCCAAAGCGAAGAACCGTTCTTATACCGTCGACTGGACCTACCTGAAACTAAACGGATATTGGGAAGAGACGATCCTCTGCATGGATCCTTTTTCATCTGTAAACCAACGCGTGGAGGAACTCATTGCGACGACCACACCCCAAAAATAACCACCACCTGAAGATGGCTTTCCTTTGCTGTCTTTTCTTTTTTTTATTCCTCCCGGATGATCTTAGAGGGAATGAAAGCGAATCGTCCCTCCATGTGGCGCAGGGGAGTGTTGTTTTGTTTTCAGTCGGTCAACTTCAAAAGGCAGACTCAGTCTCGGGCCGTTTTCTCGATAAACTGGTTCCTTTTTTCAAAAGGGCTTCAGGAGAATACGCGGCCCTGATCGGGATCGACCTTGCCCAGCCGATAGGGCGTCACCCCCTGATCATCACATGGAAGGAGGGGACATCAGACCATCATCGTAAAGTGACGGTCGAAATAGAAGCGGAAGCCTTTGGCGTTCAACACCTGAAGCTTCCTAAAAAAATGGTGGATCTTGATGCGGAAACGCTGAAGCGTGTAAGAGGGGAGAAAAAAAAGGTACGAAAAGCCTTCCGCCAAAGTCTGGGGAAAAAACTCTGGGAAGGGGAATTCGTTGTTCCCACCAAAGGAAGAAGGCAGGGAACCTTCGGACGCCGCCGCTTTCTAAACGGCAAACCCCGAAAGCCCCATACCGGAGAAGATATCAGTGCGCCAACAGGTACACCCGTTCTGGCGACCAACAAGGGAAGAGTCGTCCTTGTTGGAAACTTTTACTTTAATGGCCGTTCAGTCTTCATTGACCATGGCCTGGGCCTTTTCAGCATGTATTTTCATCTTTCAGAAATTACAGCACAGGAAGGAACAATCATAAACACGGGAGCAGAGATCGGCAAAGTCGGAAAGTCAGGACGCGTAACCGGCCCGCATCTTCACTGGGGAATGCACCTGAACGGAGCAAGGATTGACCCTTACGCTTTGATCGAAAAGAAAGTAAAATAGCCGGTTATGGGGGCTCAGATGATTAAGCTGGATCGTTACAAATGGTCTTCTTTGATGTTGATGACGGCTTTTTCTCTCATCGCGACGGCATAGGACCTCAGACCCCTCTCTCTTTTTTGATACAAAAGGTCTGCAATCGCCTTCTCGGGGTCCGGATTGGGTGGATCGCTTTCGTCTGTTGCCTTGATTTCAGCCGGCGTCAGCACAATGCTACCCTTGACCAGGGTCTTTACCTTTGCGATCAAGATTTCTTCCCTCTGTTTCCTCTCGAAACTTTGCGTTGTGTACCGTTCAAAGGCCAGAACCCGCTTGTAGGTCTCCGGGTCAAATTGTCCGCCTCTCTGGAAACCGGGCAGGCTCGTAATTGAGGCTTTCAAGGCCGCATCGGTTACGACTAAATCCATTTTCCGAGCCAACTGGAGCCAGAGTTTGCGCTCAACCAATCCATTAATCACATCTTTACGGAGAGATTCGTCATCATACTCATCCTGAAAGATTTCACGATAAAATTTCGAAGCGGCTTGATAGGAACGCTGATAGTCTGCCAGTGAAATCTTATCCTCGCCGACGACGGCGACAGAAGTGTCCTCCCGTTGCTCAAAACCCCACCACCCCATCGACGCGGCAAAAACAACGGCGATCCCCAGCATCGCAATTCGAAAAAACCACGGGTTCTCAATCGCCCCTTTTCTAATCAACTTCAGCATTAAATTACTCCATTTAAA
>JBHHXE010000037.1:0-15699 GCA_046756865.1 Nitrospiria bacterium | reverse complement strand
CCAGATCAAGCTGTGTCCGGAGGGTTTCACGGAGAATCCGGACATCCCGATCCTGTATGTGCCTCCGGTCTTCCCGGAGATGGACCACTATGCCGTCCGCCCCCGCCAACTCGGCAAGGATCGCCGCCGCAACCGGATCAGGCTCTGCCCCTCTTCGCGCTTCCCGAACGGTCGCGATATGATCCACATTGACGCCAAGTCTCGTCATAAGACTTATTTCTGACTAAGAGGGTTTAAATTCAGTATAAGAAATGGCTTCGTACACCAGAAATAACTCTGCATCCAAGGAAAATCTTGTCATTATCACAGAAACCAACTATAGGGTCAAGAAGATGTTTTTCGATCCAGAATTTTCCGGGAGAACCTTGAAAAACTTTCTGATTTCCAGGTACATAGCTTGTGTTCAGGGTTATAATAGATCGAATGACTAACGATTCGGAGTGTTCAACCCGCCGAAACAGGGGTCTCTTTGGGGTGGCCGTTCGTTTGAGATTTGCCTTTCAGGTTGACGGAGACCAGTTTGGAAATGCCCGTTTCTTCCATGGTCACGCCGTAGAGTAGGTCGGAGGTTTCCATGGTCAGTTTGTTGTGGGTGATAATGATGAGCTGGGTCTTTTCCGACATCTTGTGAATGGCTTGTGTAAAGCGGCGGGTATTTTCCTCATCCAGAGGCGCGTCAATCTCGTCCAGGATAGAGAAAGGGCTTGGGTGGATCAGAAAGACGGCGAAAAGCAGAGAGATTGCCGTTAATGCCTTTTCTCCGCCGGAGAGCAGGGTGATACTCCTTGGTTTTTTGCCGGGGGGTTGTGCAATCAGTTCAATCCCGGATTCAAGGGGATGCGTCTCATCCAGCATAATTAATTCGGCCTTTCCCCCTCCAAAAAAGGAGTCGAAGACTTCACCAAACTTCTGGTTCAGGGTATGGAAGGTGTCCACAAAAAGTCCCCGTGTGGTTTTGTTGATCTTGTCGATGGCTTCCCGAAGGCTGTCCATTGATTCTGTGAGGTCTGTTTCCTGGGTTGTTAAGAATTCGTGGCGCGTTGAAAGTTCCTGATGCTCTTCGATGGCCGCCATATTGACCGGACCCATCTGTTCGAGGATGCCACGAAGTTTTACCGCAGCGGCGTGGGCCTCATCAAAAGAAAAATCCTCCACCGGGAGGATCTCATGGTTTGCGATCTCTAGCTGATAATTCATCAGAATGGTTTCTTCTATTTTTTTCTGATTGATGCCTGCCTCCATCTTTAGAAGGGCTTTTTCTTGCAGGACCTTCTTGGTTTTCTCAATCCCTGCACGGAGTTTTTCTATCTCCCGCTCAATCTCCAGACGCTGCGCGAGAACAACAGCGTGCGCCTCTCTCTTTTCCCGAATGAGGTTCAGGAAGCGCTCCCGTTCAATGCCGCGTTCCTGAATCGATTCTTTGACTTCAGCCTCTTCTCTCTCTCCTGTGTTCAGTTTTTCCTGGAGGGAAGAGAAAAGTTGTTCTTTTTCGCTGCAACGTAGGGCAAGCTCTTCCTGTTCACGTGAGATCCTATTCCACTTTTCGAGCAGGTGTCCCTGTTTCTCTTTGAGCGAGGCTGTTGTCATTTTAAGCTGAACCACGCTTTCTTTGACTTCTTCCAGAGATTGCCTGATTTCGCTTGACTGTTCCTGGCACCGGAGGATTGCCGACTCTCTTTCTACCTTGGCCTGTTCTGCCCAGGTAATGGCTTCCTCTTCGATTTTCTCCAGGCGGAGGAGTTCCTCCTCTTCTTTGGTCTCTTCTTCCAGTTCGAAGAGGAGTGTCTGGTGTCCGTCCTGAAGCCGGTTTATTTCGGCCAGGAGGCTGCTGTGATCTTTTTCTTCATGAAGTGCTTGTATCTCAAGGGTCCTTATTCCTGTTGCGAGGGTTTCGATTGCTGTGAGGGTGCCCTGTTTTTTCTTCCGGCTGCTTTCGATATCGTTTTCAAGGGACTGGATCTCCTTCTTGAGATGTTTGATCTGTTCGGAGAGGGAGCGGAGTTCTCTTTTTTGTGCCAGGAGTCCTGATTCTCCCCGTTCTCCACCGGAAACAATGCCGCTTGGGTCTACAACATCACCGTCAAGGGTGACCAGAATTTCAGGGTGCCGGCCCGATTCCCATATCCGAAGCGCCGCGTCCAGGTCCGCGACAAGGACAACCGTGCCGAGGAGGGCCTCGGCGATTCCATCATAGCCTTTCCTCGCGCCGATCAGATCTGTCGCGCTGCCAATGATGCCTTCTCCTTCAATGGCAGGTCGTTCTCTATTATGGGTCGCGCGGGGGATGCGGGGAGCGAATGTCCCCCGTCCCATTTCTGTCTCTCGAAGATAGCCGATTGCTTTCTTGATCTCACCCGATCCTTCTACAACGATTCCGCGAAGACGGCTTTCCAGGACGGCCTCGATAGCCTTCTCATAGCGGGGAGGAACTTCTATCAGATCAGCGATCATGCCCTGCAATCCATCGAGGTGAAGGAGGGCATTTTCTGTGCCTTCCTCTTCCCCTAAAAGGCCGCGATAAAAATCCTCACGTGAAGACGATTGTGCCGCAGCCGCGGCCAGTTCTTCTTTTGCACGCGCAAGCCGTTCTTCTTTGCTCTGGAGGTCGGCCTTGATTATTTCCAATTGTGATGTTGAAGACACATGTGCGGCCTGCTTTTCAGTGATCTGCGCTTTAATTTCTTCTATACGGTGGTTGAGTTGCTGCAGGGTCCGCTCGGACTGATTCATTTTTTGTAAGACATTTTCCTGCTCAAGGGAACCGCGTTCTTTCTTCCGGGCCAACTCCTCTTTGCGGCTTTGAATATGCGTGAGATTATTTTTTGCCGCTGTCATCCGCGAGACAAGATCAAAAAGATGAGTCTTTGCCTGCTCCAGTTCTGCTACTTTTTCGTTTAAGGCCACGTCGATGCCGTTTGCTTCGTCCTGCCCTTGGGACAGTTTTGAATTTTCTTCGGGGAGGGTTTGTTCAAGCAGTGCTTTTTCTTTCTCCAGTTGTTCCTGCTCCGCGGCCAGTATGGATTCTGTCTGACGGGTTTCCTTAATCTCCTCATTGGTACGGGATTGGGTTTCAAGCCACTCCTGCCTTTGGGCATGGAGAAGTTCAATTCGGCTTTCCTGGCGTTGGATCCGCCCTTCCACTTCGGTTAGTTCTTTATTGATCCGGCTGAGTTCTTCTTCTTTTTGCGTTAAAGAAAGTTGGGCCTCAGATTGCTGCAGTCCAAGAGCCTCCAATTCGGTTCCCTGTCGGGCTTCTTCTTCCTGGAGCCGGGCTTCTTCTTCAGACAGTGCCTCCCGTTTCTGCTTCCATTCATGCCATTCTGTATGGGCCACCTGTAATTCGAGAGATTTAAGCTCCTCTTTCATGTTTTTATATTTTTCGGCCTTTCGCGCCTGACGGTCGAGTGAGTTGATCTGACGTTTGACCTCTCCGATGATGTCGCGTACCCGAATCAGGTTTTGCTCCGTTGCATCCAGTTTGCGGAGCGCCTCTGCTTTGCGGAGGCGATATTTAGCGATGCCGGCAGCTTCTTCAATAATTTCCCGTCGCTGGATCGGGGTGGCGGAGATGATCTGGTCGACCTTGCCCTGTTCAATAATTGTATGGGCACGATAGCCCGCGCCGGTATCGATGAGAAGATCGCGAATATCTTTCAATCGGCTGGGGGTCTTATTAATATAATATTCACTCTCGCCGGAACGGTAAAGCCGTCGGCTGATGGTGATTTCGGCGTATGGGCTGTAAGGTGGCGGGAGCTCATTGGAGATATCTCCGAAGGTAAGTGAGACTTCCGCCAGACCGAGGGGTTTCCGGAGCTCGGTCCCGTTGAAGATCACATCTTCCATCCGTTCTCCCCGAAGATTTTTCGGGCTTTGTTCTCCAAGCACCCAGAGGATGGCATCAAGGAGGTTGCTTTTTCCGCAGCCGTTCGGTCCAACAATCGCCGTCATTCCAGGCTGAAAGCTCAGGATTGTTTTATCAAAGAAGGTCTTAAAACCGAAAATTTCCAGACTTTTCAGGCGCATCGGAACTCCTTACCCATAGATATCTTTGAGCCGCTCAATAAATTGTCCCATTCATAACACAAGGATGCATTTAATGTAAAGTTAAAATCCAATTTGTTGTGGGGTGAAGAAGAATAAAACGCTACATATAGGGGTGCTGCGATTCTCAGGGAAGGACCAACAAGGCTTCTTCCACGCCGCCGACGAGGTCATAATCATGGGCAGCCTCAATCCGGACAGAGACAAATTCACCGGGGTTTAATTTTCTCGATCCACTGTCGTTGATCAGGACGACGCCGTCGATATCGGGCGCCTGACCCTGCCATCTCCCTTCCAGGAGGAGGTCGGTCTCTTTGGAAAGGCCCTCCACCAGGACGGTCTTCAGGGTCCCGATCATTTTTCTGTTTTTCTGCCTGGAGATCTGACGCTGCATTTCGATTAAGGCCTCCTGACGTGCGACCTTAAGGTCTTCCGGAATGGGATCTCCAAGGGGATAAGCCGGGGTGCCCTCTTCGGGTGAATAGGTGAATATGCCGAGCCGGTCGAACCCCGTTTCCTCGATAAACCGGTAGAGGGTTTCATAAGCCTGGTCGGTCTCGCCCGGAAAGCCGACAATAAAGGTACTTCGGAGGGTCGCATCGGGGATGCGCCGGCGGATTTTTGCGATTAGAGTTTCTATCCGATCTCGTTTTCCCTTCCGGTTCATTTTACGCAGGAGGGTATTGTCAATGTGCTGGAGCGGGAGGTCGATGTAGCTGCAGATCTTTTCCTCTCCGGCGATCAGGTCAATGAGGTTGTCTGAAAAATCAGTCGGATAGGTGTAGAAAAGGCGAATCCACTGTATCCTGTCAATACGGGTTAAAGCCTTGAGCAGGAGATTCAATTCTTCTTTTTGATTACGACCTTCAATGACACGGTCAATGCCAAAACTGGTGAGGCTCTGCGCGATCAGGTTGATCTCGACCACACCCTCTTCGGCCAGCCGGCGGACTTCGTCTACAATGGCATCAATCGGACGGCTTTTGAGGTCTCCCCGGAAGGAGGGAATGGCACAGAAAGCGCATCGGTAGTTGCAGCCTTCTGCTATTTTCACATAGGCCGAGTGCTTGGGGCCAAGGCGAAGGCGCGGCATCTCCTGACTTTGAAGGTAGGAGGTCGTGTCGGTAAAGCGAGGCCGGATATCTGTTTTTTTATTGAAGAGGGTTCGGCAGAGAGAGGCAATTTTGGGAAAATCACCTGTTCCCAGGACGGCATCAATCTCTGGCATTTGATCCAGCATATCCCCTGGATAGCGCTGGGTAAGGCAGCCGGTTGCGATGAGGAGCTTGCAGCGCCCCTCTTTTTTGAGCTCTCCCATGGAGATCAGGGTATCGACCGATTCCTCCTTGGCCTGATCGATAAACCCGCAGGTATTGACGATAATCACCTCCGCTTCTTCCGCCTTGGGGGTTAGGGAGTAACCTTCCTGAACAAGTGATCCGAGAATGAGTTCGGAATCCACCTGGTTTTTCGGACAGCCGAGGCTGACAAGGCCGACCTTAATTTTTTCTTCCGTATTGCTCAATGACTGTACCCATCGTTTATATAAAGGCGACTGCAAGCTCATCGGCAAGATGGAGGCCTTTATCCGTAAGCCGGAGCCGATTGTCTTCTATCTGAAGAAAGGAATTTTCTATTAACCGATCACTCGTTTTTCTGAAGTCGGGATCCTGTGACACCAATTGAAGAGGAATGCCATTCGATTTTCTTAAGCCGAAGATGATTTTGTCAATTTTTTCTTCTCTCGGATCAATCCTTTCCCTGCGGGCAAAGGGAAGGCGATCTGATGCGAGCGATTCAAAATAAAGGGGGAGCGAATCGGTATTTTCCAGATGTTCCCGATTGAGATAAGAATGGGCCGCGAGCCCGACGGCAAGGACCTCACCCCGGTCCCAGTAGAGAAGATTATGTCGGGAGGCATAGCCGGGACGGGCGAAATTAGAGATCTCGTACTGTGTGTAACCGGCTTCCTTTAGCCTTCCTCGGGCGGTTTCATAGAATACGAGCGTCTCTTCCTCAGAAGGAAGAGAAAGGCGCCCGGACTCATTTTTTCTGTGAAAGAGGGTCCCTTCTTCAATGGAAAGGGCGTAGAGGGCGATATGTTCCGGGAAAAGATCAATTGCCGCTTGAAGGCTTTCTTCCCATTCTTCCCTTGTCTGATTGGGCAGGGCATACATCAGGTCGATGCCGATATTGATAAAGCCTGCCTCCCGTGCCGCATGAAAGGCGTCTCTGACTTCCTGAACACTGTGATTTCTGCCGAGTGCTCGCAATTGTTTATCTGAAAAAGATTGGACGCCGATTGAGAGGCGATTGACGCCCGCTTCCCTGAGGCGAACAAGCTTGGCTGCATTGATGGTTGCCGGATGGGCCTCCACAGAGATCTCCGCATTGGCTGCAATATTGAATTGTTCCCGGCAATGGGAGAGAAGCTCGGTGAGCAAACCCACCGGATAGCGAGTCGGCGTGCCGCCGCCGAGGTAGAGACTGGTGATCAGGCGATGATGATTAGAGCGGTTTTTTGCGTGGAGGGCAAGTTCTTTCTTAAGCGCTGCGACATAGCGCATCGCAGGCCGCTCGCGGTATCCCTCCACAGAAAAACCGCAAAAGGCGCAACGGGCCACACAAAAGGGAAAATCAATATAAAGACCGGTTGGTTTCATGGACTCGATAACTCTACATGAACACACATAGAGAGCGCAATCCCCCTCCTTGATTGCCCATACTATGGCTGAGAAAACGCTCGAACGAGCAGGTCCCAGTTGTACTAAATTTAACTTGTCTTGACAGCGCTTGAAGAGAGACGACTTGTTACCGTCGACCGTGACGGCCTGACGCGTTCCATAGCCCCTTCCCCTTTCTCTCCCTGCGTCTAAAAGCCGAAGGGCTGTTCTTTTGGGGAGGAGTGGTCAACAGATGCGGTGCGGAAGACTGGGTTCGCCTTTTAGCGATATTCTGGGAAGCAGGGGGAAGATGGTGCGACCTGTACTCTTTCCATCCAGTCTGCCGGCGGAGAGACTTTTTCCGGTCATGGAAACCTTCTTGATGGGGCCTTTTAAAATGGAGAGAATCTCTTTTCCCTCTTTGATGACTGCGAACGCGAGGGACCGCTCGTGCGTATGGTGGTATGCGACGCAAAAGGTAATTTGTGGACCGACGCTTAATATGCTTGTTCACAAAATGACTCTCAATGGGGCTCCTCCCTCCTCTTCGTTTGCGGATGAGATATTTCCGGTCACTGAGACTGTCTTGGTGACGGAGAAACGGGGGGAACGGACGGATGTATGGCGTTGAAAACGCGCTCACAGTCCTGTCAGTGGGACGGCGTATCATACGTCTTTTTGCCAGATGCCGCCCTCTTAAATTATTTAGAAAATGGTGACGAACAAAACGTGATTTAAACGAAAAGCGGTGGCCATTGAAAAAATGGATATTGATATGGGCACTATGAAGGGCGAAGAATCCCTTCACCGTTGAACCATGCCACAGAAAGCCGTTTGGAATGGTGACCCAGGTATAGTAGGGGGCTATAAAGTAAGGAGGAGGAGAGACGTATACCAGAGGCGGAACCACAATCGTGCGGGGAGAGGCCGCAATTTTCTCAGGGTCAAAGGGAATCGACACACCCGAGAGAGCAGCTGCACTGTCGAAAGCGAATAGAGCTTGTTCCGGTGAGACCGAAATCCATTCCATCTGGGAGGCCGCAACCGTAAGCGTCCGAAGGCGAGAGGTAAGATCCGGATTCATGGCTGCGTTGTGTTCCCATATTCCGAGTGGTGGTGCAATGCGGAGATCAGACAGAATTCGGGTTGCCTCTACATCGGTCAGATCCTGGCCCAGTCCCAGCTCATGGGATAGACGGACCGCAAATTCTCCCTGCGTGACAAGGCTCAGCGGTAAAATACCCTGATCCGGAGGCAGATACTCCAATAATGCGGAGCCTTGGTTAGCAGGGATAGGGACACCGAGTAAAGCGGCTGCAGAATCAAAGGCGTGGCGAGCCTGTTCCGGTGTTACTGATATCCACCCCTTTTGCGGCGCCATGATTGTCGCTGCACGGAGACGGGAGGTGATCTCCGGAGTCATGGCCGCGTCGAGATCCCAACCCCCGAAAGGTGGAATGATAGGGATATCCGACAGGATTCGGGCCGCCTCCTCAGGTGTCGTCTGGTCCCCACTGTATCCGAGTTCTCTCGCCAGATGGACAGCAAATTCCCCCTGCGTAGGAATGGTTGAGGGAACGGCATCATGTTGCCCCGGCACCTTTTCCGACAGGCGGGCCTCGGAAACTTCCATCCTTGTAGATTCGTTTATAAAGACCTTTGCTTGGACACCAGCTGGAGCTGAATTTGGATCATCGCTGAAGGTGAGGGCTCCGGTTTCATCCTGCCATGTGTACACGGTTGAATCCGCGAGACCGATCATCATCGCCAGGACCGCGATTACCTGGACCACAACAAACCCGACCCGGAAAGACAAACGCACCACCACCTCCCTGCAATGATTAGAGAGCGAAACCCACCCTCAAGACCATTATAGTACGATCAGTTCAGGTTTCCAAGAAAACATCAAGATCAGACCCAAGTTTTAATAATGTTTGTACAGAATGGGGCAGAGAATAGGGTCTCGTCTGTATTGGTTCATTGGGCGTATCAGGTTGAGGTGTGGAGAGATTAGTGGCAAGAACGGCTTTCCTAAAATCCTCAGCTCTGATATGCTACTCAGCCAGATCATGAAGGGTACCAAAATACAAAATGAAGGTTTTAGTTCACCTCAGGTGAACAGTAGAAAGACATGAATCAGAATGCTTACTAAAACTGAAATGAAATCTTATGGCGTGCGCGCCCTGCGCTCACCGCATCCTGCAATCAGGAAGCTTAAACGGCATTACCCCTCATCCGTCCATGGGAATAAAGTTTGGGCGTCCAGCTGGCTGTTGATGGACTACTTTAAGCAAGAAGGTTTGGATCAAGGCGCGCGCGTAATGGAAGTAGGGTGTGGCTGGGGCTTGACGGGAATATATTGTGCAAAGCATCATGATGCGATGGTTACAGGCCTGGATACAGACGCAGATGTTTTTCCCTATTTAGAGCTGCACGCGGTTCTGAATCAGGTGCAGATCACAACCATGAAAAAGCCTTTTGAAAAACTAACAGCGGAAGAGCTCAACAAGGTCGATGTCCTGATTGGCGCGGATATTTGTTTTTGGGAGAACATGGTCGAGGCCCTCGCGAAATTGCTTCGCCGGGCGATCCGGTGCAAGGTGCCTCTTATTTTGATTGCAGATCCCGGGCGGGAGCCCTTTGAACAAATGGGGGAGCGCTTTGTCAGCGCAAAAAAAGGTGAGGTTTTGGATTGGAGCGTGATGCATCCGCGCCGCATCCAGGGACGAATTCTCAGGATTGCCGCCTCAGGAAAGGAAATCCCTCGAAAATGAGTCAATCCCCGAAGCTTCAACGATCTTCTTACTGGAAGCTTAACCTTCGGTATTTGAGTATCCTGCTCTTTATCTGGTTTGTCACGGTTTACGGTTTTGGTATTCTTTTTGTTGATGCCCTGGACACAATTCGAATAGGAGGATTCCAACTCGGTTTCTGGGTCGCGCAGCAAGGGTCTATTTATGTCTTTGTGCTCTTGATTTTTGTGTATGTCAGGCTGATGAAGGGTCTCGACAAGGCATACGCGCTTGATGAGGAAATTGACAAGAAAGACCCGGAGACCTCATGAGCGTTCAAGTCTGGACTTATATTCTGGTGGGGCTCTCCTTCGCCCTCTACATCGGCATTGCCATCTGGGCCAGGGCGCGTTCCAGGAGAGATTTTTATGTGGCCGGAAGCGGCGTGCCTCCCGTTATCAACGGCATGGCCACCGCTGCAGATTGGATGAGCGCTGCGTCTTTCATCTCAATGGCCGGCTTGATTTCATTTATGGGACGGGACGGGGCCGTTTATCTGATGGGGTGGACGGGTGGGTATGTGCTACTTGCTTTACTCCTTGCCCCGTATCTTCGCAAGTTTGGGAAGTTTACGGTCCCTGATTTTGTCGGGGACCGCTATTATTCCCACACAGCCCGCTTTGTCGCTGTTGTCTGCGCCATCTTTATCTCATTTACCTATGTCGCCGGACAGATGCGCGGTGTGGGTATCGTTTTTTCGCGTTTCTTAAACGTCAATATTACTGTCGGCGTTCTGATTGGAATGGGTATCGTTTTTTTCTATGCGGTTCTGGGTGGTATGAAGGGGATTACCTATACCCAGGTCGCCCAATATTGTGTTCTGATCTTTGCTTATCTTGTGCCCGCCATTTTTATCTCCCTGATGATGACCGGTCATGTGATTCCGCAGTTTGGATTTGGCGGAACCCTTGCAGATGGATCTGGGGTTTATTTGCTCGACAGGCTCAACGGCCTGAGTCGGGAACTCGGGTTTCTCGCCTACACTGAAGGGCGTAAGTCCACGATTGACCTCTTTTTTATTACCAGCGCACTCATGGTCGGTACTGCCGGGTTGCCCCACGTCATCGTCCGATTCTACACCGTTCCGAAAGTTGCGGCGGCGCGCAGTTCTGCGGGATGGGCCTTGCTCTTCATCGCTCTCTTGTATACCACGGCTCCTGCTGTGGCCGCCTTTGCCAGAACCAACCTGCTGACGACAATCTCGGATGCGGAATATAAGACAGTGCCGGGATGGTTCAAAAACTGGGAGAAGACGGGCCTGATCAAGTTCGAAGACAAAAATAATGACGGACACATACAATACCGGGGCCCGAACTCGGAGATTGAAAATGAGCTGAGCATTGACCGAGACATCATGGTTCTCGCTAATCCAGAAATCGCCCGGCTTCCAAACTGGGTGATTGGTCTGGTCGCCGCCGGAGGACTCGCGGCGGCCCTTTCGACAGCCGCCGGTCTGCTTCTGGTGATCTCCACATCTATTGCCCATGATCTCTTCAGAAAAGGATTGGTGCCGAATATCGATCCCAAAAAAGAATTATTAGCGGCGCGGATTTCGGCGGGTTTTGCCGTTTGTATTGCGGGTTATTTCGGAATCTATCCTCCCGGTTTTGTAGCGCAGGTGGTTGCCTTCGCCTTCGGTCTGGCGGCGGCCTCCTTTTTCCCTGCCATCATCATGGGCATCTTTTCAAAACGGATGAACAAGTACGGCGCGATCAGCGGCATGGTCTCTGGCCTTATATTCACAGCGGCCTACATTATCTATTTTAAATATTTACATCCGGAGCTGAACAGCCCGGATCACTGGTGGTTCGGCATCTCGCCCGAGGGGATCGGTACCGTCGGCATGGTCTTGAACTTTCTCGTGGCGAATATCGTTTCGCTAATAACCCCGCCCCCGCCATCTGAGATTCAGGAACTCGTTGAGCAGATTCGTACCCCTTAAAAGACAAAGTTAGCCTGACAAAGAGGACGCCAAGCTGTAAAAATATTGTGTTATACGCTTTTGCAGGATGATAGGTTTTATGTTTCGTTTTTGTCGACGCCCTCAGATCCTCTGGTTACTTTTTGCAAACCTGGTATTGATCAGCCCTGCCCTTGGGGCCAACTGGATGGAACCGATGGCGGGGCTGTCGCAGGGACCGCAAATAATACAAATAACGCAATAGCATCTTTCAATATACTCCCTGAGGAAGAAGCCAGGGGCGCGTATATTGACTTAGGCTGTCGGTTTGCTCCACAATGGAAAGGAGACCCGCGTTATGACCGTTTATCCCGAGGGACCAAACAGTCCGCCAATGAGCGCCGATTTGATACCCTCACCCTGGGGACGCAATACTTTTTTCATTAGAAAGCCCGCACAATCATTAACGACGAGATCCGCCGTGCAAAGGCACCCAAGCTGCCATTCACAGCGCTAGCCCATCAGATATTAGATGGGCTCGACAACCGTCTTTCCGTTCAGTTATTGTTCATTTTCTAATCAAGTGAAAAGAGAATCACGGTGGTTTGATGAAGAGGTGGACAGTCGGGAAACACCAGAGAATGGGGCAAGCCAAGTCCCAATCAGCCCTTTTGCATGCAGCTGTAAAATGGATTTTACTCATCTCTCTGCCCTTTCTTGTGGTTGCAATGAACCCCCGTTTCCTACATGCGGCGGTGTCCGACATCGCGCAATCTGAAAAACCGCCTTACCGATTCGGAGTATTTCCCTTTATGTCTCTGTCGCGCCTGGAAGAGATCTTTGCTCCAATTGCCGTCGACTTAAGCCGTACCCTGGGCAGAAAGGTCCATTTTCGCTCTGCGAAAAACTTTAAGCAGTTTCGTTCTCGGCTTTCAAAGCAAGACTATGACATCGCGTTTATTCAGCCCTTTGATTATGTCCGAACGGCGTTCCCTTCCGGGTATCTGCCTTTGGTGTCCAGAAGGGATACCCTTAACGCACTTGTTGTTGCGCGTCAGGAGAGTCCTTTCCAGGACCCCCAGGATCTCAAGGAAAGTGTGATAGGCCTTCCTCCGGAAACGTCGGCCGTCAGTCATTTGGGCTTGCTGGTCCTCACACGTTTAGGTCTTCGGGCCGGACAGGAAATTAAAATCAGGCATCTGAAAACGCATGACGCTTGTTTACAGGAAGTGTTTGCCGGAATCATCGATGCCTGCGCTACGGCACGCGGTCCTCTTTCCCTGTTTAAGAGAAAAATGAATGTACAGCTTAAAGTGCTTATCAAATCGCCAACTATTCCGTCCTCACTCTTCGTTGCGCATTCCAGGGTGATTGAATCAGACCGAAAGGCGATGATGAAAATGCTTCTTTCATTTTCTCCTGCTCCCGACGGGAGGGTATGGTTTCCAAAAGGGCAGCCATTCAGAGGGGTTATAGATGAAGACTATGATGTTGTTCGCCAGTTATGGGAGGAAGTTCGGAAAAAGTGAAGTCCAGATTCTCATTAAAAGTCTGTATTCCATTTGTAATTATTGTCCTGGGGATATGCCTTATTTCTTTAGTCTTGTGGACGACGCTCTCATTCTCGCTTAAAAACAGCCGTAAACAGCAAGCTCTAAATGATGAGATTACGATGAGCCTTTTTTTCGATTTATCCAGAACTTCTTTGCTCGTAGAAGACTACGCTGAGGTTCAAACCCAGAGTGAGCGCCTGGCCCTACATCCGCATATTCAGCAAGTGATTGTGACTGATGTTCAGAGCCGCGTGGTGGCCAGCAACGCTTCCGGTCTGGTTGGGACAACCTTCCCTATCAAAAATGTTTTAGAAAATTCACAATGGAAGTCGTTGGAAATATCGAACCAGGCGGGCCATCTGGGTTTTATCGCGATCGAGTTTTCTGATTTACCGATTAGGAAAGCCGTAGATAATGTGCGTGCCTTAGGCATTTTTATTGGAGGTGCCGGGATCATCGCCGCTACTTTTATTGGAATAACATTTGGGTCGCTATTAACACGGCGACTGAAAAAATTGGTAAGGGGGGCGGAGCAGATCTCTGGAGGGAACTGGCATGCGAGAACCCAATTAACCGGAATGGATGAGGTGGCCAAAGTGTCCAGGGCCTTTGATTTGATGGCCGACCATATCGAAAGAAACCTGAAGGTTCTTCAAGAAAGCAGCGAGAAATACCGAGCCATTTTTGAACAATCAACCGATTCGATCTTTCTCGTTGACCCTGAAGACGGGCAGATTGTCGTTTTTAATGAAAATGCATACAAAAGGTTAGGCTATACCCGGGAAGAGTTTTCCTTGCTCAAGATTTCTGATTTTAATTCGGAGAAATCCGATGCGAAACTCAGAGAGCGGATCGACACCGTACTTAGGGACGGGAAGGGCACCTTTGAAAAGAAGTTTGTAACAAAAAGAGGAAGCCATAGAGATGTTCGAATCAAGTCCGTTCGGATCAACATTCAGGGAAAGCCGTTCGTCCTTTCGGTTGTAGAAGACATTACCGAAAAGAAAAAATCGGAGGAATTCCAGCGTCTTTCAACAACTGTTTTTGAAAATACCTCCGAAGCGATTCTGGTCACCGATGCAGATGAAAAAATTATTTCGGTCAATTCGGCATTCTCTCAAATCTCGGGGTATTCGTATGAAGAGGTCCTCGGAAAAACCCCCCGGTTGTTTCAATCCGGAAAACATGATGAGGCATTTTATCGGGAGATGTGGGATGATCTCTCCGCGAACGGTCAGTGGAAGGGAGAAATCTGGGATAAAAAGAAAAACGGCAAGATATATCCGAAATGGCTCTCGATCAAAGCAGTCAAGGACGGGACAGGAAAAACGGTTCAGTACATTGGCATTTTCGACGATATTACTGAGCTAAAGAAATTGGAAAAGCAAGTCTTCCAAACCCAGAAGCTAGAGACCATCGGCCAGCTTGCCGGCGGGGTCGCACACGAATTTAATAATCTTTTAACCCCGATCATCGGATACGCCGATATCCTCATAGCGAAGACCTTGAAACAACCCAAGATGCAAGACCCTCTCTTAATAGTTCGAAAGGCAGCTCTGCGTGCAGCCGGACTGACCAAGGAACTCCTTTCCTTCAGTCGCCAGAACCCCATAATCCTCAAGTCTCAATCCTTGTCGGGTCTCACTCTAGAGGTTAATAATCTGCTTCGGCAAGCCATTGATCGGAAAATAGAAATCTCCGTTGAAACATCTGATAATCTGTGGCCCGTTCTTATTGACGCAGACCAGGTTCACCAGGTTATCGTCAATCTTTGCGTGAATGCGCGGGATGCCCTGGAGGAATGCATGCTCGAAAACAAAAATTTTGAGCCATTGATTCAAATCAAACTAAAAAATGTTTATCTTGATCATGCGTATTGTGAATCTCACCCTGAGGCGAAAATTGGTGATTTCGTTTGTCTCTCTGTTGCCGATAATGGATCTGGTATCGATGAGGCCGCTATTCCTCATCTCTTTGAACCTTTCTTTACAACCAAGGAGGTTGGTCGTGGAACCGGTCTTGGTTTGGCGTCTACCCACGGGATCGTTAAAAGACACAAAGGATGGATTGACCTGAAAACAGCAAAGGGAAAAGGAACCACCTTTGAAGTCTACTTCCCTCGGTCCGGACGTCCTGTTGCGGCGGCGGTCCAAGAGGTGATGGATCTGCCTACGCCCAATAGCTCCGAAACGATCATGATTGTCGATGACGATGAACTCATAAGGGAATTGGGCAAAGCGGCCCTGGAGAGACATGGGCACAGGGTGCTCTTAGCCGAAGGAGGGGAGCAAGCCCTGAAGATCTTCAAAGAAGAAAACGGGCGCATCAAGGTTGTCATCCTTGACCTGTCCATGCCTTACGAGTCAGGCTGGGATGTGCTCCAACGTCTCCGGGCGTTTGATCCTGATTTGAAGGCGGTGATCTCCTCCGGTCGCGATATTTCCAGTCAAGACTCCAAAACCAAAAAGAGTAATCTGAAACCGTATACGATTCTCTCGAAACCCTTCAGCCCCTCTGACATGGAGCGTGCAATTCGGGAAGTCCTGAGTTGAGACCCTCGGCTTTAAGAACAACTGATCGCGTCAGGGTCAGTCGTTGTCGGTAAGCGGTTTTGGAATCGATCAATGGATCATATTTTCATATTGATTTCATTGATGAGTGATTCCAGGTCTTCGCTTGTTTCGTTCAGGAGGACTTCGCCTCCCTCTGTCAGATCTACTTTGGTGATTTCCGGATGGTCCCTTTCC
>JBHHXE010000036.1:0-15795 GCA_046756865.1 Nitrospiria bacterium | reverse complement strand
GAAGGTGGTCGGACGGTCGGCGCCGGCGTGATTACTCAGATTATTAAGTAGAAAATTGCTTGTCTATGGGAAGATTCGTTAGAAAAGGTGGGTGTTTGTGAGTCAGAAGATAAGGGTTCGTTTGAAGGCATATGATTATCGACTCCTGGATCAGTCCGTGGGGGAGATTGTCGACACGGTAAAGAGAACGGGGGCGAAGATTGCGGGACCGATTCCCTTGCCCACGAAAATTGCGAAATATACTGTTCTCAAATCGCCGCACGTCGATAAGAAATCGAGAGAGCAATTCGAGATTCGGACCCATAAGCGCCTCATCGATATACTGGAGCCGACGCCGGACACGGTCGACGCTTTGATGAAGCTGAACCTTTCTGCGGGAGTGAACGTGGAGATTAAACTCTAAAGGGATAATGCGGGAATGGTTAACGGATTAATAGCACATAAATTAGGGATGACCCAGGTGTATTCTGATGCAGGCCGTTTGGTTCCGGTTACGGTCCTCGAGGTTGGCCCATGCAAGGTTGTTCAGGTAAAGACTGCTGAGAGAGACGGCTATGTGGGGGCGCAGCTTTCTTTTGATGAGATAAAAGAACACCGCATGACTAAGCCTGCCCGGGGACATTACAAAAAGGCGGGTGTTCAGCCTGCCCGGGTTTTAAGGGAGTTTGGCGGGGATCTGAGTGAGTTGAGCGTAGGTCAGACCATTTCAGCGGAGATTTTTGAAAAAGGGGATTATGTAGATGTTACCGGCCTTTCCAAGGGAAAAGGTTTTCAAGGTGTTATGAGGAGGCATAACTATCGCGGCGGACCGAGGACGCATGGCTCAATGTTCCATCGTTCGACGGGTGCCGTCGGGCAGTGTTCTTCTCCGTCCCGGGTTTGGAAGAACAAGGGGATGCCGGGGCAGATGGGGAATAAGCGTGTGACCACGCAGGGTCTCGAGGTGATAGAGGTTCGTGCTGGAGAAAATCTTGTTTTTATCAAGGGGTCTGTCCCCGGAGGCAACAAGGGGGTCGTTATGATTCGCAAATCGGTTAAAGGCAAGGTCAAGAAAGAGCCCGATCAGAAGGGCGGCAAGAAAAAATAATTGAAGTCGGTGTTTCGATATAGGACGCATGATGTCAGACGTAGAGATTAGAAATTATCACAATGAGAAGGCAGGGTCGATGGCTCTGGATGCTCGTATTTTCGGCGGAAAAGTTTCGCAGCCGCTTCTGCATGAAGCAGTGCAGCTGCAGCTTGCTTCGAGACGACAGGGAACGGCGGCGACAAAGACCAAGGGAAAGATCCGTGGCGGGGGAAAGAAGCCATGGAAGCAGAAGGGGACTGGGCGTGCGCGTGCGGGTTCCAATCGATCCCCGCTTTGGAGGGGAGGGGGTACTGTTTTCGGGCCAACACCCCGAAGCTACGCATACTCGATGCCGAAAAAGAAAGCAAGGGCTGCGCTCTATTCCGCACTTGCTTCCAAGGTCCAGGAGAATGCCCTTGTTGTTCTTGAGGAGTTTGTATTTACTGAGGTCAAAACGCGGTCAATGGCCCTTCTCCTTAAGAAACTTGAGTTGGCTGGAAGAATACTGGTGGTCACTTCCCAGAAGCAAGACGATCTCGATCGAATGATTCGAAATCTTCCCAATGTCCACTTGGTGGAAGTTCGTCAATTGAATGTTTACGACCTCATTTTAGCAGATACGCTTCTGACGACGCAGCGTGACATTGCCAGGCTGGTTGAGGTATGGGGGAATCATGAATCCGCATGACCTTATCGTCCGCCCTCTATTAACCGAAAAAAGCACATCCCTACGCGAAGATCATAATAAGGTGTGCTTTGTTGTTCGCCGTGAGGCGAACAAGTCAGAGGTGAAGCGGGCGATTGAAGAGACTTTGGAGGTTAAGGTTGCCAAAGTTCATATTATTAATATGATTGGGAAAACGAAGCGTCTCAATCGTTTTGTTGGAAAGCGTCCTGACTGGAAAAAGGCAATCGTCACCTTGAAGAAAGGGGAGAAGCTTGACCTTTTTGAAGGCTAGGTTTCTCTTTTCTCAGTCTGGCCATAAGGATGAGGGCATAAGGGAATGGGTGTAAAAAAATACAAGCCGACATCGCCGGGCCGTCGTGCGGCAATGGGGTTGACTTTCGATGAAATTACGAAGTCAAAGCCCGAAAAGAGCCTTCTTCAGCCTTCTCCTTCTTCCGGTGGAAGAAACAACCGCGGTAAAATGACGATCCGCCATCGGGGTGGAGGACATAAGCGTGCCTATCGGATCATTGATTTCAGGCGGGACAAATTTGGTATTCCGGCACGGGTAGCTGCCATCGAGTATGACCCGAACCGTTCGGCGCGGATAGCCCTTTTGTTTTATGTAGATGGTGAAAAGCGGTATATCATAGCGCCTGTTGGCCTCAAGGTGGATGATCGTGTGATGTCGGGCCCGGATGCAGAGATTAAAGTTGGCTGTGCGCTTCCCTTGGCCAATATTCCGGTCGGGAGCACAATTCATAATTTAGAGCTAAAAAAAGGAAAAGGGGGTCAACTGATTCGAAGTGCCGGGGCGTCGGCTCAGTTGATGGCCAAGGAGAAAGAGTTTGCAAACATTCGGATGAAATCCGGTGAAATTCGACTGGTTCGTTTGGATTGCATGGCCACGCTTGGCCAGGTCGGAAATATTGATCACGGTAACTACTCTTACGGAAAGGCCGGAAGGCGAAGATGGTTGGGGCACCGTCCTCATGTTCGGGGTGCGGCGATGAATCCCGTTGACCATCCGCATGGGGGAGGAGAAGGGAAAGCGGGACAGGGAAATCCGCATCCGGTTTCACCATGGGGGCAGCTTACAAAAGGCTTTAAAACGCGCCGGAGGAAAGATACCGATAAGTTTATTGTTCGTAGGCGCAAGAGGAAATAGCCGGGATCATCAAGATCCTGCTGGATCAATCAGGGGAAGGGAATGCCGAGATCACTTAAAAAAGGGCCGTTTGTCGATGAGCACTTGGCCGAAAAAGTTTCCAGGATGAATGCGTCAAATGACCGAAAAATCATCAAGACCTGGTCGCGGCGTTCCACAATTATTCCGGAAATGATCGGTCATACAATGGCGGTTCACAATGGAAGAAAATTTATTCCCGTTTATATTACTGAGAATATGGTAGGCCATAAATTGGGAGAGTTCTCCCCGACCCGGTTCTTTAAGGGGCATGGGCATGCTAAAACTGAGAAAGCGAGTGCTTTAAAATAAACGATTAAAGAAAGCGTCTGCCGCCTTTTTATCAAATAAATAACGGGAGCATATCCTTAATAACAATCTGTTCTGGTTAGAGAGAGTTTGAAGTATGGAAGCAAGAGTTATACTGCGGTATATTCGCATCGCACCGAGAAAAGCAAGACTTGTGGCCGACTTGGTTCGTGGAAAAAGCGCTGAGGAAGCCTTCACGATATTGAAATTTACACCCAAGCGCGGTGCAATGATCATCGAAAAAGTTTTAAAGTCTGCGGTCGCGAATGCATCTCAAAAAGCGATGGGAGACGTTGATACCCTCAGGATTTCCAGGGTTTGTGTCGATTGTGGGCCAACGATGAAGAGGATGCGGCCACGGGCGATGGGTCGGGCGAATACAATCTTGAAGAGAACAAGTCATATTACGCTCGTTCTTTCTGGAGAAGAAGCCCCGAAAAAGGAACGAAAGGCTGCTCCTGCCATGGCAAAAAAAACAAAAAAGGCGCCTGTAACAAAGGCGGCGGCCCCCCGGAAAAGTTCAGCTTCTGAAAAAAGGGCTTCTCCGAAAAAAGCTGCAGTTTCCAGTAAAGAAAGTGTCTCAAAAATAGAAAGTGATTCTGAAAAGAGTGCCTCATCCAAGAAAGCGCCTGCGGCAAGGAAGAAAGTTGCACCGGAAAAAAAGACCGTTTCTAAAAAGCCGGTGGCTCTTAAGAAGGCTGCAGCCCCTAAGAAGAAGAAAGAAACAGATTCACAAAAGGAGAAGTAATGGGACAGAAGGTCCATCCTTACGGATTTAGGCTGGGATATATCAAGACCTGGAATTCCAGGTGGTACGCGGAGAAGGACTATTCCAAGCTCCTTCATGAGGATCTGCTTATTCGGAAGATTGTCAAAAAGAAGCTTTTTCATGCCGGGATTGCCCGTATTGAAATTGAGCGTTCTGGAAACCAAATCAAGTTGACCCTTCATACCGCACGCCCTGGTATTATTATCGGTCGAAAAGGGGCTGAGGTCGACAAGCTTAAGGTCGAACTGGAGGCGATGGCTAAAAACCAAGTCTACATAAATATCAAAGAGATTAAAAAACCGGAATTGGATGCCCAGTTGGTGTCTGAGAATATTGCATTGCAGTTACAGAAAAGGATCGCATATCGTCGCGCCATGAAAAAAGCAGTGGCCTCCGCCCTGCGTCTGGGCGCCCTGGGTATCAAGGTGCGCTGTGCTGGTCGTCTGGGGGGCGCGGAGATTGCCCGATCCGAATGGTACCGGGAAGGTCGGGTTCCGCTGCATACCCTCAGGGCCGACATTGACTACGGCGTGGCGGAGTCGGCAACCACGATGGGAAGAATTGGGGTTAAGACCTGGATTTATCGGGGTGAAATTCTTCCCGGGGCAGAGCGGGAAGAGGTGACGATGTCTGGAAGAGGAGACAGGAGATAATGCTTTCCCCGAAGAAAGTAAAATTCAGAAAGAAAATGAAGGGACGCATGACCGGTAAGGCTTATCGGGGTTCCTCATTGAGTTTTGGTGAGTTCGGCCTTAAAGCCCTGGAACCCGGTTGGATAACCTCGAGGCAGATCGAGGCAGCCAGAATTGCAATGACGCGGTATGTTAAGCGTGGAGGAAAGATCTGGATTCGTATATTTCCCGACAAGCCCATAACCAAGAAGCCGGCTGAAACGCGGATGGGAAAAGGGAAGGGCTCGCCTGAGTATTGGGTTTCTGTTGTCAAGCCAGGCTGCATCCTCTATGAGATGGACGGTGTTTCTTTAGAAGTTGCGAAAGGGGCCTTTCGCCTGGCGTCTTATAAGCTTCCGATTGCGACAAAATTTGTTTCTCGTGAGGAGCAGTAGGTGGATACGAAAGAGCTGAGGGATCTTACAAAAGAGGATCTGGTTGATCGGGAAAAGAGTTTGCGAAAGGAATTATTTAATCTTCGTTTTCAGGCCGTTTCGGGCCACGTCGAAAACCCATGCAGAATTAAGGAGGTTCGCAGGGATATTGCGAGGGTGATGACTTTCTCCCGGATGTTACAGTCGGAGCTTGCCTCGACGAAGGAGGGCTGATAGACCGTGCTTCTTCTCATAATGGGTTTATAGGGATTATAATGTTGAAAAAGAGAAAAGAATTTGTTGGAAGAGTTGTCAGCGACAAGATGGATAAAACGGTGGTTGTCGCGATCGACCGTGTTGTCAAGGAACCCCGTTATAAGAAATATATCAAGCGAACAACGAAATTAAAAGCGCACGACGAGAAAAATGATTGTCACGTCGGCGACCAGGTGAAGCTGATTGAGACCCGGCCACTGAGTACGGGAAAAAAATGGGCTGTCCTCGAAGTTTTGGTCCGCGCAACATGAATGATGTCAGGGTGGGCCGTGTTGTTCAGCCTCAAGGATAAAGTTGATCCTCCCTTAAGGATTGGGTGTTTGAAATGATTCAGATTTACAGCATGCTTGATGTGGCAGATAACTCCGGAGCGAAGAAGGTGATGTGCTTTCACGTTCTGGGTGGATCCAGAAAGCGTTATGCGGCGATCGGAGACATCGTCGTCGCGACGGTGAAGGTAGCGATTCCGCAGGGAAATGTAAAGGCCGGTGATGTTGTCAAGGCTGTGATTGTCCGGACAGCAAAAGGGCTTCGAAGAGAAGACGGGTCCTACATCAAATTTGATCGTAATGCTGCTGTCTTGATTAATCCTCAGGGCGAGCCGATTGGAACTCGTATTTTTGGGCCGGTTGCCAGGGAACTTCGAAAGAAGAGGTTTACAAAAATTGTATCACTTGCTCCTGAGGTTATCTAGCGTGGGGCAGAGATCCGGATCTGGATCTCAGATGCTTGGTTGAGTTAAAGGAGAGAGCTTGAATGAAGGTTGCGCCAGTCATAAGAACAAAGATACGGAAAGGCGATCTCGTTCGTGTCACATCGGGGAAAGAAAAAGGTAAGGAAGGGCAGGTTCTTAACGTGCTTTATCAAAAAGAGTCCGTCCTTGTTGAGAGGCTGAACCTCGTGAAAAAGCATGCCCGCCCGAGTCAGCAGAATTCCCAGGGAGGGATCATTGAAAAAGAGGGGCGAATCCATCTTTCTAATGTGATGTTGCTATGTGGAAATTGTAATAAGCCTGCGCGCGTAGGGATCAAGCTTCTGGCAGACGGAAAGAAGATGCGGTCCTGTCGTCGGTGCGGAGAGGTACTGGATAAAGAGGTGTAAGCTGAGGCTGCACCGCTTGGTTATTTTTAATGATGAGATAGGATTATGGCAAAAACAGTTCAGGTTGAGGCGCTGATTGATCGGTATCGCGGGAAGACTAGGCCGGCGATGATGAAAGAATTTCAGTACGCCAATCCGATGCAGGTCCCGAAAATTGAAAAGGTTATTGTCAACGTGGGTATGGGGCTTGCGATTACAAACTCAAAGTTACTGGACGCGGCGGTTAGTGAGTTGGGTCAGATCACGGGCCAGAGACCGGTGATCACAAAGGCAAAAAAGTCTATTGCTGGTTTTAAGATCCGAGCCGGAATGCCGATCGGGTGTAAGGTGACCCTCCGCAGATCGAGAATGTATGAGTTCCTGGAGCGACTTCTGCATGCGGCACTTCCGCGAATTCGGGATTTCAGGGGGATTTCTTTTAAGGCCTTTGATGGGAATGGAAATTATGCCTTGGGGGTTAAAGAGCAATTGATCTTCCCTGAGATTAATTATGATGATGTCTCCGCCGTCCACGGCATGGATATTATTATCGTAACCACTGCAGTGAATGACCAGGAAGGGAAAGCGCTTTTAAAAGGACTTGGATTCCCCTTCCGGAAGACGAAAGAGGAAAAAGGTGGCTAAGAAATCTCTTATTGCGAAGGCGTTGAAAACGCCAAAATTTGGTGTAAGAAAGTACCATCGGTGCTTGGTTTGCGGTCGGGTTCGGGGCTATCTCAGGAAGTTTTCAATGTGTCGAATTTGTTTCCGTATGCTCAGCCTTAAAGGAGAAATTCCGGGCGTTACCAAGTCGAGCTGGTAGTTTTATGTTTATATCATTTTTGTAACCCTTAATTTGTTGAATGGGAGTTACTCCTGATTCCGAAGCAGGGAATATAGGTGATAATTTAGTTGCGGAGTTAAAGAATGACCGACCCGATAGCAGATATGTTGACCCGAATCCGCAATGCGAAGCAGCGGAAACATGAGATTGTTTATATTCCTCTTTCCAAGCAAAAGGTGGAGATCGCCCGGATTCTAAAAGAAGAGGGCTTTATCAAGGCTTATAAAGTGATGGATGGTGATCCAGGGAAAGGTGAAATCAGAATTCTTCTTAAGTATAGCGGTAAACAAGAGTCTATGATCACCGATCTGAAGCGGGTAAGTTCGCCCGGTAGAAGGGTTTATGTCGGGCAGGAAAACATTCCCTATGTAAAGAGGGGATTGGGTATAGCGATCCTTTCGACCTCTAAAGGGATGATGACGGATCGTGCGTCACGCCGTGTCGGCTTGGGGGGAGAAATCCTCTGTTATGTTTGGTAATGTACGGGAGTAATCGATGTCTCGGGTGGGTGAAAAAAAGATTCTGGTTCCAAGCGGCGTCACAGTAAAGATAGATGCGGGCATTGTCCATGTCAAAGGCCCCAAGGGAGAGCTTCAGAAGGCCATTCGCCCTGAGTCTAAAGTAGCGATTGAAGATGGCAGTGTGGTTGTTTCCCGGCATTCCGACGAGCCTCGGCAAAAGGCCATTCATGGTTTGGCCCGGAGTGAAATAAATAATATGGTTCTAGGGGTTTCAGCGGGATTTGAGAAGGTACTTGAAATTAAGGGCGTCGGCTACCGTGTTGCCCTGAAGGGAAGGGTTTTAGATTTTAGTCTGGGCTATTCTCATCCAATTCATTTTGATCTCCCACAAGGGATTGATGCCGTTGTGGAGAAGCAGACGACACTGACAATCAAAGGGATCGATAAGTATCTGGTGGGCCAGATTTCCGCGAACATCCGGTCTTTAAGAAAGCCTGAGCCCTATAAGGGTAAAGGCATAAAATATCGTGATGAAAAAATCCTTCGGAAAGAAGGAAAGACAGGGAAGTAGGGGCGACGAATGGCAATTTCATCAAAAGAAAAGAGATTGGCGAGAGAGCGGCGACATCGGCGTGTCCGGCAAAAAATTGTGGGGACTGTCGACTGCCCAAGGCTGTCTGTCTATCGAAGTTTAAATCAGATTTATGCTCAAATTGTTGACGATCACTCCGGAAAAACCCTGGTTTCTTTTTCAAGCCTGGAAAAGGGGGGGAAGTTGAAGGGGAAACGGGGTGACGGCGGTAAGGTCGAAATAGCAAAAGTGGTTGGGAAGAAGCTTGCGTCACTGGCCAAAGAAGCCAAAATTGAGAGAGTGGTTTTTGATCGGGGAGGATACATGTATCATGGTCGAATCAAGGCCCTCGCCGATTCAGCCAGGCAAGGTGGTTTGATTTTCTGATGCGCCCTGAAGGAGAGGGGTGTTGGGAGGAGGTCTTGATTGGAAAGAATTAGTCCGGAGGGTCTAACACTGAAGGACAAGGTGGTCTTCATTAATCGCTGTGCAAAGGTGGTTAAGGGAGGGAAACGTTTTTCATTTTCTGCCATTGTCGTTGTTGGAGATGGGGAGGGACATGTCGGGGCAGGTAAGGGAAAGGCCTCTGAGGTTCCGGAAGCGATACGCAAAGCCATTGAAGATGCAAAAAAGAATTTGATTCGCGTTCCTTTGAAGAACGCCACGATCCCTTTTGAGGTGATTGGTCGATTTGGTGCAGAGCGGGTGATGTTGAAACCGGCCTCTGACGGGACCGGAATTGTTGCAGGAGGGGCTGTTCGTGCAGTTATGGAAATGGCAGGGGTCTCGAATATTTTGAGTAAATGTCTTGGCGGGGGAAATCCGGTTAATGTTGTTAGCGCAACGATTGATGGATTCTCCAGATTGAAAGACCCAGCAGATGTTATTAGAATGAGACGGATGGAAGTATCCGTTCAGGAGTAGATGAGTGTGTCGAAAAAGCTAGAGATTACATTGCGAAAAAGTTGTATTGGACGGCCTGGAAAGCATTGCCGGGTTGTGGTCGGGCTTGGGCTTCGAAAAATGAACCATACGGTCGTTCGGGAGGATACGCCTCAAATACGGGGGATGGTCGAGAAGATATCCCACCTCCTGGAAGTAAAGGAGAAAGCTTGAAGATATCGGATTTGGCTCCGGCGAAGGGGGCCAAGAAGAAGGAAAAGAGGATTGGCCGTGGGCCCGGCTCGGGTCATGGTAAGACATCTAGCAAGGGGCACAAGGGACAAGCCGCCCGGTCGGGAGGAACCAAAGCACCCGGATTTGAGGGAGGGCAGCAGCCTCTAATCCGTCGGGTTCCCAAGCGGGGGTTTACAAATATTTTCCGGAAAGAATACACTGTGATCAACCTGAACAGGCTGGATCGCTTTGAGCCTGACGCTGTGGTTGATCCACAGGCGCTTCAGGCGGCGGGTTTGATTAAAAAAGCGAGTGAAAAGATCAAGGTTCTGGCGGGAGGAGATCTCAGTAAGGCGCTTGTTGTTTCCGCGCATAAGTTCAGCCGGGGGGCCGAAAAAAAGATCCAATCTGCCGGCGGCCGGACTGAGATTATTTCATAGGGGATCGGATTGTTCGAGCGCTTTTTTACCAGTTTTAAAAATGTTCTCCGAATTGAAGAGTTAAGGCAGAGAATTGCTTTTACTGCGATGATGTTGGTTGTCTACCGTATGGGTGGGCACATTCCCACACCTGGAATAAATAATGAGCAGTTGAGCAGTTTTCTGGCCGAAAGAGGCGGCGCCTTGATGGGCTTTCTCGACATGTTTTCAGGAGGTGGGCTCTCCCGTTTGACCATTTTCGCCCTGGGAATCATGCCGTACATCTCGGCTTCGATCATTCTTCAACTCCTCACGGTGGTTATCCCCTCGCTCTCCAAGCTGGCAAAAGAAGGAGAAAGCGGGAGGAAGAAGATCACCCAGTATACCCGGTTTGCGACGATTGGCATTGGATTGGTTCAGGCCATTGGAATCGCCATTGGATTGGAGGGGATGGAGCAGGGAAGATTCGTTCAGAATCCTGGATGGGGCTTCAGGCTGATGACGATGATCACGATCACAGCAGGCACCGCTTTTCTGATGTGGCTAGGTGAACAGATTACGGAAAGAGGAATAGGGAACGGAATATCTTTAATCATATTTGCCGGAATCGTTGTTCGCATGCCGGTGGCAGTATTTAATACTTTTCAGCTATTCCAGGCAGGACAGATCAGTTTTATCTTTCTTATGTTTCTTGCCATTATGATGGTTGGTATTGTTGTTGCCATCGTCTTCCTTGAAAGCGGACGAAGGAAGGTTTCTGTCCAATATGCGAAAAGGGTTGTGGGGCGAAAGATTTATGGCGGGCAGAGTACTCACATTCCTTTAAAGATCAATACTGCAGGCGTCATCCCTCCCATCTTTGCCTCATCTATCATCGCCTTTCCGGCGACGATTGCCGGTTTTGTCGCAGTCCCGTGGGTGCAGGCTATCGGGAGAAATCTTTCTCCGGGAACCCTTTTTTATACGCTCGTCTACGCCTTGCTCATTATCTTTTTTGCGTTCTTTTATACCGCTGTTGTTCTCAATCCGGTGGATATGGCCGATAATATGAAAAAATATGGAGGTTTTATCCCTGGAATACGACCGGGACAAAGGACTTCGGATTATATCTACAAAGTACTAACCCGTATCACGTTTGCAGGTGCGATCTATCTTGCCATTGTGGCCGTTACTCCTGAAATCCTGATTTATAGATTTAACGTTCCTTTTGCTTTTGGGGGGACGTCTCTTCTGATCGTAATCGGTGTAGGAATGGATACCGCTCAGCAGATCGAAACGCATATGGTTTCTCGCAATTACGAAGGTTTCATGAAAAAAGGGAAGTTAAAGGGCGGTGGTTTTTAGATATACCTTATTCTAAGGGTTTTGTATGCGTCTTCTGTTTCTAGGCGCGCCGGGTGTCGGCAAGGGGACTCAGGCGCAGGTTTTGGCCAAACATTATGCTGTTCCGCATATTGCAATGGGGGACATCATCCGGGAAGCAATGCGGAGGGAAACGCCTGTTGGTCTGGAGGCGAAAGCCTATGTTGAGAAAGGTCAGCTTGTTCCGGATGAGGTTGTTATCAATGTGATCCGGGATCGGCTCAGGGAGGGTGACGCCCAAAAGGGATATATTCTCGATGGTTTCCCCAGAACGATCAGGCAGGGCGAGGCCCTGAGCGAGATTTTAGCCCAGGAGGAAGCGAAGATCGATTGTGTTGTTAACTTTCATGTCGATGAAGAGACCCTGATACAGCGAATCTCAGGCCGCAGGACCTGCCCCTCATGCGGGAAGGTGTATCATCTGGTCCATCGTCCGCCTGTGCATGAGGGTCAGTGTGATTGTGGTACAGAATTGGTTCAGAGAAAGGATGATCGTCCTGAAACGGTAAAGTCCCGCTTGTGCGTCTACAAGGAGGAGACTGCACCCCTTATCGCGTATTATAAAAATAAAGGGGATCTTCAGGACATCGAAGCGTATGGAACGGTTGAGGATATTTCGAAAAATGTTCAGAGCGTCGTCGGAGATGTTTGATTCCCAAGGGTGTATCTGAAGAGGTCAATGAAAAATGAGATCGACCCTTGAAAGTCCAATGATTATATTAAAGTCAAAAGAAGAAGTGGCCAAGATGACATCAGCCTGCCGGATCGTTGCGGAGTCTTTAGAGGCCTTAAATGCGTATATTGAAGCAGGCATGACGACAAGAGAGCTTGATTCATTTGTCGAGCAGAGAATCCGGGAACGGGGCGGTATTCCCGCTTTCAAGGGATATCGGGATTATCCCGCGACACTTTGCATTTCGGTAAACGAGGAAGTCGTGCACGGGATCCCGTCCGATAGAGAAATCAAGGAAGGTGATATCGTCGGCATGGATCTTGGGGCAATTTATGACGGTTTTTATGGTGACTCAGCTATTACGGTCCCAGTGGGAGAGGTAGACGAAAAAGTTGAACGACTTATTCGTGTGACTCGGGAATCACTTTATGCCGGAATTGATCAGATGGTAGAGGGAGGTCGCTTATCAGATATCTCTCATGCTGTACAGACGCACGTTGAAGCTGCGGGATATTCAGTGGTTCGAGATTTTGTCGGTCATGGTATCGGCCGGTCCTTACATGAAGAACCTCAGGTGCCTAATTTTGGACCGAAAGGACGTGGCCCTCGCCTACGCGAGGGGATGGTCCTGGCCATTGAGCCAATGGTGAATATGGGTAATAGCGATGTTGAGGTTCTGGAGGACTGTTGGACTGCGGTTACATCAGATGGAAGCCTCTCCGCCCATTTTGAGCACACTATTGCAATTACCAAAGAAGGCCCTGAAATTTTGACAAAAGTCTAAAATTTTTCGATTACGTTCTACTGGGTTAAATTTATTTTATGGCCAAAGAAGAAAGTGTTGAAGTGCAGGGGAAGATTATTGAGACCTTGCCCAACGCAATGTTTAGAGTGGAACTTGAAAACGGCTACCGTGTACTTGCCCATATTTCCGGAAAAATGAGGATGCATTATATCAAGATCATGCCTGGGGATACAGTAACTATAGAGCTTTCCCCCTATGATTTGACAAGAGGACGGATTACGTATCGGGAACGGCGTAAGCGATAATTTTTATAGAACAATGAGGTTGCCATGAAAGTGCGTGCGTCAGTAAAACCCATATGTGTGAAATGTAAGGTTATTAAGAGAAAAGGGGTGATCCGTGTCATTTGCGAGAATCCCCGCCATAAACAACGGCAGGGCTAACATTAATGGAGAAGGATTATGGCTCGAATAGCAGGGGTTGATTTACCGCGGGATAAGCGGGTTGAGATCGGCTTAACTTATATACAAGGGATTGGGCGCCCCTCTTCCAAAAGGATCTTGCAAAGACTATCCATTGACCAGAATACCCGCGTTAAAGATTTGAGTGAAGATGAAAGTATTCGTCTGCGCGAAGTCATAGAGAGTGACTACCAGGTTGAGGGTGATCTCAGGCGCGAAGTTTCTATGAATATCAAACGCTTAATGGATATTGGCTGTTATCGCGGAATCCGGCACCGGAGGGGTTTGCCTGTAAGAGGACAGCATACCCGGAACAATGCGCGTACGAGAAAAGGTCGTCGTAAGCAAGCCGTCGGAAAAAAGAAGAAATAAGGTCCAATATCATTCGGAATCATTAAAATGAAAGGCTGATATGGCTACAAAGAAAGGTACTAAGAAAAAAGAGAAGCGCCATATTCAAACAGGTGTTGCCCATATCCAGGCGACGTTTAACAACACGCTGGTCACGATTACAGACATGGGGGGGAACGTCATTGTCTGGGGGAGCGCCGGAAGCCTTGGCTTTAAAGGGTCGAGAAAGAGTACCCCCTTTGCTGCACAAAGGGCAGCCGAAGTTGTGGCCAAAAAGGCGATGGAACATGGGATGAAGCAAGTTGATGTTTTTGTGAAGGGCCCCGGCTCTGGGAGAGAATCTGCCATCCGTGCATTACAGTCCACTGGATTAAAGGTCAACCTCATCAGGGATGTGACCCCAATCCCTCATAATGGATGCCGCCCTCCAAAAAGAAGAAGGGTGTAGGTCCTTTAGGTCTTTGTTCTGGTTTAAGTTTATTGTTTGTTGGAGCGCCGGTTCAGTCTATATTCAGGCGCAGACAAAGGAAAAGGCGTCACCGGTTTTTGTTGAGTCTTTTTCTAAGTAATTAATCAAAATAAACGCAGCCTTAATGATTGGTCCTAACGAGGCTACTTTCACGAAAAATGGGTGAGGCACTTATGACAATTAGCACAAAAGGTTTTCAAATACCCAAGAATCTGGAAATTGAAAAAAAAACGCTTTCCAAGACTTACGGGAAGTTTTACGCTGAGCCCTTTGAGCGGGGGTTTGGAAACACGATCGGAAACTCTTTAAGACGCGTCCTTCTTTCATCCATAGAGGGGTCTGCTGTTACTTCAGTAAAAATAGAGGGTGTTCTTCATGAGTTTTCGAGCATGCCCGGTGTCAAGGAAGACGTAACCGATATTATTTTAAACATTAAAAATCTTCGTCTGAAACTTCATTCCAGCGGGTCGAAGGTTATCCACTTGAAGAAAAAAGGCATCGGCCCTGTCCTCGCCAGTGATATTACACACGATGCGGATATTGAAATTTTGACACCGGATCTTCATATTGCCACATTGGACAAAGATGGGAAGATCGATATGGAATTGGTGGTCAAGAATGGGCGTGGTTATGTCCCCTCTGAAAGAAACAAGGAAGAAGGGAATGCGATTGGGGTGATTCCCATTGATGCAATTTTTTCTCCAATTCGTAAAGTGAACTACTCCGTAGAAAATGCCCGTGTTGGCCGTGTTACCGACTATGACAAGTTAATTTTCGAGATAGAAACAGATGGGAGCATTCGTCCTGATGACGTCCTCGGTCATGCCGCACAGATCCTGAGAGAACATTTAGGCCTTTTTGTTAACTTTGATGAGCCGGTCGAGACGGTAGAGCCGAAGAGGGATGAGGGGAAGAATTATAACAAGAATCTCTTTAGAAGTGTTCACGAGTTGGAACTTTCCGTTCGCGCAGCCAATTGTCTGAAAAATGCCAGCATACGAACGATTGCCGACCTGGTACAACGAAGTGAGCCCGAAATGTTAAAAACGAAGAATTTTGGAAGAAAGTCTTTGAATGAAATCAAAGAGATCCTCCACGAGATGGGCTTGTCTCTTGGGATGGAAATAGAGGAGCAGGTCTCTGCTGAAGGGGAATAGAATAAACAGAGTAACGTTCCATTATAGTTAAGTGAAAAGGGGAATAAAATGCGCCATCGTATGGCTGGTCGCAAATTGGGCCGAAATGGTTCTCATCGGAGAGCACTTTATCGAAATCTTGTGACCTCTTTCCTTCGCCATGAACGGATAGAAACAACAGAAGCAAAGGGCAAAGAGATCCGTGCCATTGCCGACCGAATGATTTCCTTAGGGAAAAAGGGCGACTTGCATTCCAGAAGGAGGGCCAACGCTTACCTTATGAGTCGGGGGGTTGTTTCTGCTCTTTTCTCTGATATCGCACCACGATTTTCAGGGAAAAATGGGGGCTATACCCGCTTGATCAAGACTAGAGCCCGATATGGGGATGCAGCGCCAATGGCTATTTTGGAATTAACGGAAACCGAATCGTCAGCTTCCGGCACTGTGGAAAAGGAAGAAAAGCCTACAAAGGAAAAAGGGCTTAAATCCACGAAGAAGTCAAAGGAAGCTCAAGACGGAAAGAAAGAGAAAACTTCAAAACCAAAGACAGAATCAAAGAAAAGTAAACCATCCGCCTCCAAGGCACGCCAAAAGAAGAAAAAATCCGACCCTGAAAAAAAGAAGGTGGTTCCAGAGATTTAAGGCTCAACTCCTTCCGTAAACACATACCTTATCCTGACAATAATAATACCGGTCAGATGGGCCAATTTGGCCCGTAATTGGCTTGTATATACCCGAAGATCAGCGATTGATCTTGGGGTAAAGCGCATAAGTTGTCTAAAAGAC
>JBHHXE010000035.1:0-15869 GCA_046756865.1 Nitrospiria bacterium | reverse complement strand
AGGAGTAAACTTTGATTTCTACATCTAATATTGCCATTCAGTTTGGGGCAAAACCTTTATTTGAGCATGTTTCAGTTAAGTTTTTGGAGGGGAACCGATATGGGCTGATTGGCGCGAACGGCGTCGGAAAATCGACGTTTATGAAAATTCTTTCCGGGGAGTTAGACCCGTCTGCAGGGAGTGTCTCGACTGGCCCCAACGAGCGTCTTGGATCGCTGAGGCAGGATCAATTTGCCTTCGAGAATGACAAGGTGCTGGATGTGGTCATCATGGGCCATGCTGAGCTTTGGCGCATCAAGCGGGAACGCGAGCGGATTTATGCCCTACCGGAGATGAGCGAGGAAGAGGGCCTGAAGGTGGGAGACCTGGAGGCTGAATTTGCCGAAATGGATGGCTATACTGCTGAGTCCCGTGCAGGCGAGTTGTTGCTCGGCCTGGGTATTCCCATAGAGCAGCACGAGGGGCCGATGAGCCAGGTTGCACCGGGGTGGAAGCTACGTGTTCTGCTGGCGCAGGCCTTATTCTCTGATCCGGACATTATGCTTTTGGATGAACCGACAAACCATCTCGATCTCAACGCTATTCGCTGGCTCGAAGAGTTATTGAATAGCCGTTCCTGCACCATGATTATCATATCTCATGACCGGCATTTCTTAAACAGTGTATGTACCCACATGGCCGACCTCGACTATGGTGAAATTCGCATGTACCCGGGGAATTATGACGAGTATATGGAGGCTTCGACGCAGGTCCGAAACCGTATGTTGGCGAGCAATGCCAAGAAAAAGGCCCAGATCGCTGAATTACAGACCTTTGTGCGGCGGTTTTCTGCAAATGCATCCAAGGCAAGGCAGGCCACTTCACGTGCGAATCAGATTGAAAAAATAAAACTTGAAGATGTTAAGCCCTCCAGCCGGGTTTACCCCTATCTTATTTTTGAGCAAGAGAAAAAGGTTTTTCGCACGGTTCTGGAGGTCTCTGAATTAAGCAAGGGCTATGAAGCACCCCTGTTTAGTAATTTAAGCCTGTCTGTCGCTCCCGGTGAGCGTATTGCTATCATTGGACCCAATGGTGTTGGAAAAACCACGCTGCTCCGCAGCCTCCTTCCTGGTTTTGATGGGAAGGGCTTAAGCACGGACACCGGTAAGGTCAGGTGGTCTGAGAATGCACATGTCGGCTATTTCCCCCAAGACCACACGGAGGATTTTGAGAAAGAGATGTCGCTGTTTGAGTGGATGTGCCAATGGCGGCGTGAAGGGGAGGACGAACAGGTGGTTCGCGCAACCTTGGGGCGGCTTCTCTTTTCAAAAAGAGAAATGGAGAAGTCGGTCAAAGTCATATCCGGCGGAGAGCAAGGGCGGATGTTGTTCGGAAAACTCATCCTTCAACGACATAACGTTTTGCTGATGGATGAGCCTACCAATCACCTTGACATGGAGTCGATCGAATCACTCAACAATTCGCTTGAAAAATATCCCGGAACCCTCGTGGTGGTCAGCCACGACCGAGAGTTTATTTCCTCTTTGGCCACACGTATTATTGAACTGACGCCGGAGGGTGTTGTTGACTACAAGGATACCTACGAGAACTTCCTCCAAAAGCAAGGCGTGGTCTAGACGCCTTTATTCTCAATGGATGAGATAAGCGTTACCTTGGAAACGGCTTGGTTGCGCCAGTTAAAAGAAGACTGGAAGCTGGCTAACTACAGCTATTTCAAAGGCAGGATGCGTCTTCCTCATCTCTGCCTTTCATCCTCAAAAGGAATGCTTGGACAATGGAAAGGCGGCTTCTACCGATCGCTTTCCATCAGCGCTATTTTAATTCAAAATCACACATGGGAATATGTCCAAGAGGTCCTTTATCATGAGATGGCGCATCAGTATGTCGAGGAAGTCTTAGGTATTCTTGAGGAGAGGCCTCACGGCGAGGCCTTCAAGGCGGTTTGTCTGGAACACGGCATTGATGCCTCTGCGTCGGGCCGTGTGAAGCCGTGGCTTGCTAAACGGAAGAGGAACGGCACTGTAAATCCGGAAAATCACAGGGTGATTAACAAGGTCAATAAACTACTGGCCCTAGCCCAAAGCGCGAACAAGCATGAAGCGCAAAGCGCCATGGCCAAAGCTCAAGCCTTGTTGTTAAAACATAACCTGTCATTACTGGAAACGCAAAAGGAAAGAAAGTATACGCATAAACAAATCGGTCGTGTGGGAAGAAGAAATCCCATCCGCTCTATCATCAGCGCCATTCTCTCCAGATTCTTTTTCGTGGAGGCGGTTTGGACTTTCGGGTATGACCAGCATCATAACCGGAGTGGTCGGGTTTTGGAATTGAGTGGGACTCCGGAAAATATTGAGATGGCAGAGTATGTGTATGAATACCTTCAAAATACCGCAGAGCTGTTATGGACTGCGTATAAAAAGAAAGAACAGGTCAAGGAAAACAGGCATCGACGGACCTTTATTTACGGCCTACTGGATGGGTTTTATAAAAAGCTGGAAGGCCGCATGAGGGAAAGCAGATCGCGGAAACTTATTTGGAAGGGAGATCCCGAACTGAAGGCCTTTGTCCAGCGAAGAAATCCGAGGCTGGTCCGGTCCTCCTCCAGTTATTCAAGAAGCTGCAAGGATGCCTATCGCTCCGGACTTGCCCGGGGGAGCAATCTGGTTATCCGCAAGGGGATTCATAAGAAAGGGCAGGGAAGGGCGGAGCTGTTGAACTGAATCGCCTCCGGTTTGGCAGAGGTTATAAATCTAATGGATAAATAAGGGTATTTTATGAATGTCTGTAAATGTCCGGTGTCCAAAAATGTCCGAATGCCAGTCCTTCCCTCGTCGATAAGAGAGTAAAGTGAGTGAGCTTATGGCTCCGTATTTGAGGTGAATAAATTGTTGAACAGACGGGATTTCATTTTCCCCAGCCCCTTAAGTGTGATTGAAAAGGCGAATTCATCCCGGTCTTTGAAATCGAGATAAGTTAACACAACTCCCCAGCATTCTGCTTCATAAAATATTTCATAATCGATTTCAACCAACTCCCTTGCATCGGCATCAAAATAGGTTTTGTTCCCGGCCCCGAAGCCCCAGGGGGATCTGATGAGAAGGGAGCCTGTCCAGAAGGAAATATCCGTAGGAACCTTTTCTGTTTTCCCGAGATATAGGGGATTGAAGAGGTCTCCTTTTTGTGGAATTGACCCGGCACGGGTCGATCTTTGTCCAATTGTAATATTTACATATGGTTTCAAGGTCCATCGAAGATCACTGTTCAAGGAAGTCAGACGAGAATCATACAGGTTGTAGAAAGAATCAAAGGCCACTGAGACAGAAGGGAAAGGGTTTAGTGTCAATTCTCCACGGAGGTCGGAATAGGGGCGGGGATTTGAGGCGCGTGCCGTGTCGATCCGATAGGTTTCTGTCACGCGAAGCGATCCTTTTTCTTCCAGAAGGCCATTTCCATTGGCTGTTAAAAAACGCTGTGATATTGAGGCTGTGACCGCATTTCGATTCGAGATCTGGTCGATTTCATCAAATTGCGGGATATCCATTTTATCCTCAACCTCAATATATTCATAGAAAATCGTGGGGGAGATCAGATGTGTCATGCTCTTCCCATGCCGGTAAAAGAGATTCTCCAGCGTGATCCCGCTAGGGACGATTTCATGGCTGATTGTGTGATCTTTGCTGATTCCCCGGCTGTACCAGGTTTCGCGAAACCCTGCCCAGGGTGTCAATGTGCCGGCATAGGGGATTGATATGGGAAGCGAGACCCTTGGGTAGGCATCCAGACGTTTCGCGCTCAGTCCCGATTTCCTCCAGAAATTGACGGCAGTGCTCTCAAAGTGAAAGAAAACCGGCATTCTGCCAAGGCGATGTTCGTTGAGGGAATAACCGATTTCAGGAAGGCGCTGCAGCGTTGTACTGCTGGTGTTCGTTGTGAGGTTTTGTGTATAGCGGCCCAGAAGATAAGCGTAGGATTCTTCCCCCTGATATGTCAGCATAAAGTTTGATTCAACCTCTTGCAGGGCACGTTCAGCGGTCCGGTCGGAGAGATCCTGGAAGTGGTTCGCTTTATTGACATACCGTGCATCAAGCAGGGCTTTGATTTTATTAGTGAAATGATGTTGAAGGCCATATCGGATCTCCCAACGCCCGATATCGTTCTCCCGATCAAGAAAATAGTCCGCATGAAAGGTTCCTTTTGACTTGCTTGACAGGATGTAGCGATATTCTACCCCCAGTCCGTCACCTTTGCTTCCCTTATGTTTAAGAGAAATGGTCGCGTCCTTGTTTTGAGAAATTGCCCAGAAAAAATCCTGGTCATATCGGAAGCCGTAGCGAGAACTGTAGCCCGCGCGCGGGACTAGAAGTCCGGTCTGCCGTGTTGTCTTTACGGGGTAAATCATGTATGGGAGGTAAAAAATCGGGATATTCTTAGCATAGAAGACAATATTTTTTGCGACAACATATTCTTCAAGAGAGATCCGGAGATGCTGTGTCCGGATAAGCCACGCGGGATTCCTCTCGCATTTGCATGCCGTAAATGTGCCCTCATGGAGTTCGTAGCGGTCAAGTGCGCTTCGTTCAATTCGTTTTCCACGTAAGTAATAGTTGTCACTTTTGATAAAGAGACGTCCATGATGTAAGGCTCCCAGCTTTGTGTTGATATCGAATTCGGCCTCAAAAGCTTCGGCAAGGTTTTCACCGTCGCTGAAATAGACATTTCCGGCGGCACGTAGCATCCCAATGGTATTATCCAGGAGGAGTGAATCGGCTTTTATCTCGCTGCGGCCCTGTTGTATTACAACCGAACCTTCCGCTGAAAGAATGTCTTTTTCTTTTAAATATTCGAGACGGTCCGCTGTGAGGTGAATCTCCTCGCGTGAAGCCGCCTGTGCGGGATAAGAGGAGATCATGATGAAGGTTATCGACATCAGGAGAAGGAATGACGTTTTCTGCGGCGCAGGAAGCTGTTTGTGTAGTCGGCTTAGTATTGTCTTGTGTGAGAGAGGGATTGGAATGTTCCTTATTCCTGCGTAGAGGCGCGGCCTCATCTATCCTCTAATCAGAGAGGGGGTGGTTCCTGCCAGTAAGGCCTTGGCCTCTCCCACGATATAGAGTGACCCGCTAATCACCAGAGTATCTCCGGGCTGGATGAGAGCCTTGATTTCCTCAAGGGCTTCATGAGTGGTCTCTCGAACCGTGCAGGAGGGAAAACGCTTTCTTGCAGAGCTTCCTTTTGAGAGCCTGTGAAAACAGCCTAGAATTCGATTCGGATCAGCGGCCCGTTTTATTTCGGGACGGGAAATAACAAGCGCATCCGGCCAGGGGAGCAGGGGAGACAGAACCGACTGGATATTTTTATCAGACATCATGCCGATGATCATCCAATGCTTCCCGCTCCGTTCTGGATCTATATTTGAGAGGAATGCTGCCAGCCTTTCCGCGCTGGAAGGGTTGTGTGCGCCGTCGAGCAGGATCAGGGGGCGCTTTTGGATGATCTCCAGTCTGCCCTCCCAGGAAACCCGACGTATTCCCTCCAGGAGATCCTGGTCGGAAAGAGGAAAGCCGCGCAGGCCGAGCTGTTCCAGGAGGCCGATAGCCACGGCGGCATTTTCGATTTGGTGCCGCCCGAGGAGCCTGCATTCAACACATCGTTCTTTAAGTCCGTCATAGAAAAACCGCTGGGGTGTACTAAATGGCGCTGGCTGTTCAGTGGCCATGTCTGAGAGTTGAATTTCGTGGCCGAGGCGGATCAAGGACGCATTTTCGGCATTGGCCTTTTCTTCCAGAACAGAGAGCAGCTCAGGCTGTGAAACTGAGGTGACGGTTGGCGTATTCTCTTTGATGATCCCGGCTTTTTCTGCCGCGATTTCCTTAAGTGTTGATCCGAGGTATTGTTGATGGTCCATTCCGATATGAGTGATTCCGGTGACAAGTGGCGAGAGGAGATTGGTCGCATCGAATCGCCCGCCCATGCCAACCTCCACGACGGCCAAATCCACGTTATTCTCTGAGAAGTGAAGGAAGGCCATGGCTGTTGTAAACTCAAAAAAGGAGATTTCTTCCAGAAGTCGAGGCGAGCGGGATCTAATCATTTCACAGATCCGCTCCGTGAGTTGGACAATTTCTTCGTGTGAAATCGGCGTTCCGGAAACGGTCATTCGTTCGGAGAAATCGACCAGATGGGGGGAGGTGTAAAGTCCAACCGTGTACCCGCCTTGAACGAGTGCGGACGCGGCCATCGCGGCAGTCGACCCTTTGCCATTGGTTCCGGCGATATGAACAGACTGAAATTGACGCTCCGGATGGTGAAGGAGGGTGAGCAGGGCATCCATCCGCTCAAGACCGGGTCGGATGCCGTGACGCTGCAATTGATAAAGATATTCCAGAGCTTCTGTATGGACCATTAAGGTGTTTCCTGAAATAAAACTAAGTAGCATAATCTGGAAAGGGATTGCAAATCACCAAGATCAGCGATTGAGCTTGGAGTGGCCGGCTTGGCACTTGTCGATTTTCAGCCGGTGGAGCATTCAGTTCCCGTGGATTCTGGAAACGATTCAAGATTAAGTCTTTTTCCTAAAATGTTCAGGTTCGTTGTGCCTAAACTGGAAATTCGTTGATATTTCCCACACAAGTGATGTAGAATACAACAAATTTTTTTACATGGAGGAATAGCATGGTTTTAAGGAAAGTTTTTGTTACAGTGTTGATGTTTATTCTTGCGCTTTCACCCTCGACGGCATCCCTTCTTTTTGCCGACGCTGGCGGCGAAGTTGCAAATGTGAACGGTGTTTCTATATCTACGGCACAATTCGAAAAGAGAATGAGCCGCCTGACCGGTGAGGGGCAGGGAAATTTCAATACCTTTGAAGGCAAAAAGGAATTGCTGGATATTATGGTTGCCCGCGAGGTATTAAATCAGGAAGGAAAGCGGCTGGGTCTGAATAAGATCAAGGCCGTCCTGGACCGGATTGAGGAGATCGAAAAAGAACTGGTCATTAATGAGGTGGTCAACCAAATTGCAAAGGAGAAGGTGACTCCGTCTGGAATGAAGGCCTACTATTCGAAGAACCGTGCTGATTTCCGTGAGGTTCACGCAAATCACATCCTGTTGGCGACGGAAGAAGAGGCAAAAGAGGCGAAGAAGAAACTCGATGGCGGTGCCGACTTTGCCACTCTGGCCAAGGAGGTTTCCAAAGATCCGGCGAGCAAGGAAAGAGGAGGGGACCTCGGCTTTTTCACGAAGGACCGGATGGTCAAACCCTTTTCTGATGCGGCCTTTGCAATGAAAAATGATGAGATTCGCGGCCCGGTTCAGAGCGCTTTTGGATTTCATATCATTAAGGTTGTTGAAAGCAGGGATCCGAAGAAATTTGATGAACTTTCCCAAGCCCAGCTTCAGAACCTCCGTGGTGTGATGATCAACTGGGAGATCGAACAGCTGAAGAAAAAGGCAAAGATCAAGGTGGATGAGGAGACGCTACGCAAAGCGGCTTCTGGAGAAGGTCCTTCTCACTCAGGAGATGGTCATTCTCACTAATGGTGGTCGGTAACAGGCTGCGGTCCACGGAGTACCCGGATGGACCCGGATTAATCTGTCAAGTTGCCTGAGAAGACAGGGGAGCATTCTGGCCTATGCGAAAGCTCTTTGGTACAGATGGTGTTCGGGGGATTGCCAACCTTGAGCCGATGACGGTTGAGACGGCCATGAAGCTGGGCCGTGCCGCGGCCCATATCTTCAAGTACAAGGCAGGCCGTCACCGGATTGTCATCGGGAAGGATACCCGCCTTTCCGGGTATATGCTGGAGTCTGCTCTGGTTTCGGGCATTTGTTCGCTCGGGGTGGATGTTCTCCTCGTCGGCCCGCTCCCGACCCCTGCTATTGCCTTGTTGTCCCGGAGCCTGCGGGCTGATGCAGGCGTTGTCATCTCTGCTTCTCATAACCCCTTTCAGGACAACGGAATCAAGTTCTTTTCCAGAAATGGATTGAAGCTTCCTGATGAAATGGAACTCGAGATAGAGCGGCTCCTTTTTTCCGGTGAAATCGACTCGATTCGTCCTACAGCCGGTGAGATCGGAAAAGCCTTTCGGATTGACGATGCTGAGGGGAGATACATTGAGTTTGTAAAAAACGCATTGCCGAAAGGGCTCGATTTCCAGGGGATGAAAATTGTTGTTGATTGTGCGAATGGAGCCGCATACAAGACAACACCGACCGTGCTGAGAGAATTAGGGGCCGATGTTATTGTTCTCAGCGACTGCCCTAATGGGACCAACATCAATCTCGACTGCGGAACCCAGCACCCGAAAAATTTACAGAAAGCGGTGGTTGATCATCGGGCCGACATCGGCATTGCCCACGATGGCGACGCCGACCGGGCCCTCTTCGTTGACGAAACCGGCAGGATTGTTGATGGAGATGCCCTTCTGGTGGCCTTTGCGGATGCCCTTCATCAGGAGAAGGCCCTGGCAGGAGCAACCCTCGTTACGACGATCATGAGCAACATGGGGGTAGAGCTTGCGCTCCGGGAGAAGGGAATACAGGTTCTTCGAACGCCTGTTGGAGATCGATATGTCCTGGAGCAGATGATGAAGGGGGGCTACAACCTGGGGGGTGAACAGTCGGGCCACGTTATTTTCCTCGATTATAATACAACGGGCGACGGACTGATTACGGCCTTGCAACTCCTTTCTCTGATGAAAAGAAGAGGTGAGCCGGTCTCCAGACTTATGGCGTGTATGAGCCCCCTCCCACAGGTCTTGCTGAATGTGGAGGTTCAGAAAAAAGAGGAGCTTAAAGATGTTCCGGAGATTCAAAAAGCCATTCTTTCCTGCGAAGAAAAGTTAAAAGACACTGGACGGATCCTGATTCGATATTCTGGGACGGAGCCTCTCCTCCGTATTATGATAGAAGGGGAGGACAAAGAAAAAATCTCAACAATGGCGCAGGAATTGGCCGGGATTGTCCGGGAGAAGATTGGATGTTCCAGATGAATAAAAACACCTGCACTGTAATTTTTTTTGTTTATCTTTTTTCATCGATGGCTGTTTTATCCAGTGCCGCTTCACTAGATGATGTGTATCAAACACAGCACAACCTCATTTCTCCCTCACTTGCCTCATCCGATGTTTGCAGGGTTTGTCATACAGGGTCTATCCCCTCTCTCGGATCAAAGAAGCAAGATAAGGGTTCTGCGAAAGGTACGCTCTCCGCTTCGGGAACGGGCAAGAAGAGGATTCCTTCTCCTCCGCTGTGGAATTCACGGGGCGCGAAGCCGTTTGACATCGCCGCGAATCTGCCTTTGAATAAACGGGCCTACAATCACCCTGCAGGTTCGTCTCTGGTTTGCCTCGCCTGCCACGATGGTGCCTTGGGTAAAGACATGCATGGTATCAATGTAGGGAATCCGCGTGTGGCTGCCTCTGGAAATATTCCCTGGACAGGTTCATCCGGAGCGAGAGAAGCGCCACCTCTGAGCCGCGTCGATCATCCGATCTCTATCATTTATCCAAGAAAGCCGCTGGGCGGATTTGTTCCAGTGAACCCGACCGTTACCCGTTCCCGGTATTGGGCGCTTCCAAACCGGGACGTCGGGGGGTTTACCTTGCCGACATCGGGAACTTCTTCCTATCTGGACCTTCCGGTAAAAAATGTTTCTTCGGCTGAACATCTCTCAACGCTCGTTCGCACATCCTCAGGGAGGGTCGAGTGTGACAGCTGCCATAACCCACACAGTGAAAAGGTTCGTCCTTTCCTCAGGGTTCCTTCCGCGACACTTTGTTTAATTTGCCACGACCGATAAATCTACATCGTAAATAAATTTATTTGTTTTGCCATTCAGGCGTGACCCGCTTATTTGAATAAACTCTTTATTCGAATTGGGCGGCGTACTGCAGGTAGGTGTTTAGATGTGGATGTGTGCTTGAGTCAAATTGGGAGAAGGCGATCCCAAAGGCGATAAAGTTACCGTCCCTGTGCGCCCAGATTGTCTTTCCGGTGATCATTTCAGAGGCGTCTTTTCCTTCGCGTTGAGGAAAAGTGATACGGATTGATACCTCGTCTCCGGCCTCAACCGTATCCCGCGAATAGCCACCGATTCCCCCTTCATTGATGTTTCCTCGTAGAATTTGAAACGCTTGATTTGTCTCTTTTTGGAGGAGTCCAAGCTGTAGGTGGAGCGGTATCCGGTTTGATTGTCTTCTTTCTTCCATGAGCGTGAGGTTACCTCATGAGAGATAATCCTGTCAAGAAAGGGTGGGCACAAATTTCCCGGGGTGGAAGGAGATAATATTTTTTCTGCTAACCGTGGATACTGTGTGCATCCTCGTCCTTACAGGGCCGTTCCTTCAAAATATCATGTAAGCGGTTCATATTATTGACGCCTGTGAATTCCTTGGTAGACTAGGAGGGATGGCCTTATACGGCCCGGGTTTTGCTTAAATTTTTGCCTGTTAAGATACTTTATAAGTATTGGGAGGATAAAACAATAATTTATGAATAGACATATTAAGTTGAAATGGGTTTTTAAGGCTTTTTTTATTAGTCTTGCGATTTCTGCGGTGTTTAGTCAGGGAAAGCCCTCGTGGGCGAAGTCTCCATCGAAGGGGAAGGGAGGAGAAGCAGACCGGCCCAGGTTATTTGGGGAGATTCAAACCGGACTTGAGTATGACAGCAATATCTTCCAGGATAATATTCAGGAGGAATCCGACATGGTCTGGGTGTCTTCTCTGACCCTGAATTATCGTCCGGATCTGGTTCGATGGAGTACCCTGGCCGCTCACAATAGTTATCTGGGCAATTCGGAATTGAGTTATTCTTTTTTTGAAGTCGGGGCGGATCGGCCTTTTGGGAAAAAAGATTATGGAAGCTTTTTTGTGCAGATTTCTCCTTCCGCCCCCCTGGATAAGGATGAAAGTATTGGCCCGCCCGTTACTTTAGGGTCTTATGGGTTTTCTGCAATTTATGACCGGGATCTAACCCGGACATGGAACAGCGGACTCTCTTTTTCATATGATCAGCTCAATTACAATGCGACCTTTGCAGCAAAGGACACTAAACTGTTTAAAGTTGGCTTTCCGCAGTTTATTCGTCCGGACCGGACTTGGCGCTTTTTGGTGGATCTTTCTCTTGAATCGGGGCAGGCACGGGGAGGCCGGGTGCCATCTTCCACAGCCCCAGGTGGATTTCGCCAGGATGATATCTCCTACAGGGCGGATGTCTTTTCTCTTCAGGCCAGTTATCCGGTGAGTCACTTGAGCAGGCTCCGGGTTCGCTACCGGGTCCGGAGAAAAATCTATACAACAAACAATACGAACGACCTTTTCCATTTTAACCGGAAGGATACAAATCATCAATTTCTTGTTGGCCTTCGCCATCGATCAAGCCCAAAAGTGACACTCCGCTTCAGGCTTAAATACCTTTGGCGGGAGTCCACTGATCGGTTCGTAGAGTTTGACGAAGTGCTGCTCTCTTTCTCAGCCGCATACCGGTTCTGAACATTCATTAAGGGGGTAGTCGCCTCCCCCTTTAATGGGCTAAATCCCCATTTTCCAAAGTTCCAGATTAATCTTAAGCGCCTGATATTCAGGCTGTCTTTTCCGGGGAGATTTTCCACATTTCACCAACGAAATGCTAAAAAATGTCAGTGGAATTGCCAGCTTTCGAGCAGAATTCCCCTTGTATTCTTGGTCAAAAGGCAAAATGTTGAGGTTTCCACTTGGCATTTAGTTTGCACTGTCTTAATAGGGAGACATTCACCAGGATGAAATAAACAACGTGGAGGTAGAATATATGATTCGATTCAGATTTCAAATGATGTTGGCAGCAGGGATAATTTTTGCACTCATTGGAACGACTTCAGCATTTGCGAACCACCCGGATGATCTAAATGATGAAGGCCAGAAGCTAAGCAGCCATGATCGAGACAGGATAGATGACAACTCGGAGGATAACAGTTCTGAGGCGAAAAATGATGATCTTAACGAGAATGGGGTCAAGCTTAGTGGAGATGGTCTTCCAGACGACAACTCGGAAGACTTCTCCAGGCGTGGAAGTGATGATGGTGACCGAAATTCGGGAGAAAGCCGCCATCGAAGAAGAAGGAATCGAGGGCGTGATGGTCGGGATAGGCTTGAAGATGATCTTCGTGCCGGCTTATCTGAGCTTCGTGGAGAGGACCGTCATCGTCAGCGTGGCCGTGGAAGCTCACGGGGAGAAGATTAAAACAAAAGATCTGTATTCCACGAAGAGAGCAGGAGGGTTTCCGCGTAAGCGGGAGCCCTCCTGAACACTTACTGTAAGCGCAAGCCTTGTCCTGCTCAGGCGGGGTTCTTCAATGAGTCAACCCAACAGGCCATACTTCCTCAGTTTATATTGCAGTGAGCTTCGGTGAAGACCAAGCGTTTTGGCGGCCTTCGTTTGATTTCCTTCAACCTCTTCCATTGTTTTTCGGATTATTTCACGTTCCATTTCTTCGATCCGTTCTGTCATACTTTGCGGCCCTGTTTGTGGAGATGGTTTCTCAGGTGCCGGAATGGAGTGAAGCTCTGAGGGGAGGTCTTCAAGCTGAATTGTATTGCTATCCGCCAGGACAACGGCCCTTTCCACTATATTTTCGAGTTCACGCACATTTCCGGGCCAGGGATAGGCTGAAAAGAGATCGATGATTTCAGGAGGAAACTGCACATTTTTGTGAAGCTCCTGGTTAATCTTCATTAAGAAGTGCATGCTCAATTCCTTAATGTCATCTCCGCGTTCACGAAGTGCGGGGAGGCAAATCTCTATGACACGTATTCGGTAAAATAAATCTTCCCTAAAGCGTTTTTCCTGAACCTCCTTTTTCAGGTCGCGGTGCGTAGCGGCGATGAGTCGGCTGTCTACCTTGATTATTTTAGTTCCTCCGACGCGTTCCAATTCTTGTTCCTGGATGAATCGGAGAAGTTTAACCTGGAGATGGAGGGGAAGTTCCCCGATCTCATCGAGAAAAAGTGTGCCTCCATCCGCCATTTCGAATCGACCCTTCTTTGAAGTGGCCGCCCCCGTAAAGGCCCCTTTTTCATAGCCAAAAAGTTCGGCCTCAATCAGATTTTCAGGGATGGCGCCGCAATTTATCGCGATAAAAGGGCGTTCTGCGCGGGGGCTTTTATTATGGATTTCTTTTGCGACCAGTTCCTTCCCTGTACCGGTCTCACCAAGGATCAAAACCGGTGTCGCTGTTGGGGCAATCTTCTCAATGAGACGGTAGACCTGCTGCATCCCGGAAGACTGCCCGATGATCCTTCCCATGTTGTTCTGGATTGTCTCCCGATAATATCTATTTTCGGTGAGCAATCTTCTTTGTTCTAAAGCCTTTTCAACCTTTGTTTCCATTTCAACCAGAGAAAAAGGTTTAAGCAGATAATCGAATGCCCCCTGGCGCATTGCCTCGACAGCCCTTTCAACGGTCCCGAACGCTGTGATGATCATAACCTGAGTCAGAGGGGCCTTTTCTTTAATTTTCCGGAGAAGATCAAGACCGCTCATACCTCCCATCTGAAAATCAGAAATCACCAGATCTGCTTCATTTTCCTGAAGCCGTTCCAGTGCTTCTTCTCCGCTCGAACATTCAATAACCTCGTAGCCTTTCTCGTAAAAAAAACTGGCGAGAGAATGTCTAATTTTCTCATTGTCGTCAACAATAAACATGCGAATCATGTGACTTTCCTTTCTGTGTGGATAGGAACTTCAATAAACAGGGATGTTCCCTTTATCTCGTTATTTTTCATATAGATGCTTCCGCCATGACCAGTGATAATTCGGTGAGAGATCGCCAGGCCCAGACCGGTGCCGCCCTGCTTCGTGGTGAAGAAGGGCTGGAATATCTTTTTTATTTCGTCTTCTTGAAGGCCGGGCCCGGTATCGCGGATCCTTAGTATGACACAATCATTAGAAAATTCTGAGCTGATTGTCAATTCACCGCTGCCTTGCATTGCCTGCACGGCATTTTGGATGACATTAATCAAAACACGTCTGAACTCATATGGGTCCACATGTATTTTGGGGAGGTCCTTTGGGATATTTCTTTCAATGGTAAGATTTACCTTTTTGAGGTCAGGGATGGCGACCCCAAGGGCTGCATTGACGATTTCATCGACAGGAGTAGGTTCCGGATGAAGTGAGGGGGATCTGGCGAAGCGAAGAAAATCGGTCACGAATTGATTGAGATGTGTGACTTCTCCGATGACCTCTCCCGCCAGTTCTTTTTCCTCTTTTCCTTTGCTCTTATGGGCAAATATTTCAACAAGTGTCTGGATTGCGGCGAGTGGATTCCGAATTTCGTGCGCGAGGCCTGCAGAAAGTTCCCCCAGCATGGCGAGTTGTTCTTTTAATTGTATTTCTTCCTGAAGTTTTCTAATCTCAGTCATATCCGAAAAGACGGCGGTGGCGCCGATATGCTTCCCCTTAGTGTCCCGCAGGAGAGAGGTCACGACGCCGATCCACCGTTTGTCTTCAAAGGAGGGATCATCAATAAGAATCTCATCTCTCTTTGCCTCACGTTTGGCATTGATTGTCGTCAGGATAATTTTACCCAATGCCTGAAATGGCCCTAAGCCTGCCATGACTTCCTTTCCCGTCAGTTGGACTGCGCTGATCCCCATAATCTCTTCAGCGGCCCGGTTGCAGGAGGTCACATGCCCTTTTAGGTCGACGCCGAGAACCCCGCTGGGGATGCTCTTTAGAAGGGTTTGACTGGTACCCTCTAATTCTTCCGCCCGGCTCTTCTCTTCCTGATACATTTTTTTAAGTAAGTCATCCTTCACCTTGAGTTGATCAATCATCCGGTTGAAGTGATTTCCCAAATCACCCAATTCATCGTTCCGGGAGAGATCGACCTTTGGGTAGATGCCCTCTTTTCCAACTTGTTCTGTTGCGGTAGCAAGACCTTGAATTGGATGGATCATCGATCGGGAGAGGACGAAACTGATAAGGACGATACAAGCAGCGCAGATGAGTGTGATCCATAATATCTGTCCCTGGATCTGGTTTACAATCAACATGAAATCGACACCAACCTCGACCCCGACAGCTGCGATAATCTGACCCTGTCTGTTTCGTATCGGCGCGTATCCGACTTTGTAAAAATTTCCGTCCACCCCACGGTACAAAATGGATGAAATGCTTGCGCCGGCCCACACTTTTTCGAGTTCAAGAGCATCAATCTCGAGGAGGAGGTTCTCTTCGCCTATTCGCTGCGTTTCGTCGAGATCAACCATGACCTGATTTTCTCTGTTAAAAAGATGGATGTCTTTAATCTTTGTTGCTTCTTTGACCGTTAACAGCTTCCCTAAAAGGAGGCGGTAAAGAGAGGTATCTTCGTCGCCCGGCTGGAGGCGCAGAAGGAAGTTCGGGTTGATTGAATCAGCGACAAGGTGAGCGATTCCGACCAGACGCCGTGAGAGCTCTACGTCGAGGGCATTTTTTGCAAAGCTGTAAAAAAACCACCCGCTCAGGGAAAGGACTGTCACGATCAGGAAGGTGTAGGGGATGATAAACTTGATGAATAAACGACTCTTAAAGGTATGGAGTCTTTTCCCTTCATGATCTTTCCACATATATCAAAAAGGTATCATAAAGGGGTATCTGGCGCAAGGAATGGTAACGGCCCAGGATCAGCGATTGCTCTTGGGGTAAAGCGCATAAGTTGTCTAAAAGACAAGGCCAGAGGCCATAAGGGCGACGGAGGCGTACTCACCCGTACGGTGAGGAGACCTTTGGCCGATAACGCAGTCTTTTCAGGCGAATCGGCGGTTTCTCATTCCGCAATTGCGGAATGGGGGAGCGGTTTCGTTATGCTGTTACTTGCGCATATTATTGAAGAGCGCGCTCTTTTCATC